>JAFGJF010000602.1 GCA_016929205.1 Anaerolineae bacterium
CGAAACACGGGGCGGGGCCGTGTCGTGCACCGTCGCGCCCGGCGGCAGGCAGGTGACGGTCGAGATGGGGCCGGTCCGTTTCCACAGCACAACAATTCCCGTCGCCGGGCCGCCCCGCGAGGTGTTGAACGAGCCGATCGAGGTTGGAACTCGGACACTCACGGTTTGCGCGGCGGCAGTCGGCAACCCGCACTGCGTCGTGCTGTGTGACGATCCCTCGCCCGAGATGGCGCAGCAGCTCGGGCCGATCATCGAGGTCGATCCCCGCTTTCCCAACCGCACCAACGTCCAGTTTATGGCTGTGCTCGACCGGCACAGTATCCGGATCGAGATCTGGGAGCGCGGGGCCGGCTATACTCTGGCCTCGGGCAGCAGCAGTTGTGCCGCTGCGGCCGTGGCGTACAAACTCGGATGGTGTGATCCGCCGATCACGGTGCATATGCCCGGTGGACAACTCGAGATCCGGCTGACGGGTGACTTTATGGCGACGATGACCGGCGCGGTGACCAGGGTGTGTCACGGGACGATCTCGGACGAGATATTTGAGCACAAGACATCGGATGAATCCGACGTCTGATATGAGAAACGTGTTCAAACACGTTACACCAACGCGTCTTGACGCGTTTCCGATATCAGCCTGAGAATTCATTCTCTCAGGCTTGAAGGCTGGCGAAAACCTGAAGACATTGACCTAGTTGAGAATTTGAGGATCTGTGTTTAGGATCGTCGTGCTGTACAGAAACAATACAGTCTTGCCGCTCAGGTCGACATGCTCAAAAATCAACTCTTTTCTGACATACCTCAAATCGACAAGGTCACCCTTTGAAGTGCTGAGCCAGAAACGGGGCCAGGACATGGGCATAGGAATCGGTGATTTGCTCGAAATCATAGTCGACAATCTCGGTGACCGTTCCTATAGTTTCTTTACTCTTTTTCGCTGAGCAGTTGACAAAATTTCATACCGCTTTTTCAAGATGTCTTGATATTGATCTTGACACTCTGGGTTTACTGCTACGCTGATGCTTTCAGCGTACTGGGGCACACTTTTTGCACGGCAGCTCGATAGCTGCTCCAACAAAAACGGCCATATCGTTTTATGGTATTCGGTGCTTGTCGAGGCAACCCGAGCCAGAATCTTGATGCCATTATCCTGTGTGATGACCGAGCCGTCTACCATCACCTGAACGATCTCGTCATATCGCTCAAATATCTCTTGCGGTTTCCGATCGGCAATCAGCGCCAGATCGATCATCGCCGCCCAGACCAGTCGATTGTTTTTACTCTGCACAAGCTGCAAAAAATCCGAAACGTAATCGGCGATCAATTCCGGGGCCAACCGCCCGACTTGCTCCAATACTGACAGACAGTCAGCCTGGATGCGTTTGTCTGCATCCGACAGGTGCGCTACGATGTCCCGGATCCCGCCAACGTCGTGCTGAGCCACCAAGGCCTTGCCCAATTCCTTGTTTGGTTCGTCATCATTCCTGCCCTGTTGGCTGGCCAGTTTTGATACAATAGACATGCTTTTCTCCTCTAGCCGATCAAAGCCATCGCTTTCCATTTCCCGGCACGAAAGCGATAGAATGCACTCGCCACATAAGAGATGTTTATGACAATCAGCGAGAACCACGTTACGAGCACGGCGGCACGGCGATCTTGAGAATCCGCCCGAGCTTGGGTTCCATTGCGTCAGCCATGGGAAGGGGGTTTCTTTTCAAGAGGAACGCCACCAGGTGCGCGCCATTGTAACACAAACTCGGCAATACGTCCAACTGCCTGCGTTGTTTCGGGTAAGAACGGGAACATCTGAAAGACGTGGAACATGCCATCACACACGTCCAGGGTGACGTCCACGCCCGCCCGGCGAGCCCTGCCGGCGCAGCGTAGGGCGTCGTCGAGCAGAATTTCGTCTGTCCCGACCTGGATCAGCAGCGGCGGTAACCCTTGCAAATCCGCATAGAGGGGCGAGATCCGGGGTGAAGCCAGATCGTGCTCCCGTGCATAGAACCGGGCGTACTGTTTGAGATCGTCTGGATCCAGGATCGGATCAGCTCCGGCCTTGGTTTGCACGGATGCGCCGGTCAGGGCCAGGTCGGTCCAGGGAGAGAGACAGACTGCCCCGGCGGGAAGCGGCTTCCCGGCGTCGCGCAGGGCCACCAGCGCTGCCAGCGCCAGCCCACCGCCGGCAGAATCGCCGGCCACGATGAGCTGCGACGGTGCAATGCCCTCATCGATCAGCCAGAGATAAGCGGTTGTGGCATCCTCTAGCGCCGCGGGGTAAGGGTGCTCGGGAGCCAGGCGGTAGTCGATGGCCAGCACGCGCGTGTTTGTCGCGCGCGCCAGCCGGGCGACGAGCTCGCGATGGACGTTGATCGAGCCCAGCGCGTAGGCCCCGCCGTGCAAGTACAGGATCGCGCCGCCATCCACGCCGATCGCTTTGCTTCGATCGGCAGGCGCTCTGATCCATTCAGCAGGCACGCCATCTGCATCAACGGGCTGGCATTGTATATCGCGAGCCAGCCTGGTATACCGTGCCGTCCTTTCCTGCCTGGCGCGCTGTGCCTGAATGGTCCCTTTCGACCAGTCTGACATCGAGACGGCAACGAGTTTTTTAATGATCTTGGTCCGTAGGCTCATCGTTTCGCCCCGCAATGATCAGCACTGCTCCTCGGTCAGCCAGCGTTCCTTCCGTGACCTTACCGGTGCCCGCCGTCGCGGCTGTAACCAAACAGACCTGTCCCTGCATCGTGTTTGCGTTGATTGTTGATTTCACAAGTGAGTGCCTCAACCTGCCAGCCGTCTACCGGGATGCCAGATACCCCAGTTCGCGCATCCACGCTTCGCACAGATCCATCCACTGCCTGACCGATCCGCCCGTGATCCCCAGCCCAAAACCGTGCTCGCCCTGCCGGAAGAGGTGCAGCTCGGCCGGGATGCCGGCCTCCATCAGCGCCTGGCAAAGTCGCAGCGCGCCCTGCGGCGGGGTCAGCGTATCCTGACCGCCGTTCACGATAAACATCGGCCCTGCATCCGGTCCCAGGGTTGAAAGGTCTGGCGGCACTGCCGGATAGATCAGGATCGAAAAGTCGGGCTTGCTGCTCCACTGCTCTACCGGGTCTGCTGCGTCCGGGTTGCCGCCATCGGCCTGCGCCACGAGGCGCAAGATCAGGTGGCCGCCCGCCGAAAACCCAATCGACCCGACACAGTCTGGATCGACGTTCCATTCACCGGCGTGATGGCGCACCAGGCGCATGGCTCGTTTGGCGTCAGCCAGCGTCGCCAGCAGCACCCTGTCTCTCACGTCCTCCTGCGCCGGTACCGGTGCCGTGCGGTACTTGACGACGACTGCCGTTACCCCAAACAGGTTCAGCCAGCGTGCGATGTCGTGGCCCTCCTTGTCGATCCACACGTCGCGGTACCCGCCCCCCGGAAAGACCACGACCGCCGCGCCTGTTGCCCGCTCTTGAGCGGTTTTGTGGACGGTGATCGTCGGTTGGCTGACGTTCGAATAGACGCGGTTGAGCCGTTGGTCGTCGCCCGTCTGGTCGGCGAGTATTTGTGCGTCGCTGTACTGCACCAGGCCATCGGGTGGGCCCTGATCCCATAGATCGAAAACGAGTGAATTCAAGAGATATCCCTCCGCTAGATTCCCGCCTACGCGGGAATGACATGTTCCGCCTACGCGGGAATGACATGTTCCGCCTACGCGGGAATGACATGTTCC
>JAFGJF010000603.1 GCA_016929205.1 Anaerolineae bacterium
GCCCCTCGTCGGCATCATACTCGAGAAAAATGACACTGCCGATCACGTCAGGCAGATGATGGCTGGCCTCGTAATCGGACGAGACGATCACCAACCTTGGCGACAGCCGGTCTAGCCGCTCCCACTGGACGCCGTTGCGGCTGCCGTGGTGGGCGGCGCGGAGAACATCGCAGTCCTGATCGAGCATACCCTGCTGGTCGTAATGTGCCCAGTTTTCCATCTGCGCGTCGGCAGCGAGTACCATGCTGAACTTGTCGTAGACCAGGCGAGTCATAATCGACAGGTGGTTGGGAATGAGCACGCCGTTCTCGTACAATTCCTCCATCATGTGGTTTGGCGGCCCCAGGAATTCGAGATAGGGCTGGTTGTCGTAGGCCGGATAGGTACCGCCGTCGGGATAGAGGCGGCTGTAGCCGGACAAAAACTGGACCGGGATCTGCTTTTCGTGAATGCGGTTGATGATTTGGTGATAGCCGGGCGTGCCGGGAATGAACCAAAACGGAGGCAGCGTTACCTGATCAATGACGTAATCACGCAACAGCGCGGACACGCCGGAATAGTGATCCCAGTGCGGGTGGGTCAAAACCAGGTGGCTGATCTGCACCGGGCCGGGCGACAGCGCCTCCAGGACCTCTTGAACCTTGTTCGGCTTGACGGCGTCAATGACGATCAACCTGCCGTTGGGCGTCTTGATGATCGTCGTATCGGCCTGGCCGACGTTTAGAATATAGATCTCGAGTGGTTCCATTATTCTTCTCCCCGTGCCTCTGGATTTCTGGTAGACAGGATGCCTGAACCCCGTCATCCGTCATTCGTCAAGGCAGGTATGGGCAGACAAGATGCTTCCGCTCCAGACGCAGGTTCAGAGCCCTTTAAGCAATGACTTGACATCCTCTCCATCCGACATGTCGGGTTCGGGCAGTTTAGAGCCTATGGAAAACGAGACCATCGACGTGCCCAGGGCCACGCTTTCCAGGTTGCGGGCGTCGACCATGCCCGAGTCGGGGATCTGTCCGTCTTGAAGCATATCCAGGTAGGCCTGGCGAATGGCTGCCGGATCGGCGTCAAGCTTGATCCCAAACTCGGTAAATTCTGCCTCCGACACCTCGACTTCCAAGCCGTCGGGGTGATCGTCGATCAGATGGGCCGGAGCCTCACCCTCTTCGACCATACGCGCCAGCTCTTCAGCCGGCATCCAGCACAATACACGCGATGGCTCATTTGGCGATGCTGGGTAATAGGCGCGCCTGGTCGGGGTGCTGATTTTTTTCATTTGCTCTCCTCCGGCGTCAAGGATACAGCGCAACCCAAGTCCGGTCGCGCACTGCACGGTATAGCGTATTTGTCAATAACCACTGTTTCTATTGTACTCGATTCCGGCACGGGAGGCAAGAAGGGATAAAACCCGTCCGAAATCAAGATCGTTCTCGACATCAATCCATGGTAGAATGGGATGCAATGTGATTTGTCTTTCTACCACCAGGGGTATGGAGGCAAACTATCCCTACCGGGTATGATCGCACAGTGATCTGGATTTGACAACAGGGCAGGTTTGAAGTATAATAAGTGTACAAAGCACACTAAGAAATGACTCAAAGGCAGCCATCCCGTTAATACCAACCACATAGGAAAGCGGTATGTCTCAACACCAAGATACTGTCGGGTCCGATTACGATGCATCCAAATACGAACGGCCATCGGTAACGGTCGATATCGTGATTTTTACTTTGCGTCACAACGAACTCCAGGTATTGCTTGTACGACGCAAGCACTGGCCCTATAAAGATATGTGGGCCATTCCAGGTGGATTCATTGCGATGAGCGAATCATTGGAAGAAGCAGCCCGGCGCGAACTAGCTGAAGAAACCGGCATCGACGATCCAAACATCTACCTGGAACAATTGTATACCTTTGGCAATCCAGGCCGCGACCCGCGAACAAGAGTCATTACGATCGCCTATTTTGCCTTGATTTCATCCGATGAACTGCATCTGCACGCCGCCTCGGATGCAAGCGCAGCAGAATGGTTCCCGGCATACGCACTTCCCTCACTCGCCTTCGATCATATCGACATCCTCCAGTACGCTATTCAACGCCTGCGCTACAAAATAGAGTATACTGCCCTGGCTTTCCAGCTCTTGCCTGAAACGTTCACCCTGACCGAGCTGCAAGAAGCCTACGAACACATCCTGGCTGACAAATTGGACAAGCGAAACTTTAGACGCAAAGTGCTAGCCGCCGACGTACTGGAGGAAACCTCCCACGTCCGCAGCGGCGACCACCGTCCGGCCAAGCTGTACCGTTTTCGAAGCGATGCTGTTGCCAAAATCAGCGCTCGCCGGCTTTTCCCCTAGAGAAAGCTAGAGTGTGAAGACAAAGACAGTACACGAGTGTCTGAGCGAATACGATAACACACTCTTACGTGCCATCGCAGAAAAACGTGGCGTCGAGTTGGCAACGTTCCAACACGATGAAATGGCAAACGAGATGGCAGTTGCCTTGCTCGATCCGACCTCAATCGCTGAAACGTTGACCTGGCTCACGGAACAAGAGCGCACGGCGCTGGACACACTGCTTACAAATGGCGGTCGGCTGCGTATACATCGCTTCACCCTGCAGTTTGGCGAGATCCGCCGTTTTGGCCCCGGCAGCCTGGCCCGCGAAGCCCCCTGGCGTACGCCGATCAGTCCGGCAGAAGGTTTGTGGTATCGAGGCATGGTCGCTCGCAGCTTTATGGAACAAGACGGCATTTCTTCTGAATTTGTGTTCATCCCTTCCGATCTCGTGCCCTTGTTGCCCATCCCACAAACTCAAGACATATCATTCGACATCCCCTATGCCAAGATACCACACCGGATCGAGCTCGGCGATCCAGCGCTTGTTGATGACTTGTGCATCCTGCTTGCTTTGATACAAACCGGTGACATCCACATCAATCAAGGCCAACTCACACCAGAGGCCGCGGCTCTTGTGCAAAAGCAGTCCCTTATCGCCGACCAAGAACGCGTTGAGTTCTTGTACCACCTGGCACAAGAGGCAGAATTTGTGCATGGTCAAGGCCGCAAACTCGATCTCAATCGCGAGCCGGTGCGTACCTGGCTGAAACAAACTCGCATGGAACAACTGCAGCGCCTTCAGCACACCTGGTACAATGACGCCAGTTGGAACGATCTGTGGCACGTGCCCACCATCCTTTGCGAGGATACAGGCTGGCACAACGACCCTTTTGCTGCTCGACAGACCGTCCTCGATCTGCTGAAACGCTGCACGATCGATGCCTGGCTTTCCATTTCAGGACTCGTCGAGATAATCAAAGATCAATCGCCTGACTATTTGAGGCCTGACGGCGATTTTGAGAGCTGGTATATCCGCGACCGGCGCACCGCCGAGTATTTGACCGGATTCGAGCATTGGGATAAAATCGACGGCGCGCTGATCACCTATCTCTTCGCCGGACCACTGCACTGGCTGGGTATGGTGTCATTGGGCTATCAAGAAGGCTGGAACAAGCCCACCGCAATTCGGTTGACGCCGTGGGGACTGGCATTTCTCGGACAGAGTGATGTGGATATTGGAGAACTGCCTGCCCATCCCGCGCAGGTTACGCCTGAGGGATGGGTTACATTGCCACGACAGGCTTCCCTGTACGATCGTTTCCAACTGGCGCGTATCGCCGACTGGCGCGCATCAAAACCAGATTACGTCTACGAAATCACCCCCGAGTCTTTGCGGCGCGCGTTTGGCACCCAGATTCAGGTTGAAATGGTAGAACGTTTTCTGAGTCGTATTGCCCAGGAAGATGTTCCAGCAGCGACCATTGCCCGCCTTAGAGCATGGGCAAACCGATATGGTCACGTCCGTCTGCGCAAAGCTGTTATTTTGGAAACACGCACGCAAAAGACAATGCTCGACTTGCAGGCTCACGACCGCATTCGCCCCTATTTGCGCCAATCGTTCACACCAACGACAGTGCTGGTACGGGAAAGCGACTGGGATATCTTGATCCAAGAACTAGAACGTGCCGGTTATCTGCCGGAAATCATCAACCATTGAAAAGGAAAACAATTATGAGTGAAAAACGGCCATTTGATGAACGTTTGACCACGCTCAAGTCTGACTTTTATCGGACGTATGACAAGCAACCCGAACTCATCGTCCGTGCTCCGGGACGGGTTAATTTAATCGGTGAACACACCGATTATAACGATGGCTATGTGCTGCCTGTTGCCATCGACCGCAGCGTCCTAGTCGCCGTTTCAACGCGCCCAGATCGCACAGTACGTCTTCGCGCGGCCGACTTTGACGCACAGGTCTCCTTTTCATTGGATAACATCGAGTATGTCGAACAACAAAAGTGGAGCAACTATCAACGGGGTGTAGCCTTGATATTGCAGGAACGTGGTTTTCATCTGCCCGGCGTGGATATCACTTTCAGCAGCGATGTGCCTATCGGCTCGGGGCTTTCTTCATCGGCTGCACTTGAGGTCAGTATGGCCGTGATGTGGCAAACCCTGGTCGGATTCGAGTTGTCACGCCCCGACTTGGCGCTGCTTTGCCAACGTGCCGAGAACACCTTTGTTGGCGTCAACTGTGGCATTATGGATCAGTTCATCTCAGCACTTGGGCACGAGAATGCAGCCTTGTTTATCGACTGTCGCACGCTGGAATACCAGACCGTGTCCATTCCCGACAAGTTGGACATCATCGTCATGGATACCGCAAAGCGGCGTGGACTGACCGATTCCGCGTACAATACACGCCGCGCCGAGTGCGAAGAAGGTGTGCGCCGGTTAGGCACTCACTTGACGGGCATCAAGGCTTTGCGTGACGTATCGGTGGAGGCATTTAACCGCTACGCTGGTGAATTGCCATCCAACGTGCGTAAACGCTGCCGGCATGTGGTCGGTGAAAATCAGCGCGTATTGGACTGCATCACAGCGCTTGAGCAGGACCATACGGCAGAGGTAGGCGAGTTGATGAACGCCTCGCACAACAGCCTGCGCGATGATTATCAAGTGAGTTGCGCTGAACTTGATGCTATCGTCAACGCGGCGTGGACCGCACCCGGTGTGGTTGGAGCACGTATGACAGGCGCAGGATTTGGTGGCTGCGCCGTGGCCCTGGTCGAACAAGCGCACACAGATACGTTTGTAGCCCAAGTCGGCCCCGCTTACGAGCAAGAGACCGGGCTCAAACCCAACCTCTACGTCTGCCAGGCCCAAGCTGGCGCCAGCCTCGTGCATTGAAATACCAAGCGCGCCGTGAAAGCCAGGTCTCTTACGGCGCGCTTGCAGCTGTGGACCTATTGTGCCCGTTCGATCGACTTGATTCCTCCCAGCATATTGATTTCTAGTTTCCATTTGCTGTCGATCTGGCACTGCTGGAACTTGTCCAGGCTGCTGGTTGTAAACGTATAATCCTTCTTTTCTGTCCTGAACTCGACCTGGTAAGTTTCTTGTTGTGTTCCTTCACGCTGATCTGCCCGCAAGTTCAGGACAGGCCACTTGGGATTATGATCGTTCCCGGTCAATTTGGCAGTATCGACCGTCCTCCATTCTTTGACCGTGTAATCGCACCAGTCTTTATACACTTGATATTTGCAATCTTGCACGACCTCGCCGCGCCCGGTTCCTTTGTCAATCGTATAGGGTGTACCACACACTTCTTTGGCCCCTGGAACAGGGTCGTCCTGCGTATGATGTTCCTTTTGTGTGCAAGAGCCCATGGTAGCATTGGAAGGAATGTCGTCTTTCCACCCTGACTTGGTTACATTTCCCAGTTCTTCGATTTCGATACTGCGTTCCCACGAAACAGCCGCAACTGTACCTGTGACCTCTTCTTTAGGGATCATGGACAGAACGACGAATACACACACCACGCCGAGCGCCAACAAGGCCACTCCGGCAAAAACGATAAACAATGGGCTAAACTTGGGTTTTGCCGCCGCTTTTGCCGGTGCTGCTTTTTGGGGTTTTGCCCTGGGTTTTGGTTCAGGTCGTTTCAGGCTTGCGTTGCAGGCAGAGCACCTGGAAGCTGTGGCCGGGTTGGATGCACCACATTGCGGGCACTCGACCGGAGCCGCGGGCTCATCACGATGAGCGCCCAACATCTTGCCACTTTCGCGCGCTGTTGCCGTTTCCAGGCTAGCGCCACATTGCGTGCATCGTTCCGCAGTCGCAGGATTGCGCGCGCCACAGAACGCACAGTGGACGTCCGGCCCGGCTTTGGCCTTGGCAATCTCGGCCTCGTCGGTGATCAATTTCTCCTCAGCCTTTTGCTGAAATGACACTTTTTGGGGCTGCTGGGCACCGCATCCCGAGCAAAATTTCTGCGGGCCAGGATTCATTGTCCCGCACCGGGTACATTTCCACTCGAGCTCAACATAGCCCAATGTTTTTTTGACCATTTATCACTCCCTGTTAAAACTAAAAATTGGCGATCACGCGTTTATGCAAAACCCAGATTTATTCTAACATGCTTACTCGGGCTGGTCAAGCGCCTTTCTCTCCC
>JAFGJF010000604.1 GCA_016929205.1 Anaerolineae bacterium
AGTGGCTGCCCTTTGAGGAGGGCGGGCTGGCGTATTTGCAAAAGGGCGAGTGGGACGTGCCGATGGGGTTGCACTGCGGCAGCCTGTACGGCAATATCCGAACCTGGTTGGGGCTCGTCGAATCGTCGTATTTGCAGGTCGACGATCCCGAGTTGTTCGAAGAGATTATTGACACGGTGGGCGAGCTGTGCTACCGGTGCACGAAAAGCGTGCTCGAAATGGGAGCCAAGTTTGATTTCGCGCACTTTTGGGAGGACATTTGCTTCCGTGGTGGCCCGCTGATCAATCCCGCTGTGTTTCGCAAAAAGGTTGGCCCGCATTATAAACGGATTACCGATCTGGTGAACGGCTATGGGATCGATATCGTTTCCCTCGACTGTGATGGGATGATCGATGACCTGGTGCCGATATGGTTGGAGAACGGGGTTAATACGATGTTTCCGATCGAGGTGGGCACGTGGAAGGCGAGCATCGCTCCGTGGCGCGAGCAGTACGGCAAGGCCCTGCGCGGGGTTGGCGGCATGGATAAAAAGGTGTTCGCCTACGATTATGCGGCTATCGATGCCGAAGTGGAACGCCTCAAGCCGCTGGTCGAGTTGGGTGGCTATATTCCCTGCCCCGATCATCGCATCCCTGAGAATGCCAAGTGGGAGAACGTGCAGTACTATTGTGAAAAGATGCACGAGACGTTTGGATAAGTGTGAGACGTCAAACGTCAGGTGTCAGACGTCAGGCATGATGTGCGACCAGGTTCACCGTATGACGAATGAGGAATGACGGATGGGGGATGATGTCTAGTGAATGATGTTCCAGAAAGGATATTGTCGATGTCTCTGCTGCAAAAATATGAATCCGAGGTCGAGCAGTTTGTTGCCGTTTGTCACCGGTTGGCGAAAAACATGTATGTTACCGGCTATGGCGGCAACCTGGCATGGAAGCTGGAGGAAGACCTGCTGCTGATTACCCCGACGCAAATGAACAAGGGGGATATTCAACCGCAAGATGTGGTGTTTATCAACCTGGCAGGGAACCGGATCGAAGGCACGCGCCGGTCGACCGGCGAGACGCCGATGTACCTGAAATTCTTTAACGAGCGGCCGGATATTGTGTCGGTACTGCACTGTCACCCGCCATCCGTTTGCGCGATGGCGATTATGGATGGCCCGAACTGGTTGATGCGCCCGCTGTACCCCGAGACGACGACTGAGATCGGCCCGGTGCCGCTGGTGCCCTATGGCGAACCGTTGACCATCAAGCTGGCTCAGAATTTTGCGCCGTTCCTGCAAAAATACAACAGCTTTATCATGGAAAACCACGGGTTGGTGACGATGAGCCTGGGCGATATCAAGTGGACGCTGCTCAACGTCGAGGTGCTGGAGGCAACGGCGCAAATGATCCTGCTGGCTTTGCAGTCCGGCCAGGGGATCAAAGAGTTGAATCGCCAGCAGGTGATCGATCTGGGCAACGTGATGGCGAGTCGCAGCCTGCCGTTGTTTGGCGCGCCCGGGGTCAACAAGACGTTGGAAAGCTTGTATTTTTAGCAAAGGAGTATCTGTGTCCGCAAGTGTAATTACCCTCGCGCCAACTTTTTTTGGCGAACAAGAGAGAACGCTGGTCGAGTATGGCGTGCTGTCGGCCTCGGCATTTCGTTTTGACAGCGGTGTGTGCGGTCTGCGTCTGTGCAGTGATGTCGGCGAATTGGTCATGCTTCCTTTCCAGGGCCAACAGGTATGGTCGGCCACATTCGAGGGGCGCAATTTGACGATGAGATCGATGTGCGAGATGCCGCTTGCCGGGGTTCCGTTCCTCGAGACGTTTGGCGGCTTTGTCGTGCACTGCGGGGCGACGGGTATGGGCGGTCCCGGCCCGCAAGATACGCACCCGCTGCACGGCGAACTGCCCAACGCACCATACCAAAAAGCCACTGTCGTCGTCGGGGAGGATCGGAAAGGGGTATACATTGGCCTGGGCGGTCAGTATCGCTACACCGTTGCTTTTAGTGCCAATTATGTTGCCGAGCCGCTGGTCAAGTTGTACGCCGGGTCGACGCTGTTCGATCTATCAATGGCGATCACTAATCTCAAGGATTCACCGATGGAATTGATGTACCTGGCACACGTCAATTTCAAGCCGTTGGACACTGCGCGGCTGGTGTACAGTGCGCAGTGCACGCCAGAGCACGTCCGCTGCCGGGCCAGCATTCCGTCGCACATCAAACCCAAGCCTGGGTACGCCGAGTTTTTGGCCGAGTTGAGCGAGCATCCTGAAAGGCATCACGTGCTGTCTCCTGGATTGGCGTTCGATCCCGAGGGGGTCTTTTTTATCGATTACGTGGCTGATGAGGACGGCTGGGCGCACACGATGCAAATCCTGCCCGATGCGGTGGACTATATCGCGCACCGCCCCGATCAACTGCCCAAGGGCACGCGTTGGATCAGCCGCACGCCCGATCAGGATGCGATCGCCCTGGTCGAACCGGGTACGGCAGAACCGGAGGGATATACGGCGGAAAAGGCCAAAGGCAACGTCAAATTGCTGCCGCCCAAAGGGACGTTCCGCTGTGAGATGATTGTCGGGGCGCTGTCGACGGAGGAAGCGGTGCAGTTGGAGAAAAAGATCGTTCGGGTTGTTGCTGAGCAGCGAGGAGAATGATACAGATATGAGCATTGAAGCGCTGGAAAGGCAATTGGACGATTTTGATCCCGGCATTCGTTCACGGGCGTTGGAGGCGTTGGTGTCACTGGTCGAAAGCGGCGACTGTGTGTTGCCACAGCCGGCTCAAGTGTGTAATATGCACTGCCATACGTTTTTTTCATTCAACGGCTATGGCTATTCGCCAAGCAAGCTGGCCTGGCTGGCGAAAAAGAATGGATTCAAGCTGGTGGGTATCGTCGACTTTGATGTGCTCGACGGCGTGGAAGAGTTCCTGGCGGCTTGCGACCGGGTTGGCGTGCGCGGAAGCACGGGAATGGAGACGCGGGTCTTTGTCCCCGAATTTGCGACGCGCGAGATCAATTCGCCGGGTGAGCCGGGCATCTTTTATTATATGGGTATTGGCTTTACGTCGTGCAAGGCACCACAGTCCGTTTCCGGGATCCTGGAGGGTATGCGGCAGCGTGCGAGTGACCGCAACCGGGGATTGGTCGATCGCGTGAACGCCTATCTTGATCCCGTTCAGGTTGATTACGAGCGGGATGTGCTGCCGCTGACGCCCGGTGGTAATGCGACCGAGCGACATATAACGTCGGCTTTGATCACTGCTGCCGAGCGCGCTGTGCTCGATCCCATTGCTTTTTGGTCGGAAAAACTCGACCAGTCCGTGGCGCAGATTGCCGCGATCATTGGCGATTTGCCCAAGATGAAAAACTTGATCCGCGCCAAGTTGATGAAACGTGGCGGGGTCGGTTACGTGCAGCCGGATCGCGGGTCCTTTCCCTCAGTGGAAGAGGTGAGCGAACTGATCATCGCCTGTGGCGCGCTGCCGTGCGCGACCTGGCTTGACGGCACGTTGGATGGTGAGCGGGCTGAAAAAGAGTTGCTGGAGCTGCTGATCGGCAAGGGGGTAGTTGCTCTGAATATCGTGCCCGACCGCAACTGGAACATTGCCGACCCGGATTTGAAGCGGGTCAAGGTGCAAAATCTGTACGACGTGGTCGAATTGGCGCAGAAACTGGACTTGCCGCTCAACGTAGGTACCGAGATGAACGCCTATGGGCTCAAGTTGGTCGACGATTTTGACGTGCCAGAGCTGGCCCCGGTCAGGCAGGCCTTTCTTGATGGGGCGTATTTCATCTATGGGCACACCGTCGCCCAACGCACACTGGGCATCGGCTGCCAGAGCGAGTGGGCGCAGTCAGAACTGCCGGCGCGCGGGGCGCGTAATCGTTTTTATACGGCGCTGGGGCGCTGCGTGCCGCCCGGACCGGCGGGACAGGCCAGGCTCGAACAGCTTGGCATACGGTCTGCTGAGGCGATCCTGGAGGCATTGTAACGCCAGAAACCGGGTTTTTGTCAAAAACCCGGTTTCTTGGATAGCTTTCAAGAGGGTGAAAAAGTATGAACCGTATCGATAGCTGGGACTTTCCACTGCCGCGTACGCATACCGGCATCTTGCAAGGCAATGGGCGGATGGGCGTGATGATCTGGGGCGAGGGGAACGTCTTGCGCGTGACCGTCAACCGGGGCGATTTCTGGGATCATCGCGGTGGCAAGCCGTGGGTCGAAGGGATGAGCTATGCGAATATTCGCCGCTTGCTCGAAGCGGGTGATGAGGAAGGGCTGCGCAAGTTGTTTGAAAAAGGCGCGGTTCCGGATGGCTACCCGCAGCGGCCCAGCTTGCTGCCGTTAGGCCGGATCGAACTGGTGCTTGATCCGGCGATGCAGTTGATCAGCGGCGGCCTTGATATGCGCAGCGGGCAGGTCGTGATACATGCCCAAGGCAATGGACAAACGCTCGATGTCACGTTTGACCTATCGATGCAGGAACCGGTGCTGCACATCGAGGTACCGGAAGGAATGGCGTTTCCGACTGTGCGTTGTGTCACGGCATGGGACATGGTCGGCGACACGTTGCGCTCGATCTCGTTCCTGGAGCCGCAGTTCTTTGATCTCGACGGTTTGTCCGGTTGGGTGCAGGCTCGTCCCGTCGATCCGCCACTATGCCTGGGATACTGCGTTCAGGGACGCGAGTTGTGGCTGGGCCTCGAGTATGGCAAAGCCGTTGCCGACGGGGCTGCATCGGCGCGAGAGGCGGTCAAGGAGTGGATCGATGGCGCCGTCGAGCGAGGGACAGTGGCATTTCGCGACGGCATTGCCGCCTGGTGGGCGCGTTATTGGGAACGGGTGCCGCAGATCGATCTGCCCAACGACAAACTCGACTTTTTGTACCGTTACGGCTTGTTCAAGTTTGCCGGTCTGACCAGCCCCGATGGTGGCGTGCCCGCCGGACTGCAAGGCCCATGGATCGAAGAGGTCCAGATGCCGCCGTGGTCAGGGGACTATCATTTTAACATCAACGTGCAGATGTGCTATTGGCCTGCTTACCGGGCTAACCTGCTGCCTCATCTCTTGCCGTTGTTCGACATGATCGTTTCCTGGATGCCGCAGCTCCGCGAGAACGCGCGCATTTTTGTCGGCATTGACGACGGATTGATGCTGCCACACGCGGTGGACGATCGTTGCACGTGTATGGGCGGTTTTTGGACCGGGTCGGTCGATCATGGTTGCACGGCCTGGGTGGCGCAAATGATGGTTGACTATTATCATTACTCGGGTGACGTGACGTTTTTGCGCGAGACGGCTTTCCCGTTTATGGTCGGCGCGATGCGGGTGTACGAGGAAATGCTCGAACGCGACGGGGATGGCTGGTCGCTGCCGGTTGGTGTTTCGCCCGAGTATCGTGGTTCGGCGATGGACGCCTGGGGCAAGAACGCCAGTTTTCAACTGGCCTGCATCCACTGGCTGTGTGAGAGCCTGATCGACGCTGCGCAACGTCTTGGTGAGCCGCCGAGATCGATCTGGTTGGACATCCAGCGCGGCTTGCCCAAGGCAGCGCTGGATGGCCTGCCGGGTCGGGAACAGATCGCACTTTGGGAAGGCACGCCGTTGGAGGAAAGCCACCGCCACCATTCTCACCTGGCGGGCATCTATCCTTTTGATGTGCTCGATCTCGACGATCCCGACTGGCAAACCGTCTATGAAAACTCACTGTGCAACTGGATTCACAAGGGGATGGGGATGTGGTCGGGGTGGTGCGTGCCCTGGGCATCGATGATCCACACCCGCTTTCACAACCCCGAGATGGCCGAGCTGCTGTTGGAAATCTGGGCCAAAGTGTACACCAACGAGGGGCACGGTACGCTGCACGACTGTGTTTTTCCCGGCTTTACCTTGATCGGGGCACCGAGCATGCTCGACAAGAACCGCCCGCTGGAAAAGATGCAGATGGATGCCGGGATGAGCGCGACGGCGGCGATTATGGAGATGATGCTGCACGCCCGGCGTGGCGTTCACCACCTCTTTGCCGGGGCGCCGAGCGGCTGGAAGCGGGTCAGTTTTGACGGCATGCTGACCGAGGGCGCGTTCCTGGTCAGTGCGGAACGCATAGACGGCAAGGTGACGCAGGTTTTGGTGCGCGGCCAGGTTGGCGGCCAGGCCGGCGGTGTATTTAGTCTGGCCAATCCGTGGGGCGATAGTCAGGCGGTTGTGGAGGATGAATCCGGTCAAAGCGAGGTCATTTCCGGCCGGGTGTTGGCGATCTCGATAGGTGCCGGGCAGTCAGTTACGATTCGTCCCAATTGAGTTGGACTGGGGGTAACATACCTCCTGGAGCGTCAATGATGAGCGAGCGAGACTCCTGGTTTCTATGGGACAAGTGCTTGCGCTCCGATTGGATTGATTGTTGACTATTTTCAAGGAGATCAAGAGCGATGACAGATAAATTAAAAGACTATAAACGTGCTGACACGCCGCTGCCGGACAGGAACAGGCTTTGGCCGTTGTACGGCGCCGAGTTTGAGAACCTGGGCCAGGATGGTGGCCCGATCGACGTGCCGATGCCTGAATATGGTCCCGGTGAGTTAC
>JAFGJF010000094.1 GCA_016929205.1 Anaerolineae bacterium
GACGTCCGATTTGGAACAATACCGGTGATACGGCAAACCTGACGGATGGACAAGGGACGGCTGCAAGCACCTATACATATGAACCCTGAGTCAGGCCCGGGTTGGTTGTGTTTTGGTGTAGAGACACGTGTCTAAAGAGGGAAACCCGCACCGTGCAGGTTTCCCTTTCAATTGTTGGACAGATCTAGTATAGAGAGGAATTGGTTCAAGACTATGAAAGACTGGGTTATCGCCTGCAGCAGCATTACCTGGCCGCGTGGCACGCCGCGCGAGCAAGTGTTGGCCGAGATCGCACAAGCGGACTATGAGGGCGCGCCAGCCGGCCCGCACGGCGGGGTGACCGCACAAGAGGTGATCGAATTGTACGCCAAGTACGGCCTCAAACCCGGCCCCGGCTACCTGGGCGCGAGTTTTGAAGATCCGGAACAGGAAAGCGGGATCCTGGAGCGAGCCAGGATGCTGGCTACTTTTTCCCGCGAGATCGGCTGTGGCGAATTGTACGTCGCCGCGGGTGGATTCGACAACTATGTCACTTCGCGCGGCTTGACGCGCCGCCAGGTGTCGGCCAAGGTCAAGCCCGAAGATATGATGACCGATGCCGAGTTCGAGCAGTTTGCCAGGGTGCTGGCCAAGGTTGGCGCGATCACGCTCGAGGAAGGCGTGAAAAGCTGTTTTCACAACCACGTTGGCAGCACCATCGAAACGCGTGTCGAAATCGACAAGCTCTTTTCTATGATCGATCCCAAGCTGGTCTTCCAGGGACCTGATATTGGTCACCTGGCCTGGGCTGGTGAAGACGCGGTCCAGTTCTGTCGCGATTATGCGGACAGCATCAAGTCGGTGCACCTCAAAGATATCGATCCGGATGTGCTCGAACGGGGCGTCAAGGAAGATTGGAACTATGGACAGTTCTCCGACAATGGCATTTTTTGCGAGTTGGGCGAGGGCATGGTCGATTTCCCCGCCATCTTTGACATTCTGAAAAAGGCAAACTATGCCGGCTGGATCATTGTCGAGACAGACGTGACGCAAAAGGCGACGGCACTGGAGAGCGCATTGGTCAGTCGCAAGTACCTCAAGAGCATCGGTCTCTAAGTCGCGGGGTTGTACTGTATGGGGTGTTAGAGCGTAAAGCGGGTAGGATGCCCGCGATCCGAGGTGTTGAGCGTGGCAGAGACAACTGTATAGCCAGGCACGCCTAAACCTGGTTTTGTGGCCGGATCACCGTTTCAGTTGCTTACAGGTCGCAGAGCCGGGTGCGGGGAACCCAACATCGGGGCGAATCTGGGCCAATCCTGAGAAACGTGATTGGCATAGTAGGGCGACTTTTTTCCGTCCGAGCCCGTCAGCTAACCTCGCCGGCGTTGAAAAAGGACACCTGTTGTCTCGTGTGTGTCTTTTTTTGTTTCAAAAGTAAGAGGAGATGTTCAATGACGACGTTTCGTGTAGGTGTAATTGGCTGCGGCAAGCCGTGGGGCTCGCCCGGCGCGACCGGGATGGGGCAGGGCAACATTCACGCGACGGGTTACATTGCTTCCCGAGATTGTGAACTGGTTGCTGCTGCTGACATCAAACAAGACAATCTGGATGCATTCACGCAGCGTTACGGGATCCCACGTGGATACCTGGATTACAAAGAGATGCTGGCCAAAGAAAAGCTGGATATGGTGAGCATCTGCCTGTGGCCCAAGCTGCACGCGCCGGCGCTCTTTGACTGCGTCGAGGCGGGAGTCAAGGCAATTCATTGCGAAAAACCAATCGCGCCGACCTATGGCGAAGCCAGGAAAATGGTCGAACTGTGCGCGCAAAAGGGCGTACAGCTCACCTTTAACCACCAGCGGCGGTTTGGCAAGCCGTTTCGCAAAGCCAAAGCACTGCTCGATGAGGGAGCGATCGGCCAACTCGAACGGTTGGAGGGGTATACTGGCAATCTCTACGACTGGGGCACGCATTGGTTCGATATGCTGTTCTTTTTCAACGGCGAGCAGCCGGTCGAGTGGGTGATGGGCCAGATCGATGCTCGCGGTGGACACAAGATCTTTGATGTGTTTATTGAGGGGCAAGGCTTGAGCACGTTCAAGTGGAAGAACGGCGTCTATGGCCTGATGGCGACCGGTGGCGAGCAGCCGTTTGACTGCGGCATCCGCCTGGTGGGCAGCGAGGGCGTGATTGAATTGTGGGTGCAAGATGGCCCGGCGTTGCGCATGAAAAATATCGAAACCAAGGGGCAATGGCAGGATTTTGACGTTGGTGTGCGCGATGCTTATCTCAAGACGACCGTCGATGCCGTGCTCGACGCGGTGGATGCGCTCAGGGATGGGCGTGAACCGCTGCTGGCGGGCTGGAAGGCACTACAAGCGACCGAGATCATTTTTGCGACCTATGAATCGAGCCGCAAGCGCGGGCGGGTGGATCTGCCGCTCGAGATCGAGGATTCGCCGCTGCTGGCGATGCTCGACGCCGGCGATGTCTCGGTGTTGGATGAAAAGCCGGTGCCGGAGACGGATTGGGTACATGGTAATGTGAGCGCCAATCGAATCAAGGTGCATTATTATCGTACCGGTGCTAAAAAACCGCCCTTTGTTCTATCGCATGGTTTTTCCGACAACGGCCTGTGCTGGATCCGCGCCGCCAAGGCACTGGAAGACGATTACGACCTGATCATGCCCGATGCGCGCGGCCACGGCCTGTCCAGCGCGCCGGAGGATGGCTATGACGATGAGGTTCGCGCGGCCGACATCGCTCGTTTTGTGATGGCCCTCGGCCTGGAGAAACCGGCGTTGATGGGGCACTCGATGGGTGGTGCGTCGACGGCGATGGCGGTTGCCAATTTTGGCGATTTGTTTAGTTGTGCCGTCCTTGAGGATCCGCCTTGGTTTGACGAGAACACGTCGTGGGATCGTCGGCCGCGCCCGTCGCCGGAGGAACAGCGTGCGGCGATTGAGGCGCGAAAAAGCCAGTCAATTGACGAGATCATTGCCGAGGGACGCAAGAACTCGCCAACCTGGGCCGAGATCGAATGGCGGGCGTGGGCCGAATCCAAGCAGCAGCTAAGCCCGAATGTTGTCGGACGCTACAGCGGCAGGCGGCCGAATTGGAACGAACTGGTACCCCAGATCAAGATCC
>JAFGJF010000095.1 GCA_016929205.1 Anaerolineae bacterium
AGGGCATCGATCTGCACACCAGCACCTTTAACCAGGCGCTCGCCGCCGAATACCTCTCAGGCGGGCACCTGAGACGCCACCTGCCCAACATCATCAACCTCTACAAACCCAGGCAAGAGGCGATGCTGCGGGCGATGGACGAGCATTTTCCGAAAAACTTGACCTGGTCGCGCCCCGAAGGCGGGATGTTTATCTGGGTCGAAGGCCCCAAGGGCCTGGATATGGAAGCAATTTACCATCAATGCGTCGAAAGAAAAGTGGCGTTCGTGCCGGGCAAGTTCTTTTACACCCACAAAGGCGAAGGGCTGGAGACCATGCGCCTCAACTATACGATGATCGACGAAGAGACGATAGAAAAGGCAATCCGGATCGTCGCCGGCGTGCTTGGTGAAGCGCCTATAACCTAGTCTGCCAATGTCACATTTGCCATTGCGAGTTATCCATAGCGCGGACGCGCCACGCCTACACAAACGACATCGGTCATTGCGAACGGCAGTGGTTTTTACTGCCGTGAAGCATCGCCACGAGGGCTCGCGGTGGCAATCTCCAAGGATGTCATTAGTAGCATAGTGTGCTGCGATTCAGTTACATCATCCACCCTGCTGCCGACGACGATGTATTCAGGCAGCGCCAAAACAACCGAGAAAGTATGATGCAAGAAAAAAATCAAACCCATCCCTACCTTTCGGTCATTATTCCCTGCTACAACGAGCAGAAAAACCTGGAGCGAGGCGTGTTGGACCAGGTCTACGACTATCTCGTCACCCAGGATTACGATTGGCAAGTTATTGTTTCTAACGACGAATCGACCGACAATAGCAAAGCGCTGGTCGAACAATTCATCCAGGACAAGGATCGCTTTTCACTGGTCACCATTCCGCACGGCGGCAAACCGGCTGCGATCTGGGGTGGCATCCAGCAGGCCAAGGGCGAATGGCTTTTGTTCACCGACATGGACCAGTCCACGCCAATCTACGAACTGGCCAAACTGCTGCCTTGTGCCGGCCAAGGATACGAGGTCGTCATTGGCTCGCGTGGCATGGGGCGCGAAGGGTTCTCGATTTTGCGCAAGGTGGGTAGTTTTGTTTTTCGCACGTTGCGTGGCGCGTTCTTGCTGCGCACAATCAAGGACACGCAGTGTGGGTTCAAGCTGTTCCGGCGTGACGTGGCCACCCGGCTCTTTCCACGCCTCGAATTCTTTGAGCGCCGGGAAAAAGCAAGCGGCTGGAAAGTGACGGCCTACGACGTTGAGCTGCTGCACCTGTGTGAAAAGGCTGGATTCAAGATCGCAGAAGTGACCGTCGAATGGGTCAACGCCGACGAGAGTGATACCAAAGGGCACAGCGGCGAATTCTCCCGCTATATGACCGAGTCGATCGACATGGCCAAGCAGGTGCTGCGTGTGACGCGGAACCAATTCCGGGGCCTGTATGACGACGTATGAGTGCATGTACAATGTTTTGGTCCTCGATCGGGGCTTTGCCCGAGATCGTTTATCCTCAAAGCCAGTGGCCGAACCATTTTCCCCAAAGCCTGTATGGCACTACCTGATCCGACAAGGAGACTTTTATGCGACTTGGTGGCCCCGTTTTTCAACCCTACGACGATCCAGATAGCTGGATCGCGGCCTTGAAAAGGGCCGGTTACCGGGCAGCTTATTGCCCGGTCGGCACAGATGCAGACGAGACAACGGTTTGCGCCTATGTAGATGCGGCAGCTCGGGCCGGCATCGTTGTCGCCGAGGTGGGCGCATGGAGCAATCCACTGAGTACCGACCCGGCAACGCGCCAAGCAGCGATCCAGAAATGCCAGGAGCAACTGGCATTGGCCGATCGCATTGGCGCACGCTGCTGTGTCAACATCTCGGGCTCGCGCGGTGCGGTGTGGGATGGCCCCCACCCCGACAACCTGACTCAAGATACGTTTGACTTGATCGTCGAGACGGTGCGCACGATCGTCGACGCGATCAAACCCAGGCGAACGTTCTACACCCTGGAACCGATGCCGTGGATGTATCCTGATTCCGCTGATAGTTATCTCGATCTGATCCAGGCCATTGACCGCTCTCAATTTGGCGCCCATCTGGACCCGGTCAACGTCATATGCAGCCCACAGCGCTACTTTGACAATGCCGGCTTGCTCCGAGAGTGGTTCGCCAAGCTGGGACCATACATCAAGAGCTGTCACGCCAAAGACATTCTCTTACAGGATAAACTCACCGTTCACCTGGATGAAGTATGTCCCGGACGGGGATACCTGGATTACCGCACTTTTCTGCTCGAGTTGGCCAAGATCGATCCCGATACGCCGCTGCTGTTGGAACACATGCACAAAGAAGAGGATTACCTGGCCGGAGCCAGCTATATCCGCTCTATTGCCAAGCAGATCGGCGTCACGGTATAGACTTGAACGTATGGATCGAACACTGGTTATACGGAAAACGCTTGCACGTTTTTTCTGATAGCGACCGCATGGCCAAACTGAAACAGTCCCGTTATGTTCGCAGGTTTACTGGCGTATATTTTATGGTACAATGAATATGCCCTTTGCCGTATGGTCTGGTTATGGTATAATCAAAACAGCAAAAGACTCGAAACTGGAACCGGTTATAGGGCAAACAAGCTATGGATGAGTCAAATCTCTTATTTGAAATCAGTCGCAGGCTCAATTCAGATCTAGATATCAACCGTGTGTTGTCCCAAGTGTTACAAATGACATCCGAATGCGTCCGAGCTGACAACGGCAGCGTGATCATATTGGATGAAAGAGGAGCCGTCGTACACAAGATATTGACCCGGCGTAACATGGATCCCGAGAAAGCAAAATTTGTCCTAAACGAGGTACTGTCTCAAGGGCTTGCGGGCTGGGTAGTCGATCATCGGCGCAGTCTGGTCGTCCAGAACGTGATGACTGACAAGCGATGGGTTACCTTTCCTGACGACGAATTTGTCGGTGGGTCTGCTGTCAGCATCCCCTTGATCAACCGGGAACGCCTGGTTGGCGTACTGACCTTGCGCCACCACAAAACCGGACATTTCACCGGCGAGCTCTTGACTTTGCTGTCCGTCATTGCCGATCAATCGGCGACAGCCATCGAAAACGCTCGCTTGTTCCACGCCGTCCAAACTGAGCAAGCGAAACTAAAAGCGGTGATCAGCGGGGCAGGAGACGCCATACTGGTTACCGATCAGAACGGCCAAATTGTACTGATGAACCCTGTTGCACGCAGGGCTTTTGGCATTCCGTACGACTTGGTTCTCCAAGATCAACACATCCTGAACCGGATTGACAATCCGTCACTGGCAACTCTGTGGCATAAACGTCTATCGACTGAGCCGCCATCCAGCGAAGAAGTGCTTCTGCAAGATGGTCGCACTTTGTCTGGCCGTATTACCAATGTACCCGATGTAGGGTTTGTGATCACGATGCAAGATATCACCTATCTGAAAGAGTTGGACGAACTGAAAACCGAATTTGTATCTGCTGTTTCCCACGATTTGCGTTCTCCATTGCAACTTATCTATACATATACGAATTTGTTATCCGACGCAGGACCGGTTAATGAAAAACAGATCGAATTTATGGACGGTATTAACCGCAGCGCTCGCAAGATGTCTGACTTGCTTGACGATTTATTAGATTTGGCCAGGGTAAACGCCGGCGTAGGGATGGAAAAAGAAGAGTGTGATCTAGAGATGGCCATTCTCAAAGTGATCGCGCGATTTTGGGAAATGGCGCGCAAAAAAGGACTAAGCCTGGAAAGCCAGGTGCCCCCCTCCCTGCCGATTGTGAAAGCAAACGTTCGCCGCATCGATCAAGTGTTAAGCAACCTGGTAGACAATGCAATCAAGTACACGTTCTCTGGTACGATCAGACTGGAAACATCTTTTGACGAACAAAACATGACTGTGCGTGTCATCGATACCGGGATAGGTCTACAAACAAAAGAGCAAGAGAATTTGTTCGCCAAATTTTACCGTGCTCAAAACGAACATACCAAAGGCATAGAAGGCACCGGACTGGGATTGGTCATCGCCAAGTCGATTATCGAACAACATGGCGGCAAAATGTGGGTGCAGAGCACCTGGCAAAAGGGAAGCACGTTCGGCTTTTCCCTTCCAATCAAAGAGTAGAATCAAACAATGATCGATGAAAATCTCCAAGCGGCAGATGCGCCTGGCGCGTCAATAGAGCAAGATGCAGCGCAGCCGCACTCAGAGAAAACGGCTAACGCCAGTGGGCCAGCAGAATTGTCCGAGATCGAACAGCTGCGAGCCCAGGTTCGGCAATTGCAACAGGAACGAGATCTGGCATACGAAATGCTTCGAGGTCTCGAATACTTTGGCCCACAAGTCTCGTTTTGGGATGGCACACCGCAGAGATTACCCGGCTTGGTTAAGCATATTCAACGGGCCTTTGCATACCCCAAGATTGCATTATCCTTGTTTCAAGCTGGTAGCTTGCACCCTCACGTCGTTATTCCCAACAATGCCCAGTTCAACTTGAAAGCGCCCGCCGACAAACTAGAAGAAGCCATTGTGAGAAACAATGCCCTCACCTTGTCAAGCAAGGATGAACACGTGCTCATTGTACCCCTTGTTACGGGCATGCAGCGCGTAGGTATGCTCGAAATCGGTGCCAAGACAGCTTTTACCCCACCATGGATAGACTTTTGGAATACACTAGCGCCACAGATCGCTTCTCTCATAGTTGGCGGTCAGTTACTCGATCAGCTCGAGAGCGCGCGCCACCGCCACCAGCTTTTGTACGAGATCACTCGCCAGTTGACGTCGGGCGTCAATCTCGACAAGGTACTGAGCGATATCTTGCTTTTGACCATTCCATACACCGGTGCTGGCGATGGCAGTGTCATACTGTTAAACGACCGGACACAAGTCATTTCGCACACGATTGTACGCCGGCAAACCGTCATTCCAAACCATCATAAAGCACTGGGTAACGTCCTTGAGAGCGGATTAGCCCGATGGGTCATTGAAAACAAACAAGCAGCGATCGTATTTGACACGACAATGGACGAACGCTGGGTTCACCTGCCCGATGATTCACTCCAGATCCGTTCTGCTCTGGCTGTCCCTCTGCAAAGAGGTGATCAAGTTCGTGGTTTATTGGTTCTGGTTCACCACGAACCCAATCACTTTACCCAAGATCATTTGGCGTTTCTATCTTCTGTCGCCGATCAGGCAGCGATCGCTGTCGAAAACGTCTTTCTTTTGGAGCAAACGCAGCAACGCGTGGTAGAACTGCGGTTGCTCAACGAAATCAGTGAGGCAACGTCTTCACTGCATCTTGATGACATCTTGTGCATCGTTGCTGAACGGACTGCACAGGCACTGCAGGTCAAGCGCTGCGCAATCTTTTTGCTTGACGAGACAGGCGTGCAGCTCGTACTACGGGCCGTAAGCCATCCGGATATGACCGCCGGCAACTTGAACCTGGTGGTACCGTTAGCTCACAGTCCCCACATCGCCGAAGCCATGCAAATCCGGCAACCCGTTCAGATTCCTGACATTTTTGCCGACGAACGGCTTAGTTTCTTCTGGGAAGAAGCCCAAGAGCTTGACATTAAAGCCCAGTTGGCTATTCCGCTGATTACCAAACAGCGTGTCATTGGCGCTATCAGTCTCGACAGACGCTCGGCCCTTTCTACCTTTACCAAGAACGAAGTCGATCTGTGCCGGACGATCGCCCACCAGGCAGCAAATGCGATCGAAAACGCACGTTTGTACGCAGAGCTTCATCAGCGAGCCGAACGCCTCTCATTGGTCAATAATGTCAGCCACGACATCGGCGCGCTACTCGATATCGATCAATTATTGTGGGAAGTTGTGCGCTTGATTCGCGAGACGCTGGATTGCTACCACGTCTCGATCGGATTGATCGAAGAAGATAGGTTGGTCTTCAGGTCAAGTATCAACTATTTGTACCAATCTGTGGAACAACGCAGCCTGTCACTAGAAGGCGAAGGGGAAGGCATTGCTGGCTGGGTAGCTCGCCATGGTCGTTCACTGCTGGTGCCCGATGTCCACAAAGACCCCCGCTACGTAACAGAAGAAAACCTTCCCAACACACGCTGCCAACTGGCTGTACCGCTCAAGGTCCAAACGCGTACAAACGGCATACGCCAGGGACAAGATTCGGTCATCGGTGCCTTGCATGCAGAAAGCACCGAAGTGAATGCTTTCACAACAGATGATCTGGGCCTGCTCGAAGCATTGGCAGCACAGATATCCGTCGCCGTCGAGAGTGCCCGCCTCTTTGGTCAGGTGCGAGAAGAACAAGCAACGCTGGAAGCGGTGATGAACGGAAGCGGTGATGCAATCATTGTCACCGACACCGAAGACCGTATCTTGTTTGTGAATCCCGCCGCACAAAAAGCATTTGGAGAGGAAAAAGCAATCGAACCTACAAGTCCGTTTACGGAGGTCATTTCCAACAAGGCATTGTTGGCGCTGTGGAGAAAACCGATCAAGACAGACGTGCATTCTTTTTCTGGCGAGATCCCAATGCCGGATGGACGAACCTTTTACGCCAATATGTCGCTGGTCGAAAGAGTAGGCCGAGTCATCATGATGCAAGACATCACCTATTTGAAAGAGCTCGACCAGATGAAATCCAGCTTTGTTTCCACTGTTTCGCACGATCTGAGGTCACCGTTGCAGGGCATTCAGACCAGCGCCGAACTGCTGCCCAAGATGGGCGAGTTGACCCAGGAGCAGCAAAAAGAAATAGAGCACATTCTGGCAGTCGTCCGTCGCATCGCAAACTTGGTACAACACTTGCTCGATATCGGCCGTATCGAGGCCGGTGTGGGGATGGAGATCGAGCCGTGCCCATTGAATGAAATCCTGGCCCGCTCGACCAGCGCGTTGCGATCTCGCGCCCAACGCAAAGGGATCGATCTGACGATCGAACTCCCCAAAGTGCTGCCTATGGTCAAAGGCAATGCGATGCGTCTGGAACAGGTATTCGATAATTTGGTCAACAATGCGATCAAGTTCACGCCGCAGGGTTCGGTAGCAGTGTCAGCCTGGGAGCAAGGTGACACCGTTACAGTCGAGGTTCGAGATACAGGCGTGGGGATCCCACCTGAGGCCCAGGAAAAGCTGTTTCAAAAGTTTTACCGCGTCAAGACGCCGGAAACCCAGGGGATCGAAGGAACCGGTCTGGGGTTGGCCATTGTCAAGTCGATTGTCGAAAGCTATGACGGGCAAATCGTATGCACCAGCGCGCCACGGTTGGGAAGCACATTCACAGTCACATTGCCTGTATACCAGGAATCGTCATAGACGTTTGGCCCGCGAACACACCACGCTTACCCTCGCAATACCTGCCATATGAAAATAAAGAGCATCAACCCGCCTATGACGAGTTGTACAACGCTGGAAAGGGTGAACCCAACTACAAAACCCAGCGTGGCCTGCCACGCTTCTCGCCACGTTCCTCGTTCCCGATATTCGTTGAACAGCATACCGGCGATTGACCCGATAAGCATGCCGGGGAATGCGCCGACCCCCAGAAACACCAGGCCAACCACTCCTCCGACGAGCGATCCCACCAGGCTCCAGACGGTAGACCAAAATGACGCACCGACTACTTGAGCTCCAAGCTGACTCATCCAGATGTCAGCCGTTGCCCCGCCAAGCCCCAATAGTGTCAGGACAATAAACGAAAACACGTCAATTGTCTGAAACCGCTCCAAGATCGCATAGATCAGGATGACAATCCACATAAAGCCCGTGCCGGGAATAAGGGGCAACAATACGCCCAACAAACCCACAACCAAGAACACAATGGCTGCCCAAAACGTCCATATTGGTAACACCATACAACATTCTCCTCTCAAGTTCTCTTGAACCTAGAGCGCACGTGGGATTTACGCAAACAGACGTGCAAAATCGGCCGGATTCCAGGCTCGATCTGCCATACGCGACGAGCACATCCTGACAGACCATACCACAAATCCGATTATGCATACATTAACCGTTTTGTCAACCACGCCCTTTGCCTCAATACGATCCATTGCCCAATACGTTTCACCCAAACGATGCCGGGTTTCCAAGGTAATGCTGGGCTGATAATGCGAAACCTGCTAACAGTATCTCGGATACGGCGGTTGCATTGTCGGTTGACAGTGCGGCAGGCATGTCATCCCCGCGTGCTTTTGGCGGGGATCCAGGGGCCGAAGTATGGATGCCCGCTAGAAACCTGCGGAAATGACAGTGTACCGGGCGACAATGCAACAGCCCTGATATCTCGGACGTGCTGCATTGTCAATGATGTTGAGTAGTGGTATAATGAAGGCGAACTGGCTGGCAGCAACACTTTTAGATCAAGTCGCTATCGATATTGGACGTTCGCAGCAGCAAGGATCGTGTATGAGTCAACCCAAACGAATCTTGATCGTCGAAGACAACGGCCAAACCGCCGAATACCTTGGCGAATTGCTGCGAGCTCAAGGCTATTACACCGAGTGGGCATTTGATCGAGAAGAGGTCTTTAACAAACTAGGCGGCACATCCCCAGGCGCGGCAGGTATCAAACGACCGTTTGATCTCATCCTGCTGGATTTGATGCTGACCCCCGGCGGCATCGAAGGCTTTGAAATCTGTCGCCGGATCAAAACCGACGACGAGTTGCGCCATATCGCCGTTGTTATGGTGACCGGGTTGGGGTCAACCATCAACAAAGCACAGGGACTGGATCTTGGGGCAGACGATTATGTGACCAAGCCATTCGTTCCCGAAGAACTCGTGGCCCGCATAAAAGCCGCTTTGCGGGTGCGTGATATGGAGCAGGCAGTTGTCCAGCGCAATCGAGAGCTTGGGGCACTGAACGACATGTCGCGAGCAGTCAACAGCTCCCTGGAATTGGACCAGGTGCTGTCGACGACATTGAACCAGACACTGGCAATGATGTCGGCACAAGCCGCGTTGGTTGCCTTGATCGACGCCGAAAATGCCGATGACCTCGTTTTGCAGATGCATCGCGGCATCCCAATAACAGTTGGCAACCAGCTCTACAACGCACGCTGGAAACGAGGCACCGGGCTGTTGGGCCAAGTAGCCCAGCGCGGAGAATTGGTCGTCTCGACTGATTTGAGCGAGGACCAACATCTGTCACACCTGATTTCGCACAATCTAAAAGCTGCCGCCTGCACGCCCCTGTTCTCACAACAGGGTGTGGTTGGTGTGCTGGCGATCATGGCTCACGATAACACATTGTGGCAAGAACACAGCTTGCATTTGCTGGAAGCAATTGGGAGACAGGTAGGCGCAACCGTCGAAAATGCACGATTGTATACGCGCGTCACCCAGTATGCGCAAGAATTGGCCAACTCGCAAGCACAGCTTGTCCAGGCAGAAAAACTGGCGGCAATGGGGCGATTGACGATTTATATCGCGCACGAGCTCAACAATCCTTTGCAGGCCGTCCAGAATTGTCTGCATCTCGTGATCCATCGCTCATTGAGCAGGGACAAAAGCCGCGAGTTCTTGGCGATGGCGCAAGAAGAGGTCGAACGCCTGATCAAGACCGTACAACGTATGCTCGAGTTTAACCGTCCTTCGTCAAACCAGAATTTCAGTACGGACGTTCACGCCGTGATCGAGGATGTATTGGCCTTAAGCAATCAACGAATACAACGGGCAAATGTACGCGTCCAGAAATCATTTGCCTCCAATATGCCATCCTTGAAAGCAAACAAAGATCAACTAAAACAAGTCATTTTGAACCTGGTGATTAATGCTATTGAAGCAATGCCCAGCGGCGGTGAATTAAACATTGCAACTCGAATTGGAGAAAAAGGCCAATGGGCGTATATTGCAGTGCGCGATCAAGGCATGGGGCTCACACCTCAAGTGCGCGAACACATTTTTGAGCCCTTTTACACGACAAAAAGCCAGGGGACAGGCGTAGGTCTGTCGATCAGTTATGGCCTGATAGAACAACACGGTGGGGACATTCTAGTTGAAAGTACTAGAGGTGTAGGTAGCTGCTTTACAATAAAACTGCCTGTTCGCCCAACCTAGCATACAGACTGATACACATGGGGGATGACATTTATGAACTTGACACGGATCCTGATCGTCGATGACGAAGCAACATTGCGCACGACGACCGCAGCGCTGCTGGCGGCAGATGACCGAGAGATCATCACGGCAGCCAGCGGAGAAGAGGCATTGGCCCACCTGGAAGACGGTCCATTTGACCTGATCATTGTGGACTTGATGATGCCCGGTATTGATGGTTTACAAGTGATGGACATGGCCCAAAAGCTCTCACCGCAAGCCAAAATGATCATGCTGACAGCATATGGCACGCTGGATTCGTCCGTCCAAGCGATGCGTCGGGGAGCAGTCGATTACTTGCGCAAGCCTGCCAGTGCCCCCGAGATCGAGGCCGCCGTAGACCGAGCATTACAAAAACGGTACGAAGAAGCACACCGGGAAGAATTGCTTGAACGCATCCAGGACACATTTGAGGAATTGCGAGGACAGGAAAAGAAAACGTCTACAACGACGACGGCACAGCCACGACGAGAACGCTTTTTACAGGCTCGCGGTATCATCATCGACCTGCAAAAGCACATTGTCACGATGGGAGACGAATCGCTGGACCTGACGCCCACCGAACTTCGGCTGCTGTCCACCTTGATTGCCAATTCAGACCAGGTTATGAGTTGCCGAGAACTCGTCTGTCAAGTTCAGAACTATGAGACCGACGAACGAGAAGCGCGCTCAATCATCCGTGTCTACATCCGCCGATTGAGACAAAAGATCGAACCCGAACCCTCTGCCCCTCAATACATCCTTAACGTACGGGGGGCGGGTTATATGTTTTCGACTTCACAGCCAACAACAAACTAGACGTCGCTGATGATTTCAACAGACTATCTTTTTGACTTTTGACAAAGGTCAAGAAACCAGGTTTTTAATCATATAGGCAAGACATGAGATATATGCTAGAACAATCTTTGATGCATTATGCTCGTATTTGAGGTGAAAAACCTGGTTTCTGATCGCCTCTCAAGAATTGTCAAAAGTCCAACA
>JAFGJF010000605.1 GCA_016929205.1 Anaerolineae bacterium
CGCTGCTGATCGCCGACAAAGCGACTTCCGGCATAACGAACGCCAAGAACCTGCAATCCCAAAAGGGTCAATACCATCTCATCTCCTCCCCAATTCCAAAATCAACAAATGCATTGAGCATTGACAGCAAATCAGGTCAATGATATCATGCAACGAGCAGTTGCACAAGACCGGGGCATCACACTCATCCCAAATAAAGGACAAGTCTATGAATTCGCGCGAACGCATCCGTACGATCATTTCAGGTCAGGCCGCCGACCGCGTTGGCTTTTGGCTGGGTAATCCTCACCCCGATAGTTGGCCAATCTACCTCGACTATTTTGACGTAGACTCGCCGGAGGCAGTGCGCCGTCTGCTGGGCGATGATTTTAGCTGGATCATGGCCGGCGTGTACAACCATCCCGAAGGCCGGGGGCTGTTTGATATTCCGGGCAAGACCTCGCACGGGCATCCCGGCCCATTCGCCAACGCGACCAGCGCTGCCGACCTGGATGCATACGAATGGCCCAATCTTGATTACCTGGATTTCGATCTGGTCTTGGAACAGCTGCGTCACGCTGGAGACGTGTACCGGGCCAGTGGATTCTGGACACCGTTCTACCACAATGTGATGGACCTGTTTGGGATGGAAAATTACATGATGAATATGTATCTCAATCCCGCACTCGTCCACGCCGTCACCGACCGGGTGTGCGAGTTCTATTACGAAGCCAACGAACGCTTCTTCGCCGCTGCCGGGGATCTGGTCGATGGTTTCTTTTTCGGCAACGACTTTGGCACCCAACTCGACCTGATATGCGGCCCGGACCAATTCGATCAGTTTGTCATGCCCTGGTTCCGCCGCTTTACCGAACAAGGTCACCGCCATGGCTACCAGGTCATCCTCCACTCTTGTGGGTCGATCTATCGCGTCATCGACCGCTTGATCGACGCCGGCGTGGACTGTTTGCACCCGCTGCAAGCGTTGGCACGCAACATGGACGCACAGACGCTGGCCCGCGAGTTCAAGGGACGCATCACCTTCCTGGGGGGGATCGACACCCAGGATTTGCTGGTCAACGGCACACCACAAAAAGTCCGAGCAGACGTGCAACGGGTCAAGGCACTTTTAGGGCCGTGCCTGATTGTCAGCCCCAGCCACGAAGCGCTGCTGCCCAACGTGCCGCCCGAGAACATCCTGGCCATGGCCCAGGCCGCGATCGAGATGGACTGAACAACAAAACGACTTTTGTCATAGACGTTTGTTCTCCCTGGTGATATACTTGTTATGTATATGAGAATCTGGGGTTATGTAGGTTGGAATGGCATTCCGGCCTGCTCACACCGATGCGTTTTGTCAAAATTCTTTTTAGGTTCAAAGGAGGCTATGCGATGGAAAACACACAAACGGATGACAAAATCACCAAAACAGATGAGGAATGGCGCGAGTCGCTCACTCCCGAACAATATCGCGTTTTGCGTCAAAAAGGCACCGAGCGCGCCTTTACCGGCAAATTTTACAAAAACAAGGATCGAGGAACCTATCACTGTGCCGCCTGTGGCAATCCGTTGTTCAGCTCTGAAACCAAGTACGACTCGGGTTCAGGATGGCCGAGCTTTTGGGCACCTGTCCTGGATACCGCCGTCGACACCCAGCACGATGGCAGTCTGGGCATGGCCCGCACCGAGGTGGTGTGCAATCGCTGCGGGTCGCACCTGGGACACGTCTTTCGCGATGGACCGGCTCCAACCGGCTTGCGTTACTGCCTGAACTCGGTCTCGCTCGATTTCGAGGCACAAGAATAGCGATGCGATTTCCAATACGTATTTTCGCCCGCCAGTTGATCCTGCAATAAACCGTAGCAGATTAACAAGCACGTTCACAAGCTCATAGATATTCCACAAAACCGCAGCCGTCAGAGACGGCTGCGGTTTTTGACTCCTTGGCGTAAACGAGTAGAATCAAGATGATCCTTGCTTCTGACTGATAACACATCCGTAAGGAATGTCTATGACACCCGACAATCGATATCTGGCCTATACGGGTCTTGCGCCTAAGCGTATTCCACATTGGGAACACTGGTCATGTCCTGATGCAGAAAGCTACTTGACCGGCATCGACTATTACGCCCATCCGCGACAATGCCGGCTCAAAGTGCTGGCTTTTACAACACGATGTTTATGTGGCCCTTGCTGACGTTTGGCTGGGAACTGTTCCTGGAAACGTGCCTCGATCCACGCTTTGAACGCATTATGGACGAGTTTGCCGAGATCAACCGCCGCGTCTTTCGCGTTTTTGCCCGCATGCCGGTCAATTTTATCGTCTGCCACGATGACATTGTCACCTCGCGCGGCCCGGTCTACTCGCCACGCTGGATGCACAAATACATTTTTCCGCGCTATGAAGAGTTCGGGAGCATCGTCAAGGCTGTGAGCAAAGAGGTGCTTTTTATGACTGACGGTAAGCCCGATGCCTATGTCGATGATGTGATGGCTTGCGGCGCGCGCGGGATCATCACCGAACCCTACGCCGATTTCAAGGCCATCGCCTGCAAGCACAAAGACTGTTTTCTCGCCGGGGAAGGCGATAACCGCATTCTATCGCGCAACGATCTGGACGAGATCGAAGCTATGGTCCGCAGCATGATCGAGACCGCACAGCTCACCGGGGGATACGTGATGTGCATCGGCAACCACATTCCCTGGAACGTCCCGCCGGAAGCGATCAAACGCTACCTGGATCTGTCGGCCGAACTGGCGTGGCGAGCATAAACCAGATCAACCACTCAACGCGCGAGGCTTTTGGAGGAACGGATGCCCAACACAATCAGACAACGAGATGATATTCGCGCACTGGCGGAACGCGTCGCTGAGATCGCCGCGAGCAAAGAGAACAAACAGATTGTGCAACGCTGGCACGATGTCAATGCCTTGCGCAAACCCGATCGCGCCCCGGTGTGGTGCCGTCCGGTTGGTGCCTGGGATGAAATCCTGCCCGGCGACACGCTCATATGCAGCGATCCCTGGCTGCGTAACATAGAAACGCATCTGCGCCGCATCTTGATCAAACACGACATCGGCGACGACAGCCCAGTGGATCCCTGGTTTCCCATTAACGCCGTCTTTGATATCGATCCTCCCAACTGCTGGGGCGTTGACGTGGTCCATCAGGCCTCCGGCGTCGACGGCGGATCCTGGGCTTACGACCCGCCGCTCAAGACCGAGGCTGACTTTGACAGGCTGCGCCTGCCCATCTTTATCTATAACGAGGCAGAGACGCAGCGTCAACTCGACCGTACCCACAACCTGCTTGGTGATATTCTTCCCGTCCGACTAGCATGTGATATGCCGCTATCGGCCACACTGGGCACCGCTGCCGCCGACCTGCGCGGGTTGAGCCAAATGATGCTCGACATGGCGGCCGAACCGGCGTTGATGCACCGCCTGATGACCTACCTGCGCGACGCCGTATTGAGCGCAATGGAGCAGGTCGCGAATGCGAACCATTCGTCAGCGACCGGGCTGCTCACCGCCAATAACACCGGACCGATGACCTGCAGCGATCCTATCGGCAAGATCGACATAGACAGCACGATCGAGCCCGATACCAACAACAAGATCGGGTATAAGAATATGTGGGTCATGGCCAACAGCCAGGAGTTTGGTGCAGTCTCCCCGGCCATGTGGCGCGAATTCTGCCTCGAATACCAGCACTCGATCATCGAACAGTTTGGCCTGAGCGGCTACGGCTGCTGTGAGGATCTGACCTACAAGATCGACGGCGTGCTCTCGCTCTCCAACCTGCGGATCTTTGTCTGCAGCGCCTGGACATTCTTGCGGGCCGTGCAGGAGGCTGTGGGGCAAAATTACGTGATCATGTGGCGGCAGAAGGCCAGCGACGTGGTCTTTCCGGACGATGTGGCGACGGTCCGCCGCGACCTGGAGGAGGGTTGCCGGCAGTTACAGGGCTTTCGCTACCAGATCGTACTGCGTGAGCTGCAGACCCTGAGCGGACACCCCGATCGCCTGCACGAATGGACGCGGTTTGCCAAGGAGGCGTCTGCCAGGTATGCCTAAAGGCGGATTTGTAAGGGCGCAATAAAAAGAAAAAGTAAGTTTCGCACCACCAGCTATCAGCCCAGGATTTCAATCCGGGCAAGAGCGCATCGCCGGATCCCAGATCGTCGCCGCAATGTGCTGCTGGGGCAATTCTCTCGTCGCCCAGTAATAGATCGCCACCAGGCAGCCATCGGCCCGCTGCACCAGGCGCGGGTAGCCCAGATCCTGATCCGCCTGCACCGACGCGTAATCGTCCCGCAGCACCACTGCCTCGCCCCACGTCGCCCCTTCATCCCTGCTGATGCGAGCGATCATCTGCCGGCGATCCCGCTGCCCGTACACACAGCACAGCCGCCCATCCTTCAGCCGGGCCAGTGCCGGCGGGTTGCCGTTGTGCGCGCCGCTCTCCCCGATCCGGCTCAGGAATGCCCAACTGGCCCCGTCGTCGCCCGATGCGTAAGCATCGATCCAGCACGCCCCCTCGCTATCCATATCCCTGCGCCGCAGCACCGAGACCAGCCTGTCGGCCGAGCAGCGAACCGTGCTCGGCATCACCGCCCGGTATGGATCGCCGGGCGGCACGATCCAGGCCACGAACTGAAAAGACAGCCCGCTATCCGTCGTTCTTACACAAAAGGCCCGATCCGCCCCCCACTTTTCCCTGGAGCGGGCCGACAAAAAGACCAGGCACGTGTCCGGGCCATTCACCAAGACATCGGTACGCGGCGTCAGTTCGGCGCCCTGCAGTTGCGGTAGAGCGTCCAATCCGGCGAACGCGTAGGGCCCTTGCCAGATTGCACCCCGATCGGTGGAGACATAGAACCCCCCTCGCGGCTCCTCGCTGCCGTGATAGGCGCAGCCCAGCACCCGCATGGCAAAGCCCGGCTGGCTGAAATCGATCCGCCCGGTCGGCGCCGACAGGGCTTTGCCATCCTCCATAAAACCTACTGGCGTTTCCACCTGCCACGACGCGCCACCATCCAGGCTCCGGGCCAGCCGGCTCGCGTACGGCCGGCCGATGTTGTGGCTCGATCCCACTTGGTACGGGCCGGTCGTAAAGCCAACCAGGATCTCGCTCCGGTTGGCTTTCTCAACCGCGCGGTCGTTTTCCCAGATCCATATGCCGTTGTTGGCCGGCCATCCTGCAAAGACCCCTTCCCGGGCAAACACAATGACATGCTTCATTCTGGGCCTCACTCCTCAGCAATACCGAGCTTGCGCCGAACCACTGTCCGTATTTGCTCTGCTTTGACCAATGACTGAATAGCCGTCATCTCATCACTCCATTCTTCAGGATAGCGAAAGATGACTGCAAATTCGGTCAACCCTTCGACCACAGACTGGAGTTGATCGAAAGCAGGATCTAGAGCAACACACATCTCCACCAAGACATCCACATCGTGAGTTCGAGGCGGGACTTGGTCAAAAGCGATAAGAAACGCCTTCAGATACTTTTCGGCCACCTGTTGGCAAAAGAACCCTTGCTGATCAGGTAAAGCTGGATCACCCTGAGCCAGTCGGCGAGCAGCCGCCAAATCGGCATCTGCCTTGCGAAGCCAATACTTCAGGACTGACGTTCATAGAGCACTCTCCCCCGTTCCAAAACCTCTCGCAGAAAAAAACTGCCTTGCTCCAGGCGATCTGCAACTTCTTGTGGCGTCTTGACCAATACATCCATGGACACAAGACGTGGGCGGCAGGCTCGTTTAACCTCTATGGCGCGCTGGACCGATGAGCCGGTGGCATTCATGATGACCAACAGATCAACGTCACTGTCGGCACGCGCCGTGCCTGCAGCGCGAGAACCAAAAAGGATTACCTTCTCGGGGTCAAACTGCTTCACAATTCGTTGTGTGATCGCTTGCAAGAGCGTTTCTGTCACCGGTACAGGATACTCGGACATTTGCCTTTTCTCCCTTCTACCATTTATTCGATCGCGAACCGGGTGCATTATACCATTGTTGGGACAGACGCACAAAGACCCGGCGGCAGAACGAGCACTGACAGGTCGCGGCGATTTTGGCATAGACGCAAACGGCGTTATAATCAAGGCATCGGCGAATCTGAACGACTGGAGAATCCACAAAGGAGGCGAAATGCCACTAAAAGTCGGAATTGTCGGCCTGCGCGGTATCGGTAACCGCCACGCAGATTGTCATATGCAGGATCCACTGTCCCAGCTCGTGGCAGTCTGTGATGTGATCAAGGAACGCGCGGATCAGGCCGCAGAAAAACACGGCGTCAAAGCCTATTACAGCCTGCAAGACATGCTCAAGCACGAAGACCTGGATGTCGTCGACGTCTGCACCGGGGGCATGGAAAACGGGAGCTGGCACTTTGAGCCGGCTATGGAAGCACTGGAGGCAGGCAAACACGTCCTGGTCGAGAAACCACTGTCCAACGACGTCAACGAAGCCCGCCAGATGGTCGCCAGCGCGGCAGAAAAAGACCTCTACCTGGGCTGCAACCTGAACCACTATTTCACCCCGCCCGCCGACCGAGCCAGGCAGTACATCGACGATGGCGAGGTCGGCGAACTTGTCTACTGCCTGCACAAGATGGGCTTTGCCGGCGGTGAATACACCTACCGGCCCTCCAACGCGCCGAGGATGAAAGGTTTTCCCTACTTTCACGTCAAAGCCTTTCTCACCCACCCCTTTAGCGTGATGCGCTATTTCTGCGGCGACGTGATGCACGTCCAGGCCTTTTTCGACAAGCCGAGCTTTCGCCGCAGCGCCGGCGACGCCATGCTCTCGATCAACGGCATCCACGTGCGCTTTGAGAACGGCTGCATCGGCTACCTGCTCAGCCAGCGTGGCGACGCCACCTTTGGCCTGGGCGGATGGTGGAGCGTCGAAGTCGCGGGCACGCGGGGCACGTTCTGCATCGAGAACTGCATCGAAAAGGTCACCTATTGGCCCGC
>JAFGJF010000606.1 GCA_016929205.1 Anaerolineae bacterium
CGCCTGGGCCAGGCCCACGCGCTGGCGGTAGCCCTTGCTCAACTCGCGGATCGGACGGGTCAGATGATCGGCCAGGGCGGTCGATTCGATCGCCTGAGACAACGCCTCAAGCTGCATCTCTTGCGGGATCTGGCGCAGGTTGGCGATCATCATCAGGTACGATTGCACCGTCAGCTCGGGATACAGCGGCGCGTTCTCGGGCAAATAGCCGATCCGCTCCTGCACCGCCAGCGTATCGGACAGCACGTCCAGCCCGTCGACGCGCACCTGTCCCTCGTCGGGCTGCAAGTAACCGGTCAGGATCTTGATCATGGTCGTCTTGCCCGCGCCGTTGGGGCCGAGCAGGCCGATAATTTCGCCTTCCTCGATCCGGAACGAGACGTCTTTGAGGGCCCGGACCGGGCCGTACGATTTGGACATATGTTTGACATCGATCATGGTCATAATTGTCGTTCTTCCTTTCGGAGTTGCTCTACCATTGTGGTCGCCAGGAGCAGAACGTGCCAGACGTGACGGCCGCCCCCGGCATGACAGGAAAATATACACCCAATCGGAGAATTTGTAAAATCATTTCAAAATAGAGGAAGGTACCTTGCAAAAAGTAGGGCGGGAGCGACCGCACTGAAGACACCGTGCTACGTCGCGACGCCCCATAAATGGGGCTCGTTTATCGCATTGTGAGCCGGGTTTATCCGGCGTTGCTCCGTAGCGTGCGCTGTATTTGAGCGCAGCGATTACATCGCAGCGTGGCCAGCAAAGTGTTACCCTCTTTCCGAACCATCCCGATACGCGATTGGAAATCGCGCCTACAATCGACACCTCCGGCAAGCTGCTAGATCCGCTGTATAGTTGTGCAGTCGGCATTCGAGAGGGCACACACGGCCCGGATGCTGGCCTGGGGATCGACCAGGTTGGCCAACGGGGTAAAACCGGCCCGGCGCAGCAAGCACAACGTCGGGCCGAGCAGATGCAGATTATTGAGCAGCGGCTCGGTGTACTGGATCGCGCCATACAGGGCGCGGCGGATGTGGTGCTGCTGCCCGACGTGGTTGTTCCAGTCCACGCCTTCGGTCAGAAACCCGAGCGAACCGTAATGGTGGTGGGCGATGGCGGTCAGCACGCCCAGCGCCACGCCCAGATGCGCCTCATCACCTTTTGCCAACCACGCCTCCAGGTGCGCCTGGGCCACCTCGGCGTTCTCCCACAGGTAAGCCGTATCCCAGCTCTCCTCCATCCAGAACAGCCCCCTGGTCACCACCCCGTTGCGGTCCTCACCCATCCGAAAGCGCGCCATCGCCGGCAGCGCGACCTCGTAGGCAAATTTGCGCCATGCCGGGCCGCGTGGCCCCGTCCAGTCATGCAGCAGGCGAAAGGCCACAGCATAGGCCACATTCTCGTGGTCGTCAAAGGTGTCGTGGTTGATGCTGCCCCACAGCCCGCCGGCAGCGTAAAGCGCATCCCCCAGCCGCCGCGCGGACCTCATTTTTCCGGTCATGGCCCAGAGCTGCAGCAAAAACAGCCCGTCGGCGCTGTGGTCAAAAATCGGATCGGGTGAGCCGTGCGGCGACAGTTCGTACGCTTCCCCTTTAATCGTGATCCGCCTCGGCACCCACCCGTTCTCCAGCAGCGGCACGTGTTCCTCAAGCCACGTCGAGAGATTGCCCGCAGCGACCCTCAACTTGTCCACGCGCGACCGCAGCCCTTTATCCATCCCATCACTCCTATCCTGCTCTTCAATCCTGTCCATCCTGCCAATCCGGTCAATCCTGTAATGCTCTTCAATCTCGCCCGCGAACGCGAGCATCTGCACTCCGATCTTGGCCAGTGAGCCGGGGCACAACCAGTCGTCGTTGTGAGCATAATTGAGGCAAAACCGGTTCTCCGCCAGGTGCCAGTACGGATAGATGAACCCGTCGTCGCGGATAAACCCATCCTCCAGCACGTGGTCGAGCAGGCGCAGCGCCTGGTCCTGGATCGAGGCGTCGTCCAGGTAGACGCCCCAACGGTACAACAACTGCGCCCCGCCGACCGCGTTCGCCGCCCAGCCCGGCCCTTCCAGGTCGCCGAACTCGTGCCAATGCATGATCGCCCCGTCCGGATCGACAAAGCTCGACCTGGCCCGCAGGCGGCTGCCGCCCGCCTCTTCCAGGCAGGCCAGGGCAAAATGCGCCGAGGCGTTGGCGCTGGCAAAAAGTGTGTTCAAGATCTGGGAATCGATTGTCATCTGCCTCTCCTGTAAAACCCCTGTCATTGCGAACGGCGATGGGTTGTATCGCCGCGAAGCCATCTCCGGGGATGTCCATTCGCTCAACCCGGTATTGCCACATGTGTCCCTATCTTAGCACATCCGGCCCCTCCTGGCAATCAAATCCTTTTGCCAAATACGGAAAATTGCCCTGCAGTGAGTCCTATTTATGACAGTATGTGGCAAGATTTTGTGGTATAATAATGACATAAACTGACTTGTTTCAACCAAAGGCCAATAAACCTTTATCTATAAAAATCCTGTTCATCCTGTGTATCGGTTTTTCAATCCAGGAGCAAGAGATGAGTAACGTTGCCACGCGGCTTCTGTCGCTGATTCTGCTGCTACAATCGAGGGCCAGTTGGAAAGCGTCCGAACTGGGAGACGAACTCAAGGTCTCGGAACGCACCGTACACCGCTACATGGGCATGCTCGAAGAGATGGGCATCCCGATCTATTCCGAGCGCGGGCCGTACGGCGGCTTTGCCCTGATGCGTGGCTACAAGCTGCCGCCGCTGATCTTTACCGCCGAGGAAGCGACCGTGCTCTATATGGGGGCCAACCTGATCCGCGAAGTGTGGGGGCGCACCTACGACGCCGCCGTCACCTCGGTAACGGCCAAGCTGGACAACGTCCTGCCCGACGACCTGCGGCACGAGGTCGCCGAGGCCAGGCAGCGGTTGGTCGTGTCCGAGCTGACCGCCCGCGACTACCGCCCCTGGGAATCGGCGATCCACACCCTGCGCGAGTGCATCGCCGCCCAGCGCTGCGTCAACGTCCAGTATCACAGCTTTGGCCTCGAGGAGACCGAACGCGTCGTCGAGCCCTATGCCCTGGCTCTGAAATGGGGACTGTGGTACCTGGTTGGGTTCTGCCGCCTGCGCCAGGACCTGCGCACCTTTCGCGTCGACCGCATCCGGCAGCTCGCCCCCGCGGAAAGCCGCTTCTCGATGCCCCGCGATTTCGACGTGCGCGAGTACATGGCCCGTATGGCCCACCTGGAGCCGACGTACAAGGTGCGCATCCACTTTGACGCTCGCGTCGCCGCCACGGTGCGCGAGCACCACGCCCACTGGATGGAGATCGAGGACCACGCCGACGGCTCGCTGACCGCGCAGTTTGGACAGACGAACCTCAATTGGGTCACCGGCTGGCTGTTGAGCTTTGGCGGCATGGCCCGGGTCATCGAGCCGCAAGAGCTGATCGACCGCCTATGCCAGGCCGCAGAGAGCGCGCTGCGGTGCTACGCCTCGGCCTCTTGCTCGATATTCTGATAACTGAGCGAATAGAGGCGGTAATAGGCCCCCTGCTGGGCCAGCAGCTCCTCGTGCGTGCCCCGTTCGATGATCTCGCCGTGATCCATGACCAGGATCTGGTCGGCGCGGGTGATCGTCGACAGGCGGTGGGCGATCACAAAAGAGGTGCGCCCCTCCAACAGCCGCTCCATCGCTTCCTGGATCAACCGTTCGGTTTGCGTATCCACGCTCGACGTCGCCTCGTCCAGGATCAAGATCCGGGGGTCAGCCAGCAGGGCGCGGGCGAACGACAAGAGCTGCCGCTGCCCCACCGACAGCAGCGCCCCGCCCTCCTGCACCTCGGTATCGTACCCGTCGCTCAGTTTTTCGATAAACTCGTGCGCGCCGACCGCGCGCGCCGCCTCCTCGATCTGTTCGTCCGTCGCCTCGAGCCGCCCGTAGCGAATGTTATCCTTGACCGTGCCGTTGAACAGGAACGGCTCCTGGAAAACGGTGCTGATCTGCCGGTGCAGGCTGGCCTGTTTCACCTCCCGCAAATCGGTGCCGTCGATCCGGATTGCGCCGCCGTCGACGTCGTAAAAGCGGCTCAAGATCTTGATCATCGAACTCTTGCCCGCCCCGGTCTCGCCCACAAAGGCCACCATCTGTCCAGGCTGGACCTCGAGGTCGATCTGTTTCAGGACCATCGTCTCGGCATCGTAGCCAAAGGTCACGTTCTCAAAGGTGACGTGCCCCTCGACCGCCGGCAGATCGATCGCATCGGGCGCGTCGACGATCGTCGGCCGCGTGTCGAGCAGGTCAAAGATCCGCTCGCCGGAGGCCATCGCCGACTGGAGCTCGTTGAACCGCGCCGCCAGGTCGCGGATCGGAAAGAAAAAGTTGTTGATATACATCGTAAACGCGATCAGCGTGCCCGCGCTCAATGCTTGATTCAGCACCTGCGTGCCGCCGTACCAGATCACCAGCCCGGTGGCGACCATGCTCAGCAGGTCGACGCCGGGAAAAAAGATGGCCGACAGCCGCACCGACTGGATGTTGGCGTCGAAATGAGCCTTGTTCAACTCGTCGGCAAAGCGGCGATAGTTGAATGCCTGGCGGGAAAAGGACTGCACCACGCGCACCCCGCTAATGTTCTCCTGCAAATCGGCGTTGACCAGGGCATTGGCACTACGGGCCCCGCGAAAGGCCCGGCGTGAACGCCGCCGCCAGATCTCGGTCGCCACGACCATCACCGGCAGCACCGCGAACGAGACCAACGACAGGCTGGCGTTCATGGAAAACATGACCACGATCGTGCCCACGAGGTTGATCAGGTCGTTGATGAAAAAGATCACCGACCAGGTGATCAAATCCTGGATCCGCATCACGTCCGTCGTCAGGCGCGACATCAGCCGTCCGACCTCGTGCTCGCTGAAAAAGTCCATGGACAGCTCTTGGAACTTGTTAAAAAGCTGGTTGCGCATCGTGAAAATGGCCGACGTGCCCACCCAGGCCATGATGTTGATCCGCAGGATCGTGATCAGTGCGCTGAGCGCGTTCAGGCCGAGGTAGACAAAGATCATGTTGAGCAAATACGCCGGCCTGACCTGGCCGAGGCCGACGTCGACGATCTGCGAAACGATCCACGGCCGGGCCAGCGCGATCAGGGCGATCGAGGCCATCAGCACCGCCGACAGGATGACCTGCCAGGCATAAGGCTTGAGGTACGACAGCAGCCGCCCCATAATCGTCGGATCAAAGGGCTTGTAGCCGAACTCTTCTTCCAAAACGTCCGTTTGTCTCTTTTTCGTTTCGGTTGCGTTTGACCGTCTTGTTTCCGTCACTGTACCACCCCTATCCCGCCAACCCACCAAGCAAACCACCGTCGCCGGCGCGCACGTGCTTGTGATCTCGCGCTTCCACCAGCCCGCCCAGGTGAAGCAGCTCGCGGCGCAGCCGCTCCTGGTCGCGGAGCTGCAAGTCGTAAATCTCTTTGTACAGACCCCTTTGCGCCAGCAGCTCGGCGTGTTTGCCCCGCTGGGCGATCACGCCGCCATCGAGAACCACGATCTGGTCGGCGTCGATCAACGTCTGCAAGCGCTGAGCGATCACAAACGTCGTCCGCCCCTGCATCAAGGCCTTGAGCGCCTGCTGGATCAGATACTCGGTCTCGGTATCGACGCTCGACGTCGAATCGTCGAGGATCAGGATGCGCGGGTCCATCAACAGGGCGCGGGCGATGGCGATGCGCTGCCGCTGCCCGCCGGACAGGGTCACGCCGCGCTCGCCGACCTCCGTGTCATAACCGTCCGGGAATTCCAGGATAAACTTGTGCGCCCGCGCCGCTTTGGCCACCCTCTCCACCTCGTCCGGCGTGGCGTCGGGCCGGCCGTAGGCGATATTTTCGCGGATCGTGGCCGAAAAGAGCAGGCTCTCCTGGAGCACGATCCCGATCTGCCCGCGCAAGCTGTCCAGTTCCAGCTCGCGCACGTCCGTGCCATCGACCAGCACCCGCCCCTTGGTCACGTCGTAAAAGCGGGGCACCAGGTTGACCGCCGTCGTCTTGCCCGAACCCGTCTTGCCGAGCAGGGCGATCACCTGCCCCGGTTCGGCCTCCAGGTCGATGTTGCACAGCACGTACGCGTCGCTGTTGGGATAGCGAAAAAACACGTCTTCAAAAACCACGCGCCCGTCCAGGCGGCCCGCCACCCTGGCGTTGGGCGGGGACACGATGCGCACCGGCTCGTCCAGCAGCTCAAAGACCCGCTCCGCCGAGGCCATCGCCTCCGAAAGCATGTTGACGAAAAAGCCAAAGCGGCGCGCCGGCATGCCCAGCATGGCCACGTAGCCGTTAAAAGCCACCAACGTGCCGATCGTCATCTTGCCATCCAGCACCTCGCGCCCGCCGAACAACAGGATCAGCGCCGTGCTGAAAAAGACAATCACCGACATGGACGGAAAGTTGATCGAAAAGATGCGCGTCAGCTTGATCCGCTGCTCATAGACCGCTTGCGCCTGCTCGCGAAATTTGTCCTTCTCGAACGACTCGCGGGCAAACCCCTTGACCACCTGCACGCCCATCAAATTTTCCTGCAGCACCGAATTCAGCTTGCCCCGCGTCTCCATGATCGCTCGAAACCGCGATCGTACCACGCGGCCAAAGCGGA
>JAFGJF010000607.1 GCA_016929205.1 Anaerolineae bacterium
CCCAACAGCCTTGCGCCAGCGCCGTGCCTCGGTGATAAATGCTTTGCTGCCGCACAATACCGACCCGACCGGCGCAGCAAGTCCCTTGGATAGGCAAAAGCCCACCGAATCCGCGTGACGTGTGAGTTCTGATACGGCAACGCCCAGCGCAACCGCCGCATTAAAGATACGAGCGCCATCGATGTGAACGCGCAAACCATTCTCGTGTGCAAAATCACACAAGCGGTCGGTGTATTCGACCGTAAGCGACATACCATTGCAGCGATTGTGTGTGTTTTCCAGACAGACCAACCTTGTCCGCGCAAAATGCACGTTATCCGCGCGAATGGCGGCTTTTACATCCTTTATGGCAAGCGTGCCATCTGGTTGGTTGGCAACGGCATAATGGTGGATGCCACCCAAAGAGGCCGAACCACCCTGTTCGTTGAGAAAAATGTGTGACTGGTTGCCCATAATGATCTCGTCACCCCGGCCACAATGCGCGAGCAACGCCACCAGGTTCGACATTGTACCGCTGACGACAAACAGCCCGGCCTCGTGGCCCAATCGTTCGGCCGCCATTGCCTCCAGCCGGTTGACCGTCGGATCTTCGCCAAAGACATCGTCCCCGACCTCGGCTCGAGCCATCGCCTGGCGCATAGCCTGTGTCGGCAAGGTCACTGTATCGCTGCGTAAATCAATCATAAATTCCCCTCCACGCAGTTCAGTACTTTTTCACCACAGCGCGATACGATTGCGGCTGACGGCACTGGAAGAATTGGAATTCTTCTCGATACCGTTTGACCTCGTCGAGATCGACACGGGCCACGATGTAGCCTTCTTCGGCGGTGTCCAGCACACCATATATATGCCCGCGCGGACCAACAACCATACTATCACCGAAAAAGGTATAGCTATATTCTTCGCCCACCCGGTTAGCGGCAGCGACATATACTGCATTTTCGTACGCGCGCGACAGCACATACGTTCGCCACTCATCCGCGTTGGGGCTCTCCCAATTGGCGCTCACGCACAATATCTCGGCGCCGTCGAGTGACAGGCCCCGCGCTACCTCGGGAAAGGCCAGATCCCAGCCCAGCATCACGCCCACGTTGCCAAACTCGGTCTCCCAAACTTGATAGCGGAACCCAGGTCGAAACGCCAGTCGCTCTTCACCACGTAAATGCGTTTTGTTGTACTGCCCAATCACTTCGCCATCGGGTCCGACCAAAACAGCAGCATTGTACAAAATGCTCTCGACCCGCTCTTTGGCAACCATGCCAAATAGAACGTGCGTGCCGTAATCGCTGGCTCGTTGAGCGATCAGGTTTACTGCGGGCCCTGGCACGCGCTCGGCCAGGTCGACAAACTGGACGCCGCACTCGTATCCCGTCGTCACCAGCTCGGGGAAAACAACCAGGTCAACACGTTGCTCAGTGCAGATTTTATCCAGCCATTCGGTCATATGTATCAGATTGTTTTCACTCTCGCCCAACCTGGGATGCATTTGAACCGTCGCTATTGTCACTTCGCGCATTGCGAATCTCCTTTCAAACAATCGTTATGCAACACACCAAAATAATAGTATACAGCCATTCAACATTCGCGTCAAAAGAAAAAAATATTGTCCGTTGCCGGGCCGTTTTACCGTGCGTGTTGACAATTCAAACATGGTGTGCTATGTTTAGTGAAATGCATCGACAAACCTCTTGGCATTTCAACTGAGAAAAAAGGGCGAAAACACAAGATCACAAAAGGAGCGAAAAAGCAATGAGCACAGGATCAAAATCCATTCAGGCACAAATCCAAGAGCTAGAACAACGGCTAAAAGAGGCCCAGGCACGCATCCCGGAGCACGATCCTCCCCCCACACTGCTGATGGACATTGACGAAATGGAAGAACAACTGGAGTCGCTGCGTGCTTTGCAGAAGCCCAAGATGCTTGCGGAGCAGATACGGGCGCTGGAGCTAGAGATCGCAGATGCCCAGGCACGCATCCCCGAGCATGATCCGCCTCCCACTTTGTTGATAGAGATCGACGAATTGGAAGAAAAGCTGGAATCACTGCGCGCGTTACAAGCATCCGAGCCGCTTTCGCAGCAGATTCAGGCCGTCAAGCAAAAGCTCCAGGATGCGTTGGCGCGTGTGCCCAAGCATTCAGCGCCGGCCTCGCTGATGGTCGAAATTGAAGAACTGGAAGAAAAACTGGAACGCCTCAAAAAACAAGAAAACGCTTGACAGGAGGTGGCTTGTGAAACTCTTGATCTGTGTCGTCAATCGTGACGACCTGTATCCCCTGAACGATACGCTGGTTCATGCCGGCTATGACGCGACGATGATCAGCACAACAGGTGGATTTCTGCGCGAAGGAAACGCGACACTCTTGATCGGCATCCAGGATGAATCTGTGGCAAATGTGCTCGAGATCATTCGGAACAACTGCCGCACACGTACCAAGCTTGTCACCCCCTTGCCGCCAGATGTGGAATACGGGGAGGCGTTGATGCTAGAGCCAATCGAGGTGCAGGTCGGCGGCGCAACCATCTTTATCGTGAATGTGGAACGCTTTGTCAAGTTCTGATTCAGGAATGACAAAAATCTCACGGTACAAGTATCTTTGCAACTAGTTTGTCACCTTTTTTTTACTGCTTTTGCACAGATGAGTGCTATACTAGTTTCAAGATGTTATCTATGGGAAACAGAACCATATGTAGTATATCGATGTGCCATCATCAGGAAAGAGAGTAACAGACATGCCCAATGACATCAGGGCAAAGATACCCATCGCACATTGTCCAGATTGTAGAGAGCGGATCCGTCTGGGCGGTAGACTGTACATCGGTAAAACCATCACTTGCTCCAACTGCGATGCTGAACTCGAGATCATTGAGACAGACCCGCTGGAACTCGACTGGGCTTATGATGGCGAGGACGAGGACGACGAGTACGACGACGAGTGGTAAGTGCTTTTAGCATCATGATCTAGACAACCTTGACAGCTATCCTGGCGTAGAACCAACCTAACGCCTGATCCAGGCATACTGTATTTTTCCGACGAGTCCGGCACAACGACGTGCGGGACTCGTCTTTTGATTCCACGGAACAACGATCACAACTTTGACAATCGTTTTTTTTTGTGCTATCCTTTTCATAGCATATGGCAACTCTATAAACATGGAGGTTGAGAGTGTACGCGCTATTGATCGCTCAAGATGCTGATGAAAAGGCTGTGCTGTCAATCGTGCTGCAGCGAGCTGGTCTGGCCGTAACCTCGGCCGGTAACCTGGAACGCGCAATGCAGACCTGGCCGGAGCGCCCGGCCGATCTCGTGTTTTTGGCTCTTCGAGAAAGCGATCCACTTGAAGATATCTGCCGGGTTCGCGGTGAAACCACAGTGCCCGTCATTATGTTGATTAGCCGGATCGAAGAAGATATCCATTATTGTCTCTTGGAATCTGGGGCAGATCTCGTTGTCGCGCGACCGTTCGGAGCACGGCTGCTCATTGCCCAGGTACGGGCACTTTTGCGCCGGGCGGGCAGCGTCCCACTGTTTAGTCTGCCCACGCTGACTATTGCCGGGTTGGCCCTCGACCCGTCGAGTCGTACCGTGCAAATCATCGGCCAATCACAAAAACGATTGACCCACCTCGAGTTCAGGCTGCTCTACACCCTGATGATCCACGGTGGACAGATTCTCCCGATCGAAACCATTGTCGAGCAGGTTTGGGGGTACAACGGGCGAGGGGACAAAGAACTCGTACGCGGGCTGGTCCGTCGCTTGCGAACCAAAGTCGAGCGCGATGCGCGCCATCCTCGCTATATCCTGACCGCCCCTGGGGTTGGCTATTCCTTTACCTCTGGCCAAGAGTGACAAACCAAACGGATTGCTCGACATCGTCGCCAAACCATGGCGACCCCGTCCCGACAATGCCCTAGATGGCAGGATATTTGTGCTCTTGTTGGAGAACCACTCACGACAACCTTGAGCGTTTTGCAACCACGATCGCAATGTCATCAAAAGAGGGCGCATCTCCGACAAATTCGTGGATGTCGCTTTCGAGTTCAGAGATCAACGCGACAGCAGACAGGTGCCGGTGCTCAAACAGAACCTGTTGTAATCGTTCCATCCCAAACTCTTGCCCGCACTCATTTGTTGCTTCGGTCACGCCATCTGTATAGAGCAGGATCAGGTCGCCTCGGTCGAGGTGCACTTGCTGCTGCGCATACGGTGTATCAGCCATCACTCCCAACGCCATTCCCGTCCGCGTCAGTTTGATCAATTGCTCTGCCTTCTCGCAGCACTTTTGATTAAAAAGCAGCGGTGGATTGTGCCCGCCATTAACATAGGTCACCCGGCCTATCTCTGGCTCGATCCGCGCATAGAACAGGGTTACAAACATCCCACTCTCGGAATCAGCACAGATCAGCCTGTTGGCGTGAGCGATATCGTCGGCCGAGCAAGATGTGTGCCCCAGGCTGGCACGAACGATGCTGCGGGTGAGGACCATAAACAGGGCCGCCGGCATCCCTTTATCACACACATCGGCGATCACCACGCCAAATTGCTCCCCATCGATAAAGTCATAATAATCACCTGCCACTTCCCGCGCCGGCTGCCAGCGTGCGGCGAATTCCCAACCGGGGATGCTGGGCGTTTCGTGAGGTAAAAAACTGGTTTGCAGTTCGCGCGCCATTTGCAGCTCGCGTTCCAGCCTGCCACGCTCAACCGCAACCTGGTACAATCGCGCATTTTCGATTGCGATCGCAGCACTGGAGGCAATCGAAACCAGCAAGTCGAGATCGGCCTGAGAAAAGATCCCGGCTTGGAGCCGGTTGTCCACGTAGACGACGCCAAGAATCTTGTCCTTGATTTTGAGCGGCACACACAAGATTGCGCGGAGCCCCAGGACCCGGACACTGCGTTGCAGTTTGAACCGGCCATCAATTTGGGCATTGCTCGTCAGGACGGGCAGGCCATCGTGCGCCACTTGCTCCACCACGCTGCGAGAGACCTGGAAACGGGGTTCATCGATCGTCTTGTGATCCATCCCCCGCGCCACGCGAAAGATCGGCTTGCCATCTACGTCGTGCAGCATCACAAAACCGCGCTCGGCGTGGATCACGGCGATAACCTCATCCATCACCCGGTTCAGCACCGTGCCCAGGTCAAGCGAAGAGTTGAACGTCTGCGACAGGCGATAGAGCAACTCGAGGCGCTCACCAGAAGGGGGAACGGATGTCGCGGTCGTCATAAGCACTCCTTGTCGATCACACTGTGTTTGTTTGTCGATATTGTGGCATTTATCTGGTATAATGAATGGTGACGGGCACGATAGCGAGCGATTTTCTTGTTCCTATTGTACAACAGGTGGCATTATAACGTCAAGACAAGTTGGAGATGGGGCACATTTGCCGGCTAAAACCAAGGAGAGCGGAATGCGATCGCTAAACTCGCTCATCTGGCGAAATTTGAGCGCGCACGGGCTGCGCAGCATTCTCACCATTCTGGCAATCATGCTGGGTGTGGCGATGGTGCTTGCCGCATCGATCGTTGGACAAGCAGCCAGCAAAAGCGCGGCCCAACTGTCACAACAAAGACCAGTCGCCGATCTGCACCTCTTTTCTCGCGGCGACACGCCGTTGCAAGAAACCACCCTCGATACGCTGCGCTCCTTTCCCGGCATCGATCGCCTATCCCCTTCGCTGCGCGTGCAAGCCGCATTGGTGCCGGATGCAGTCGGATTGTCCCAAGGCGAAATCCCCAAGCACATACCATTGTCCTTGATCGGCGTCGAACCACGCGTTTTCGCCGACCTGCATCGACCACGCCTTGCTGACGGCGCATTCCTCGACCGGCCGGATACGATCGTTATGCCGATGCAAATAACCACCCAGTATGGATGGCATATTGGCGATCAGGTGATGCTGATCGCCCCCGAGGACAAGCAAGAAACGCTACCAACAGGGCAGACAATGACGCTGACCATCTCTGGCCGGATCGAGTTCAAGCAAAGCATCACCGCGTTGGCCGATGAGACCGTTGCCTACATTCCACTCCCGGTAGCACAGCGCCTGGCCGGACTGCTGGGGCAAATCGATCAGGTCGACATCGTCCTCGATTCCGGTTTGGACGTCAATCGAATCAAAACAAAACTTGAGAAACAGCTCGGCTCCGAGATCGTCCTGGCGCGCGCCATAGCTGGCGAGGGTGTGATGGGCAACGTACTGCTCGTGCAAGCTGGATTGGCGATCGTGGGCCTGATCATTTTGTTTGCCGCCGGCTTTGTGATCTTGAACGCCTTTGCTATGTCGATCACCGGGCGCAGGCAAGAAATCGGCGCCTTGCGCGCGTTGGGCATGACCCGCCGACAGATCCTGATCACCGTATTGATCGAGGCCGGATTGCTGGGTTCGGTGGGGACGGCGACCGGCTTGTTGATCGGCTTGGGGCTGGCACGCGGGGTGATGCTGATCATGGGCACGCTGCAGGACATCCCGTTCGATGCACCATGGTGGGGAGTGACGGTCAGCGCCCTGATGGGGTTGGCCGTGACGATGATCGCGGCGTTGCAGCCGGCCCGGCAGGCAAGCCGGATATCACCCATCACCGCGATACGATCGGAGGCGACTGCCAGTGCTGGATGGTACGTGCGCGCCGGCGGCAGGGCCGGGATCTGGCTCTCGACATTCCTGCTCATTGGCCTGATTGCCTACGGGCTATTGGGACGCCCGAACATTGCCACAGCCTTGCCGGTGATGGTAATTGGACAGGCAACCTTGCTGGGGGCGGCAGTCCTGCTCCTGCCTGCACTGATCGCGCCACTCAC
>JAFGJF010000608.1 GCA_016929205.1 Anaerolineae bacterium
CGATCCACACATAGCTGCTGTTGGGCATGTTTAGCGGGCCCAGGACTTGAGCCTGCATCCATTCGTCGAGGCGCTGCCCGGTCAAGTGTTCGATAACCCGCTGCAGGTAGACGTACCCTTCGCCCGAGTAAGCAAAGCGTTCGCCGGGGGTAAAGTGGATGCGCAGCGATTGATCCTTGGAGCGCCAGTTGGGAAAACCTGGCGTATGACTGAGCACGTTTCTCGCCGTGATCTGCTGCAGGCGCGGATCGTCTGGGATGTATGGTTCGGGCAGCATCGTGCTCAGCGGCCTGTCCAGATCGATCGTCCCCGAACGGGACCACTGGAGTACGGCGTAGGCAAAGAGGGGTTTGCTCAACGAGGCCGCCTGAAAGATCGTTTCGACGGTGACGGGATCCTTGCTGTCTCTATCCCTAAAGCCGAATCCACGCTGCCAGACGACCTGTGCATCGTCGATCAAGGCGACCGACAGGCCCGGAACGTTTTCGCGTGCCATCCATTTTGGGATCTGTCGTTCGAGGGTGGTAATGAGTTCAGTCATGGTCATTTTCTCCTGATGCAGAATCGTCGTCGGCAGTTTGAATGAATTGACGGCTAGTGTATCACAGCTTGCTGAAAACCTCAAGGTGCAGAGGGGAGAGCGAGGCAGATTCTGTAGCGACTTGACAGTTTTGGTGGTCAGGGATAGAATGATCCCGCCATTTTGAGATGATGGTGCAGCAGCAGACAGAATTGCCGAGTTTGAGCAGAAAAGGAGAATGATGAACAGAGTCAAGGTTGGTGTGATCGGGTGCGGGCGGATCAGCCCGCAGTATCTGGATAATCTCGTGCAGCGGTTTCACTTTTGCCTGGATGTCGCAGTTTGTGCGGACATTGTCCGCGAGGCGGCAGAACGCCGGGCAGAGGAATATGGCATCCCCAGGGTGTGCAGCGTGGAAGAGCTGTTGGACGATCCCGAGATCGAGATCGTCGTCAATCTGACCATCCCGGCGGCGCACTATGGGGTGAGTATGGCCGCCTTGACCGCGGGCAAACACGTCTACACCGAAAAGCCGCTGGCTGTGACCCGCGAGGAAGGCAAGACGTTGGTCGAAACCGCCAGGGCCAAGGGGCTGCTCATCGGTGGCGCTCCCGATACGTTTCTGGGCGCGGGGCTGCAAACCTGCCGCAAGTTGATCGACGACGGCTGGGTGGGCAAGCCGATTTCGGCCCAGGCGATGATCGCCATGGGCGTGCACGTCGATCGCTACCACAAGGTCGGCGTTGGCCCAATGTTCGACATGGGGCCCTATTTCGTGACCGCGATGGTGGCGCTGCTCGGCCCGGTGGTGCGAGCGACCGGGTCGGCGCAGATCCCGTTTGATACCAAGTTTGACCCCGATACGTCGCGGCCCGATTTTGGCCAGCCATTCACCGTTGACACACCGACGAATGTCTCCGGCGTGCTCGACTTTGAGAACGGCACGGTGGGCGTGGTGACGACGACATGCGAGGTGCTTCATTACAAGCCTCGCCTGGAAATCTATGGATCTGAAGGCATTTTAGTCTGCAACGATCCCAACATGTTTGGCGGGCCGGTCACCATCGAGCGGCGCGGGGGCGAAGCGCGTGAAGTGGCGCTGACCCACTATTACGACAATCGCAACCGCGGGCTGGGGGTGGCCGATATGGCCTATGCCATCCGCAACAGCCGGCCGGTGCGCGCCAGCGGTGAGTTGATGTATCACGTCCACGATATCATGCATGCCATCCACGATGCATCACGTGAGGGCAAACACGTCACGCTGCAAAGCCGCGTCGATCGCCCCGAGCCGTTTCCGGCCGGATTCAAGCCCCATATTTTCGAGTAGGCGAGGAGGAGAACAAACATGATCAACGCAGCCGTTGTCGGTTATGGGTATGCCGGGCGGGCGTTTCATTCGTACCTGATTTCGCTGGCCGAGGGGCTCAACCTGTATGCGATCTCGACGCGCAATCCCGAACGCCAGGCGGCAGCGCGAGCGGCCTATCCGGGGACAAAGATAGTCGGCTCCCTGGACGATTTGCTGGCAGACGACCACGTCGATCTGGTCGTCTTTGCCACGCCACATGACACGCACCACGATTTGACGATCCAGGCCATGGACGCTGGCAAAAACGTCGTCACCGACAAAGTAATGGCCATGAATGCCCGGGAGGCAGCTGGCATGATCGAGGCCAGCGAGCGAAACGGGGTGATGCTTTCCGTGTTCCAGAATCGCCGCTGGGATTGGGACTATTTGACGGTCAAAAAGGTCATCCAGGATGGTTTGCTTGGCAAGCCGTACCTGTTTAGAGCAGGGATTATGAATTATGGCCCGCCGCACGGCTGGCGAGGCAGCAAGGCGCGCAGCGGTGGGATCCTCTACGATTGGCCGGCACATTTTATCGACCAGGCCCTGCAGCTCGTGCCGGACAAGGTTGAATCGGTATATTGCCACGTCGCGGACCGCGGGCACTGGGATGTCGATATCGGCAACTATGCCAAGCTGCTGATTCATTTCGCGAACGGCGTGCTGTACGAGATCGAGATTTCGAACCTGGCAGCGGTACCCATACCGCGCTGGTACGTTGCCGGCAACCTCGGCGCGCTGGTCAAGCACGGCCTGGACCCACAGGAGGGGCCGATGCGCGAGGGCAACATTGATGCGGCACAGGAACTGCCCGAGCACCGCGCCCAGGTGAGCACGTTTGTCAGCGGTGAACGAAAAACGCTGGTCATCGACAGCGTGCGTGGTACCTGGAAATCGTACTATCAGAACATCTCGGACGTGTTGAACAAGGGTGCCGAGCTGGCGGTCAAGCCGCAAGAGGTGTATCGCGTCATGCAGGTCTACGACGCGGCGATGCAGTCCGCCGAAACCGGCCAGGCGGTCAGGTTATCCACCGATGCAAGTTGAGTCTTTGGTCGCCAAGCACGTGGGCCTGCAGTCCCCAAGATGAAGTTCAGTCTGCGCGCGCTATCCCACTTCAACCGGGAAACCAGGCTGCTCATCGTCACCTCGGGGATCATTTCCGCGAGCTTTTTCGGCATTCACTCCCTGCTGCGTGTGCTCTACCTTTTGCGTCTGGGATACGGTCCCGAATACGTCGGCTTGTTTAGCGCCGCCGGCGCGTTCACCTATACGAGCATGGGCCTGCCCAGCGGTATGCTGGCCAGGCGTTTTGGCGTGCGCAAGGTCATGTTGATCGGTGGGATCGGCACCATCCTTGGTATGGCCATTTTACCCCTGGTCGAGTTTCTGCCGGCGCAGGCTGTTTGGCCGATCGTCTCCCAGATCGTGCAAATCGCAGGCTGGTCCATGTTTAACGTCAACTGGGTGCCGGCGCTAATGGCGGTGACGACGGCGCAAGAACGAGCCAGCGCATATGCCCTGAATGGCGTGCTCAAAGGGGTCGGTACCTTTATCGGTACGACCGTCGGCGGGTTTCTACCCGGTTTTTTTGCCAGCGCATTTTCATTGGCCCTGGACGCACCGAGGACGTACGGGTACGGCATTTGGGTGGGAGTAGCCGTCGGTCTCGTTGCCCTTGTTCCACTGAGCCGTGTGGGTAAACTCGAACCACCCGTCCCTACCGGTACGAACGTCGCGGCGCAGAGCCCGTTCCCGTTTCTGCTTGTGGCACTGATCGTCCTGTACGTCTTTCTCAGCCACAGCGGGTGGGCGGCCTGCCGCGCTTTTAGCAGTGCTTACATGGATACGGTTCTCGCGCTGCCTCCGGCCACGATCGGCCTGATCAGCAGCGTAGGAGAGTTTGCGGCGATGTTGTCCCCTTTGCTCGCGCCCCAACTGGCCCGCTACCGGGGCGATGGCTGGACGCTGATGATCGTCTCATTGGGAATGGGGATCAGCTTGCTACCCATTATCCTGGCATCCAATTGGGCGGCCATCGGCCTGGCGAACACGGCGGTCTTGACATTGGCGGCAATCAGGATGCCTGCGCTGCAGGTTTTTCAGATGGAACTGGTCGATGTGCGCTGGCGGCCGTTGGCTTATGGGGCGGCGTCGATGGCGATGGGGTTCAGCTTTGGATCGATCAGTCTGGCGGGTGGATACATCATTGCTTCGGTGGGATACCGCACGCTCTTTGCGACCGGTGCGGGGGTGAGTATCATCGGGGCCGTGTTGATGTGCATGATTCTCAGACGCCAAGAGACATTGCGCACGGTGGCTGTCTCACGCGGTGATGAATCATGACCGTTCGGGAGATGCGATGTGTACCTGGCCTATAGGTCGATCTGGACCGGGCCGGCATTCACGGCCCAAATGTGTACCTGGCCTCCGCCGGCAGGGTCGATGACCGCGATCGTCCTCGATTGACCTGGCGTCAGGTCAAAAAAGTTGTCCTCGAACACGGCTCCGGTTGTACCGGGCACGGTTAGGGTGACCTGCCGGACAAACATATCGCCGGTGATTTCGATCCCGGTTTTTGTGTGCTTGGCTCTCAAGGTTGCCTGGGGCAAATGCAGGTATCGTTCTCCCGCGAGCAATAACGTGGCCTGTTGTTCGCCCAAAAAAGCGGACAGAAATTCGTCGCGCAGTTTGACCGGCCCCAGGCTGGTGGCGTCGAGGCAGCGGCGAGATAGTCCCGGATCGAGTTCGACTGCACAAGACGATTCGCCGAGCACCGTCCCATCGAACCGCATGCGGCGCAGGATCAATGTCCCGGCGGTGCGTTCGGGAGAATCGTTTACCACCCACACGGCAATGCGGTCGGCCGCGCGTTCAAAACAGATCAGCACGGGTGCATAGGCACGGCGCAGGAAATAGTAGGCGATTTTGGGTTCCAGATAGTGGTCGATGACACTCCAATAGATAATCGGCCAGGGGTCGTTCAGCCGCCAGACAGTGTTACCCCAGCAACGGCGGCCGGGAGATGGATTGTCGCCTGCAATGCCATTGGGCATACCGCGCCGCTGGCGTTCGATTCGCCGCTGCAAATACTCGCCGTGTGCCGTGCCCAGGACACGGACCAGGTCTGCTGGCGACTGTGGATCGCAGAATGTCTCGATCGGACCTATTTTGTCCCACGAGCCATCCACCGAACGGTACTGCCACATCTCTGGCCAGGCTGGCTGCCCTGGCGCGTGAATGCCCGGATCGTGTCCTTGGGGCCAAAGCTCTTGATCGTTGAGAAAATGGCGCAGACTCGAAACCGACGGCGCGCTGACCCGCCCAATCTCTGAAGCGAACAAAGGTACCGAAGCGTGAGGCGAGAAGGTGAGTGTGGTGTAATCATGCCAGTCCCCTTCGAGCGGCCAGTTGGGAACGGGCCCACCATGGGGTGAACTGGGGTGAAAGAGCCGGTCTGGATCCAGCATGGCGCAAATGTCCGGCATCATCCGGTCAAACAGATCCCATCCCTCCGTTGGGGGCGTGCCGAACTGAAAGTCCCAGCCCATGTGATTTTCGTTCCCGCCGCACCACAACAAGATGCAGGGGTGATTGCGCAGCCGCTGCACCACATCTTTAATCTCAGCCTGGCAATTCTCACTGAATGCTGGCAGGTGGCTAGGATACTTGCCATATCCAAACATAAAGTCCTGCCAAACCAGGATTCCCCGTTGATCACAGGCATCATAGAACGCTTGTGGCGGGATCGTGCCGCCGCCCCAAACACGGAGCACGTTCATTCGTCCATGTTCGACCAGATCCAGCAAGCGAGTCGCGCGCTTTTGCGACCAGCAGTGTGTCGATCCCTCCAGCGGCGCCCAGCATGCCCCCCGGAGAAAGATGCGCTGGCCGTTGATTTCAAAAGCGAAACGCTTTTCGCCGCTCTGCGGGTCAAAGAGCAGCGGCCGGATGTGCCGGACACCAAAGCAGATCGTTTGATGATCGTGCCGCTCGCCATCGAGCACCAGGTCAAGGTGCAGGGTATACAGGTTGGGCGTGCCGTGCGTGTGCGGCCACCACAGTTGCGGATCGTCCAGCGCCACGTCAAAATGATCGGCTGATGTATCAATCGTGCCACGGGCAGCTTGCTGCCTGCTAGGACTCACCAGCCGCCACTCGATTTGTGCGGGTTCTCCTCCTGTCTTGAACTGGACGTTTATCGTCGCATGTGATAGATCCTGAGATAGTTCGGAGCGGATGCAGGCGTCTTGCAGCCAGGCCCGATCCGGGATATCAAGGGTAACGTCGCCAAATACGCCAACCTTGACAGAATGTGGGCGCGCCCCCAGGTAGGAGGTAAAATCGCTGCGGCACTTGCGCAGGTAGTGATGGGACGGAACGCCCTCTTGATGGCCAAATCGCTCCACCGCCTCAGCGACAGAGTTCAGGGGTGAATCAAAGATCAGCAGCAGCGTATTTTGCCCGCCGCTAGAATGGAGGAAACGGCGCACCTCTACGGCATAGTGACGGTGCATGTTGTTGAAACGGGCGACATGCTCGCCGTTGATGTAAAGCGTCGCCAACGTGTCCAGCCCATCAAAACGCAAAAAGACCGGTCCATCTCCAGTCGGGGTAGTAAACGTACAGGCGTACGCCCAGCCTTTTTCGCCCACCCAGGCACTTTTTGCAGCATTTCGACCAACGTGGGGATCTGGGATCAGACCGTGAGCGTATAGGGCATCGTGCACCTGGGCCGGGATCGTGGTTGGCAACCACGTGCTTGCGACTTGTGTCGCTGCTCGCGTCAGGGCCATAATATCTGGATGGGTTGTTTCCAGTTGTCTGATACCCCAACCTGTGCTCAATACCTGCCGCATTCTCATCGTCTTTACTCCGTTTTCCCCCGGTTAACGAGTCTGTGAATTGCAAACGGTGAATGGCAATGATAGCATAATGAGGCTTGAGAATAGATTTGATGTGACGAGATCATCTAACGTATTGTAATCAAAAAGGTGGAAAAAGTCAATGTCGGTGGAGAAGCTCGGTCGTTGACAAAGGTCCAAGCCTATGGTATGATGGTGTACACTTTGGGTTAGCCAAGAGGCATCATGCGAATTAAGTTATCGGCAGAAAAGCTACGAGGCGACTTTGTGCGCCGGGTTACCGAGATCAGCGGGCAAGAGCTGTTGGCCTGCAACCAGTGCGGCAAGTGCTCGGCCGGCTGTCCGGTGGCCTTTACTATGGATCTGTTGCCCAGCCAGGTGATCCGGCTGGCCCAGTTGGGATCGGAAGAGGCGTTGGAGGCAAACACCATTTGGTACTGCGCCTCCTGCCAGACCTGTCTTGCCCGCTGCCCGCGCGGCGTCGATCTGCCGAGGGTGATGGAGGCGTTGCGCCAGATCGTGCTGCGCGACCAGGGCGATCGTCTCTCGCCGGCCGATATCTCGGACGAGCTGCTGGAAGAGGCCCCCCAGTTGGCTGTCATCGGCATATTTAGAAAACACACCGCCTGAGGAAACGCCGATCGTGAATATTCCCTACTTTCCCGGCTGTACATTGAGCACCAAGGCGCAAGGTTTTGACGTGGCGGGACGCGCGTCAACCAAGGCTTTGGGTTTGGAATTGGTCGAACTCGAGCAGTGGAACTGCTGCGGCGCGACCTTTCCCCTGGCGACCGACAACGAACTGGCTCTGGTTGGTCCTACGCGCGTGCTGGTTGAGGCCCAGAGATATGGACAGTGCCTGGCAACCTTGTGCGCGATCTGTTACAATGTCCTGAAACGCACTGCCGTTTTCCTCCAGGCAAACGAGGAAAAACGCGAGCGGATCAACCTGTTCATCGAAGAGGAGTATCGGGGGCAGGTCCGGGTTCTACACCTGCTGGAACTGCTGCGAGACGACCTGGGGTTTGATACAATACAAGAGCGCGTTGTCAAGCGTCTGTCTGGTTTGAACGTCGCACCCTATTATGGCTGTTTGCTGTTGCGCCCCCAGGCTGAGATTGGATTGGACGATCCGGACGAGCCCACTATTCTTCACGATCTGCTGTCGAGCCTCGGCTGCGAGGTCGTGGATTTCCCGTACAAGACCGAGTGTTGCGGCTCCTATCTGACCGTGACCGCTGCCAACGCCGCACAAGAGCTCTCTTACACCATTCTCAACTCGGCTGCGATCGAGGGTGCCGGGATGGTGGTCACCACTTGCCCCTTGTGCCAGTTCAACCTCGACTACCGGCAAAAAGAGATGGGCCGGGCCCATGCTGGCTATTCTCCAGTTCCCGTGCTCTATTTCACCCAACTTTTGGGCATCGCCTTGGGACTGGACAGCACGGACTATGGATTTGACCGGCATTACGTCGATCCGCGTCCGCTTTTAAGACACAAAGGGCTCATCACCTAGGCACCCATTTGGGAGATATCGAGATGACAGAACAGTCGATTCCAATCTATATCATGGGAAAACAGTACCGGGTCCCCGAATCGCTGACGATTATGAAAGCGCTCGAGTATGCCGGCTACAAGCTGGTCCGGGGATGCGGCTGCCGGGGCGGCTTTTGCGGCGCCTGCGCGACCGTCTATCGTGTACAAGGTGATCCCAACCTGCATTACGCCCTGGCCTGCCAGGAGGTGGTGCAGCCGGGCATGTACCTGGTCCAGATCCCCTTCTTTCCCGCCGAACGGGCATCCTACAAATTGCAAGACCTGTCGCCCACGCCGGCCGCGCTGTTCAAAACCTATCCCAAGTTGCTCAAGTGTTTGGGCTGCGGCGCGTGCACCAAGGTCTGCCCTCAGGAACTGGACGTCAAAAACTATATGGCCTTGGCGATGAAAGGGGATATCGCTGCTGTGGCTCGCGCCTCCTTTGACTGCATCAACTGTGGATTGTGCGCCGCCCGCTGTCCCACCGAGCAAGCCCAATACCGCATTGCCAATCTCTGCCAGCGGATTTATGGCAGTTACATCGCCCCTCGCTCGGCACACCTGGAACGGCGCGTGCGCGAGATCGAGGCCGGCGAGCACGACGAAGCGCTGCGGGCACTCAAAGGGCAGAGCGTACAGGAACTGCGCAAACGATACGCCGAACGCGAAATAGAGGAATGAGGACAAGTATGGTTTACCCGCCACAGATGTACGAGTCAATCAAACGCGTAGAAGCGACGCGGCCAGGGCGTTTGCAGGAAACTTTCCCTCCCATGGAGGCCGACGTCAAGCAGCGTCTGCTCGAACAGTTCCACCCCGACTATCGGTCCGACGGCTTTAGGGAGATCAGGGTTGGTTCCAACAAGGGGCAAAAGGCCATGAACGCACTGGCAGATACCCTGGAGGGGTGCTGCCACCTGACCTCGGATGCCCTGGATCTGGAACAAATCGACCATGACACCGACGTGCTGATCATCGGCGGTGGCGGATCCGGGGCGGCGGCGGCCCTGTTGGCCCGGGAGAACGGCGCCAGGGTCCTGCTCGCCACCAAGCTTCGTTTCGGCGACGCTAACACGATGATGGCCCAGGGCGGCATCCAGGCCGCCGACAAGCCGCAGGATTCCCCGGCGATCCATTTTCTGGACGCCATTGGCGGCGGCGGGTTTACCAACGATCCTGACCTGGTGGAAGCGCTGACCCGAGACGCCCCGATCGCCATCCACTGGCTGGAAAAGCTGGGGGTGATGTTTGACAAAGAGCCCGACGGCAGCATGACCACCATTCACGGCGGCGGCACGTCCAGGAAACGGATGCACTCGGCAGGAGACTATTCCGGGGCCTCGATCATGCGCGCCTTGCGCGATGAGGTGCTCTCTTGGCCCGAGGACATTACCGTGCTCGAATTTTCGCCGGCCCTCGAATTGATTATGGACGACAAGGGACAGGCAGCCGGGGCCGTGTTGCAAAACCTGGAGACGCGGGAGCATCTGGTCGTCAGGGCTAAATGCACGATCATTGCGACCGGGGACAGCGGGCGCCTGCACTATCAGGACTTTGCCACCACCAACCATTACGGAGCTACCGGCGACGGCCTGGTCCTGGCCTACCGGGTGGGTGCCAGACTGGTCGATCAGGACACCTACCAATACCACCCCACCGGCGCGGCCTACCCGGAACAGATCGTCGGCCAGTTGGTGACGGAAAAAGTGCGCGGCCTGGGGGCCCAGGTGGCCAACGTTGACGGCGAGCAGTTTGTCTATCCTCGCGAGACCCGCGATGCAGAGGCGGCGGCGATCATTCGGGAGTGTCTGGAGCGCGGCAAGGGTATCAAGACGCCATCTGGCAGGCTGGGTGTGTGGCTCGACTCGCCGATGATCGAGATCATTGAGGGACCGGGCACGATCGAAAAGCGGCTTCCGGCCATGGTGCGCCAGTTCAAGCGCTTTGACATTGACATCACCCGGGAACCGATGCTCGTTTACCCGACGGCGCACTATCAAAACGGCGGCATCGCCATTAACCCCGATGGATCGGTCAAAGGCATCGCCAATCTCTATGCCATTGGGGCCGTCACCGGCGGCGTGCACGGCCGCAATCGCCTGATGGGCAACTCGCTGCTCGAAATCGGCGTTTTTGGCCGTCGTGCGGGCAAGGCTGCGGCATTGAGAGCTCAAGAGGTCGAACAGGGCAAGCTGACCCTGGCCCATGTCGACCGTTGGCGTCGCGAACTCGAGCAAGCGGGCATCGAAACCGGTGTCGTATCCCCGATGCTTCTGCCCGACTATACGCGCCAGGTACGCTAGGCCAGGCGGAAATCTATGTCTTCGATCGGCGTATTCATCTGCCACTGTGGCCTCAACATTGCCAGCACGATCGACGTGCAGCGTGTAGCGGAACGGCTGCGCGACACGCCCGGCGTGGTGCTGGCAGTTGACTATAAATACATGTGCTCCGATCCCGGCCAATCGCTCGTCCGGCAGGCGATCCAGGAGCACGACCTGGATGGGGTCGTGGTCGCCGCCTGCTCGCCCTCGATGCACGAGGCCACCTTTCGCAAAGCTGCTCAAGCCGCTGGATTGAACCCCTACCGCGTCGAGATCGCCAACATCCGCGAGCAGATCTCGTGGCCGCACCGCAACGAGCCGGAGGCGGCCACCGAAAAAGCGATCGAGATCGTCCGCGCCCTCGTGGCAAAGGTGAGTGGCGACGAATCGCTCACCCCGCTCACGCTGCCCATCACCCGGCGGGCGCTGGTCGTCGGCGGAGGCATCGCCGGATTGACTGCTGCCCTGGACATCGCCGACGCCGGCTATCCCGTGCTGCTGGTCGAGCGATCCGAGCGCCTGGGCGGCAAGATGGCTCAGCTCTCCTCGCTCTACACCGGCCTCGACGACAGCGCGAGCCTGCTCCAGCAGCGCATTGATGCCGTGATCCAACACCCCCAGATCGAATGCCTCACCAGCACCGAGGTAACCTCTTTTGAAGGGTACGTGGGCAATTTTGAGGTTGAGACCTTTAGTGAAACCCTTAGGGCCTCTCAAGACCCTAAGGGTTTGCGTACCACATACAACGTCGGCGCGGTGATCTTGGCCACCGGCTCTGACCTCTATGCCAAGACAAACCTGCCTGAATACGGCGGCGGGCGCTATGCCGACGTGATCGACAGTCTGCAGTTCGAAGCCATGTTGAAATCGGGTGAAATCCGCCGCCCTTCCGATGGTTGCATCCCCAAGGAGGTGGTCTGGATCCAGTGCGCCGGTTCCCGTGCGCCCGAACGCCATCGACCTTATTGTTCCAAGATCTGCTGCATGGTCACCGCCAAGCAGGCCACCGCCTACCGCCGCGCGGTGCCCGACGGCCAGGCCTATGTTTTTTACATCGACATTCGTTCCCAGGGCCTCGGTTACGACGAGTTTGTGCAGCAGGCAATGCAAGCATCGCAGGTGATGTATTTACGCGGCAAGGTGTCCAGGATCATCCAGCAAAATGGTCTGCTGGAGGTGTGGGGAGCTGACACGCTGGCCGGCAAGTCGTTACGCATACAAGCCGACCTGGTGGTATTGGCTATGGCGACTGTGCCCAGCACAGGCAGCGATCAGTTGGCCCGCCTGATGCGCGCCGCAACCGACGAAAGTGGTTTCCTCGCTGAAGCTCACCCCAAGCTGCGCCCGGTGGAGAGCCTGACCGCGGGCGTGTAC
>JAFGJF010000609.1 GCA_016929205.1 Anaerolineae bacterium
CCTTGGGCCGGCCATCGGGAAAACGCTCGCCCTGCCACTGGGGGGTAAAGGTGATGATTTCGTCTTTGGTGAGGTTGAGTGGTGCGTATTTTTTCATTTTCTCTCAGTCCATCAATATCGGTTTGATGCGGTCAAGGGCCCAATCAATTTCTTCTTGTGTGATCACCAGCGGCGGCGCAAAACGAATGACGTGCTCGTGCGTCTCTTTGCACAACAACCCTTTGCGCTGCAAGGCCTCGCAGAAACGGCGAGCACCGCCAGCTTCTTTGTACAGTTCCACGCCGACCAGCAACCCTTTGCCTCGCACTTCTTTGACGTGCCGGCTGTCGATCATGCGCAGTTTGTCCATCAAATAGTCGCCCATTTTTGCCGCGTTTTCAATCATCCCTTCTTCAACCAGCACCTTGACCGCCATGCGCGAGACCGCGCAGGCTAGCGGATTGCCGCCAAAGGTGCTGCCATGGTCGCCGGGCTGAAAGACGCCGAGCACGGCCTTGTTGGACAGCACGGCCGAGACGGGATAAAAGCCGCCGGACAGCGCCTTGCCGATCAAGGTCAAATCGGCCTCGACTCCTTCGTGTTCTTCGGCCAGCAGCTTGCCGGTGCGTCCCAAGCCGGTCTGGATCTCGTCGGTGATCAGGGCGATGTTTTTTTCTGTGCAGATCCGGCGCACGTCCTTGAGATAGCCCGCCGGGGGAACAATGATCCCCGCTTCGCCCTGGATCGGTTCGACCAAAAAGGCCACCGTGTTGGGCGTGATTGCCGCTTCCAGCGCCGAAATGTCGCCAAAGGGAATGATTTTGAAACCCGGCGTAAAGGGCGCGTAACCGTCCCGGTACTGTTCCTCGGTGCTAAAACCGACGATGGTGATCGTCCGCCCGTGAAAATTGTTGGCGCAGACGATGATTTCCGCCTCCCCTTCGGGAACGCCCTTTTCACGATAGCCCCATTTGCGCACCGCCTTGATGCACGATTCAACCGCCTCGGCGCCGCTGTTCATAGGCAGGACCATGTGCGAGTTGGTGAGTTCACACAGTTCCTTGTAAAACAGGCCCAACTGGTCGTTGCGAAAGGCGCGCGAGGTTAGGGTCAGTTTGTCGAGCTGTTCGTGCATCACGGCGGCGATCTTGGGGTGGCAGTGGCCCTGGTTGACCGCCGAGTAGGCCGACAAGAAATCCAGGTACTTGTTTCCGTCCACGTCCCAGACCCAGATGCCCTCGCCCTTGGCAAGGACGACGTCGAGCGGTTTATAGTTTTTCGCTCCGTACCGGTTTTCTAATTCGATATATTCTTGCGTATTCATTGTTTTGCACTCTCCTTTGAGCTGTACGAATTGTGTGGGTAATCATTGGCGGCGTACGTGTTTGTAGCCGCCGACCAGGCACGTCTTGTGTTGATTTACTTGTCCTCTCTCGTGCTGGGTTGTCCGTCGTCGAAGCGCAAATACTGAGGTGTTTTGCCCACCTCTCCGGCATAGACACCGTGATTTTCTTCCGGCAGCAGCGCCGCGATCTGGGCCATCATCTCGGTCGTGATCGCTTCGCGCACGTGCTGTTTCACCCGGCCTTCCGGCGGGTTGAGGGTAAACGGATCGCCGACGATGATCTGCACGGGCGTGCGGCGCAGCTTTTTGGCATACGACCAAAAGTGTTCCAGTCCAACGTAGCCGATGGGGTAGACGGGGATGTGCGTGCCGGCTTTGAGCAGGATCAGCGTTATCCCTGCCAGCCCGCGCTGCAATTTCCCGTCGTTGCTGCGCGTTCCTTCGGGGGCGATGTAAAGCGCCCAACCGGCTTGTAGCGCTTCGATGCAGGCCCGGATCGCACCCCGGTCGGGCGTGCCGCGCACCACCGGGATGGCATCAACCGACCAGGCCATAAAGTTGAACAGGAAGCGGCTGTACGTCTCGACTGCGGTCATGCCCTTGACGTAGCGCCGGTTGATGATCACGCCCAGCGCCGGATCGGCAAAATTGACGTGGTTGCCGATCATGACTACCGGGCCGGCGCGGGGCAGTTTTTCCGCGCCCTCGATCCGTAGCTTGAAGATGATGTGGGCGATCACACGTACGATGGCGACGATGATGCGGCCCAAGATGTATCGTTTTGGCCTGACGGCGAGTCGTTCGGGTTCGAACATGGTTTTTGTGTGCCTCTTCACAGTATGCCGGCGTACCAGCGCTGCCATCGATCGCGCAGGCTGGGGGCATCGCTGACGCCGGCGATGCTTTCTTCGATGATGGGCAAGGCGTAGGTGACCCGGCCCTTTCCGACCTGATTGGATAAAAGCACGGGCAGGTGATTTTGATCGGTTGCCAGGACGGCGGCGCTGTCCGGGACGAGTTCGACGTGCATGTTGCGCGGCCAACTGTCCAGCGTCCACTGCTCGCCAAAGGCATGCACCTGCACCGGGCATGTGGCGCGATAGTCGACCGGCCTGGCGCCGAGCAGATGCACAAGTTCGTGCCCCCAGTTGACCGGATCCGGCCCGTGCCAGATCAGGTGGCCCCCGCTTTCCACCCAGGTCGCGATCGCCTTGACTTCGAGCGCGTCAGGGATCGCGCCGGAGATGATCAGAGTATTCAGGCGGGCCGGCAGGGGACAGTTGCTGCGCACGATGCGCGTATCGCGGCCTATTTGGCGCAATAAAAAGTTGGCCATCACCAGCCAGTGCGAAAGCTGGCGCGGTTTGTTGCCCGGGTTGTGTGGCGCATCACGATCGTAAAAGTGTCTGGGCCAATAGATGCCAACCGCATCCGGGGCGGGCACAGGGATCGGGCGCTCCTCGACGGTCTGCGCAAAGGCGAGAAAATAGTCCAGCCCCGGCTTAACCCTGTCGTTGTCGCCGACCAGCCCCAGTGTGCTCTCAAAACGGTGCGAGAGGTAGGGGTGCACGTCGGCGTTGATGTCGCGCAGGCACCACCACAAAAAACCGTTCGCGCCCGCCTCCCAGCAGGCGGGTAAGATGGCGCGCAGGTAGCTGTCTTGCTGGGCTGGGCCAAAGGTGACGATCGTGCCGAATTCCTGGAGCATCACTGGGCCAAAACTGCGCGCGACGCGGGTGTAAAAAGGCAGCAGTGACTGGCAGAGAGGATCGGTCATCCCATCAAATCCAACCGAGTGCCACGCCGGCACCGGGTAGCCGTGCATGCTGTACAGGTCGGTGCCCGGCTGGTAGCCAAAACGCCAGCCGCAGTCGGTGAGCAGCTGGTTTTGCTCGTTGCCCGAGATGATCAGGGCGCTTGGATAGGCGCTGCGGATGGCCCGGTTGATCGTCTCACACCAGGCGATGACCTTGTGCGGCGGTGCGGCGGGACTGTCGGGCAGGCAGCAGATCTCGTTGCCCTGGTCGATGCCGAGCAAAAGCGGAGAAAAGGGAGCGATAACCTCGGCGCAGCGCCGGGCAAAGGCGGCGCTGCGTTCGACCATGAAGGGATCGTCGAACAGGTTGCGTTGGCCCTTCCACTCGGGCCAGAATATGCCGCCGCTCATCCAGCCAACAAAGAGCGACGGCTGGGCGTAGAGATTGCGCTCGCGGCACCAGGTCAGGAATTGGGCCAGCCGGTCAAACATGGTCGTCTCGTATTCGCCAGGTTGGGGCTCAAAATCCTGCCACCGCAAAAAGAAGCGAATGCTGTTCAGCTTGAGCGCAAGCAGGACATCGAGATCGTGCTGGATTTCCTGTTCTGGCCAGCGTTGCCACATCTCGACACCACACGAGCCCGGCCAATAGTTGACGCCGACGGGGACGAAGCGTTTGCCGCCGCGCGAGAAATAACCGTTGGGGTTGATGGTCAGTCTGGAGGAGCTATGGGTTTGCATTGCAGGACTCCTGATCTTGGCAGGTTGGGTGCTGGGTATAGCGTGCTGCGTGCTGCGTAGCCTATTCCGTGTAGGTCGTCAGTATGCAATGGGCAGTGCAACGCGCAAGTTAGGTTGGAACCGGGAACGGATTGCATTATGAAATACACTTTCAAAGTCCTGCGCCTGAAAGCCGCAGTGTTGGGATAAAATCTGGTACTCGGACAGCATACTGCTTTCAAAGGGGCCGGGATCGTCGGTGTTGACGCTGAAATTGAGCCCCAGGTCTCGTGCCAGCTGGATGGGATGGGCGTCGATAGACTCGACGCTGCCTGTCTTGAGATTGCTGGTGGGACACATTTCGAGGTGAATGTCCCGCTCCAGAATGACCTCGATCAGTCTCTGGTCTTGAAACACGCTGACGCCGTGCCCGATGCGATCGGGAAAGCCATATTCAAGCGCATCCCAGACCGATTCCGGCCCGCACCATTCCCCGGCATGGATTTCGATCTTTAATCCGGCCGCGTGAAAGCGGGCCAGGCTGTCGTGAAAAGGGCGCACAGGGTTCCCGGCTTCTGGTCCGGCGATGGCGACGCCAGCGATGAGTTCGGCACGATGCAGGGCCAAAAAGGTGTCCTCCAGTTGGGCCATCCGTTCGGGTGGTTTGTTGCGCCCGGTGGCAATCAGGAATTCGATCTGAATGTGACCCGCTTCCCGGCGGTCGATCTCGGCTCTCAGGGCGCGAACTGCGTCGACGGCCCGGGCGGCATCCTTTGGAAGCTCGCCCGAGGCGATCATGATCTCGGTATAAAACACGTTCTGGGCGACGAGCCGCTGGATATGGTGTGTCAGGA
>JAFGJF010000610.1 GCA_016929205.1 Anaerolineae bacterium
TGATGATCGACGCCAACAATGCCTGGGATGCCAAGACGGCGCTGCGATTTGCCCGCCTGGTGGAACGATACGATCCGTACTGGTTCGAAGAACCGGTGCATGCCGATGATCTGCGGGGGGGAGCGCTGCTCGTTTCCGCACTCGATATGCCCATCGCCAGCGGCGAAAACGAGTTTACCCGCTGGGGCGCGAGGGATCTGATTGCATCACACGCTGCCGACATTGTCCAACTCGATCCCAATACCTGCGGCGGGATCAGCGAGTGGCTCAAGGTCGCAGCGATGGCCAGCGCCTACCACCTCAAAATGGCGCCGCACGGGAACCCCAACATCGGTTCCTGCTGCGTGGCAGCAGTCGAGAACGGCCTGATCACCGAAAACTATCCGACCGCCTTTAACGACCCACTGATGGCACCTGTCGATTTTCGCGAGGACGGGTACATTTATATGTCCGACACACCGGGGTTGGGCATCGAGTGGAACAAAGATGTGATCGCGGGGTGATCGAATTCGACAGGCGTTTTCTATATTGCCGGCTGAAGCATATCCATTGCCCCAATGACGACAAATACAATCCCGGAAAGGGCGTGAGCCAACCACGGCGACACGATGCTGCGCGTACGCTGCAAGATGTATCCATAGATCAACCCGGCGGCGAACGTCGCTGCTGCGCCAAGCGGCGTCTTGAGTGGAAAACGGCTCACATCCCAAAAGGGAGCGGTATAGTGCCAGGCTGTAAACCACAGAGTGGTGAGGATCAGTCCCCAGCCTGCGCCCAATGCGCTCTCGAATTTCGGTTGCAGCCATCCACGAAAGAAAAATTCTTGGAATGGGCTGGCCATAAACAGCCACATCGGGACGCCGATCGCCAACTGTAATCCCATTTTTGACGGCGGCGCGACTTCCGATATGACCACAACGCCGATCAGGCTGGTCGCGATGCCGCCCAGCACGCCCCAGCCCATGGCCAACGGCCAGTTTTTCTGTGCAAAGCCGATGCCGTTCCAGTTGCCGGTAACCTTGGCCCACACGAGCGGAAAAATCAAGCCCAGCAGTGCCGCGATGCCAAATGCGGCGTATACAAAACGACCCAGGAAACTGAGCGCACAAAAAATAACGACGGCAACAGTGGCCTGAACGAACGTCTTTAGTTTTTCGGGCTCGATCTTGTTTGACCGTGCAACTGTTCCTTCTTCAAGCTGTTTCATACCTGTGGACCCATCCGTTTTTCATAACACACACTCCACGATTGCGCGGCATAGCGGCCGTAACACGCAATGCGGCGAAATCCAGACGTCTCGTACAGGCCCATCGCTTCTGGCTGCTTGTCCCCTGTCTCTAATCTGAGCGTATTGTAGCCGAGATCGACGGCGACTTGTTCGAGTTTGCCCAGTATCTGGCGTGCAATGCCGCGCCCGCGCATATCGGGCTCGACGAACATGCGCTTGATTTCGGCAACTGTCCCCGGTTCCATGCCGTCAAAGGGCTTGAGCGCGCCACAGCCAACAGGCCGCGCGCCCAGACGCGCGACCACAAAGGCCGCACGCGGTCCCTGAACGTCTTCCGGTGCGAACGCGCCGGATCCATCATCGCCGTACCGTGACGCCAATTCGGCAGAGAGATGTTGGATGAGCTGCAATGCATGTGGGTGGTTCGGCTTTTCGATAGCGATTGTCCACTCATTGTGAGCACCAGATCTCATATCCATCCTCATTGCGACGATGGCACGATTTGGCCCAGGCAGAGTTCCGTCGCTGCCGGCGAAACCACGACACCACCAGAGCTAAAGCGGTCAAAGACCTCTTTTGCTGCGCGCTCAAAGTCGGGGTACAACGGACTTGTCTCGTCGGGGACAAAGGATGCCGAAAGGAGCGAGCCGATGAATTGCTCCCACGTCCTTTGGGTGGTGAATGCAAAAGATTGTTTTGGAACGCTGTCGCTGCCATAGTAAAAACTGAGCGGCGTGCCTCGGCCCTTTTCGAACACGGTTTTGTCACTTTCGGGAGGGAATACGTGTTCGAGCGCCGCATCCAGCTCCTGATCGGTGCTATAGTTGTGCAGAACGGCGAGCCAGCCGCCCGGCTTGAGAATGCGCAAGAACTCGCGCTTTGCCGGTTGAGGGTCGAACCAGCCAATGGCCGTGGCGACGGCGATCAGATCGACCGAATGGTCGTCCAGTGTCGTCGCTTCGGCACACCCATCAACGATCTGGCAAGTAGGGATAGCGCCCAGGGCTTTGATCGCCATTTGTCGCATGGACACGTTTGGCTCGATGGCAAAGACACGTTTGACGCGGTCGACAAAATGTCTGGTCAGGATGCCCGTTCCGGCTCCGATATCGGCGACAACAGATTGGTTGGAAAGCTGTGCCCGGTCAAAAATCGTCTGGATCGCCTGTGGCGCATAGTCCCAACGGTACCTGGCGTATTTTTCTGCTTTGGAAGAGAATACCTCTGTTGTTTTCATATCAACCGTCTCCCGGGTGGTTGGTAGTTAGCGATAGTGTTGAGCGGGTTGAAGAAACTCGGGATATTTTGTTCTCAATACTTGGCGTGCTTCCTGGCAAAGGTGGCACCGGTCGGCATAGTCTTGCTTGAGTACGTATCCCAATTCAACCGCTTCCCGGGCCAGTCCTAACGGCCCGGCGCGCAAGAGCGTTGACAACACCGGGTGGCGGCGGGCATCGAACGTGTGCAAGATCTCGCTCACGGACTGCTGCTTGACGTTGCCGATCGCGATGCCACACCCTTTGCTCAAATGCCCATCGGCATCGAGGATCAGCAGGTCTAGCGTATCCTGTTCGCCGTGATACCACCACGGTACTGCCGGGCAGAGATCATCGGGCACGCCGCGCCCTTGAGATACGTCTCCACTCAGTTTTCTTGCAGCGCGCCCGTTATATAAGACGTTGCCCCGGTAAGCCCGAGGTTCGAACGCCAGCCGTGCGGCGAGGCCGGCAAAGAGCACATCCGTCCGCCCGTCGGTGGGATGGCAACGCTCGGTGACATCAAGGTAAGCCATTTCCAGGTTGTACGTGCCGCCCAACTGCTCCGAGGTACGAATGGCGCGTTCGACGCGCTCCGGCGGCACAAAGGATTCGTGGAATCCGTCCAGGCTGAACATCAGCGAGGCACTTTCCGCGAACAAAGGGGCCAGGAAAGCGTGAGCCGCTTGATCGTCTGTCGCCCAAGAGGCGTTGGATTCAACCCTGACAGCTATGTCCAGGGCGCGGATGTCGCGCGTCAATTGATGCGTCAGCGCGGGAAAGAGACCCGGCTCTCCGCCGAGGAGAACGACCAGCTGCAAATCGTTTTCAGCTTGCAGGGTGGTGATGACCCGCATAGCCAGATCGTGATCGATGACCGGCGCGGGATCCGGGGTGCAACTGAACCGGCAGTGCGCACACGCGGCCGTGCACTGATAGCTGAGGTGGATTTTCAAGACAGACATATGGTTTCAACACTCCTTCTAGTCTGTGGTACGTATCATCCAGCGATTGAGCATATCTGCGTCCATACGCCGGAATCCGCCATGACGACGATACAGTTCGTGGGCGTCGCGCGTGCCCAGAAACATAAGCTTGAGCCCCTGCAGTTCGGGGTGGTTGACAATATCTCTCATTGGTTCTGCCCATCCTGTGCTACCTTGGGATCGACAAAGCGGATGGCCGAAAAGCACACCGCTTTAAAGTGGCGCAGCCAGAACGACCGGCCAAGGACGTTTGCCGATTCAAAGTCGACGGCACACGCTGTTTTGCCTTTGGATCGGCCCCATTCCAGGATTTTGTCCAGGATCTTGGCGCCGACGCCGGTTCCTCTGATGCGGGGATCGGTAAACCCAAAGTTGATTCCCATGATGCTCTCATCCTCAACAATGGTACACGAATCTTGTTTTTGCTCCGTTCCCCTGATGCATGCCAGGATGCGATCGTTCTTTTCAGCCACGATCGAGATCACCTTATCGCCCAGGAAACGTGCTGCCGTCTCTTGTTCGTCGCTTTCCCCATGGTAGAGAAAAACGGGCGATTGAGACAAATAAGTGGATAGATCGTTGTCCAGGCGAAGAAGACCCTTGAGATCATCCTGGGTTGCGCTGCGAATGGCAATGGCGGGATCGATCTCGTGCGCCTGCTCGTCTTGCATTGTGGATCGGATGGCATCCACGACTAACAGCCCGAAGCCGTTCCAGTACAACAGGTCGCGTTGTGTCACATCGGGCGCGAAGAAGGTGATCGCGTGGGTAAAACAGCCCTGGCTGACCCACTCGCGGGCGATTGCGCCGTACATGGATTGCAGAATGCGTTTCCGATCTGGTATCTCGGACGCGGCATGCGCCCATTCGGGGACGTATACACCCGGACTGATCCCTTTGAAATTGGGAATGTGGGCATAGCCCGTCAGATAGCCGACCAGCTTGCCGCCTGATATAGCCACGACGCCGGGTTGCGTCTTGACCGTATCCAGCAAGAGATGTGCAATCGTCTCCGCTTGTCCGTATTTGAGGGGCAAGTACGGAATATGTTCTCCGAGTTTGCTATAATCGCTGATAAATAGATTCGCCGCGTCTTGAACGTGTTTTGTCGCCAAAGATTCCACAGTTATTGTCATTTCAGTCATATCCTAACATTTTGAGTATTGCTTGTATTGGTTCGTTAGTTTTGAGCGCCGGCGCGCCGGCCCGGTACTGCCCATCGTCTCCCAACAAGACCACCGGCGCGTCGGCATATGGTCCGGTGATCGGGAACAGCATCTGGGTCGTGCGGCCGGGATCGAACCAGGTGTGCAGTTCGACCGGCTGCCTGAAAAACAGCTCCAGGGTTACATCCCTGGTGTAAGCTTGATGAAGCGTATGCTCCGAGAGCCCCAGTTTCGTCAACCGGGCAAAGCCTTTGGAGAGGCTGGCCTGCACGGCCTGGGCCAAGGCGTCAAAGTCGGCCTGCCCTGGATGCAGTTCGGTGATTTGGCCAGCGTCATAGATGACGATGCGCACGGGTTGATCCTCGAACTCGCTCGCAAACCACAACGGATCGCGGGCAGAGAGGCTGCTGATCCCGTAATAGAACAGGAACACAACGCCGGCAATGAGAATCAACAGAGGGATGGTGTTGGTTCGATCCTTGCCGGTCAATCGCCTCATAGCTGAAGGGACCTCTCGGCGGCGGGGATCTCGAGTTCGATCGAATAGTCGTGAAAGCCGACTGCATGGTAAAAGGACCAGGCAGCCTGGTTGCCAACCAGCACTTCGACGGTCAGCCGCTTGTCCGGCGGCCATATCTCGTTTTCCAGGATGCGCAGCGCTTGCCTGCCGATTCCACGTCTTCGCCAGGCGCGATCGACAAAGATCTGCCGCAAATAGATCGTATCGGCGTGGTCGGGGTGATCGACGTAGAGGGCATAGGCCACGACCTGGCTCTCGATTTCGAACAGCACCGCTGTATAGTTGCCGGCAAGAAAGGCGCGCATACGTTCCTCGAACCAGGCGTCCGGTTTGAAGCGATTGCGATGCCCTTCGTCGTGCACGAGCTGCCGGTTCATGGCCGCCAACAACGGCACATCCTCAAATGTGGCGATACGATATGCTACTTTTACCTGGTAATTGTTCTTTCGCATTTTTGCTTTTTTCTGTGCTCGTGTACTGATGGTACCTGTGCGCGATTCAGCCTGTTCATCTCTATTGTATAATGAGTGGCATCGCAACGTCAAGGTGAGCTCTGTGGCTTATTTTTTCCGTTTCGCTCGCGCGTCGCGGCGCAGCCCTTGCAAGAATTTGCCAATGTGGCGTCCCATTTCTTTGGCGACCGGCGGCGGGGTATCGGGATGGGAGAGGTGCATCGCTTCCTCTTCACTCCCGGGCCACGCTTCCGGCGAATGGACGATCGTGCCGGGTTCGTTGGCCGTTTCAAGCAGGTTCAGCGCCTGCGCGATGACGCGCATCTGCAGGGCGGTGTCGTGAGGCCGGCCCAGGATGTGGCCAAAGGGAAACTCGATGCCCAGCGTGCGGGGCACGCCGACCCGCTCGGCCCAGACCGGCATGTTGGTCACGACGACAGTCGACATGCCGGCTGCTTCGAATGTTCGTGCCAGCACGGGCACGTTTGCCGCGCACTCGGGTCAAGCCGTAGTCAGCAGCACACAGTCGGCGCCGTCGGCGAGCAGGATTTCAGCCACCTGCGGGCCGTAGGTTTCCCGCCAGGGGCTCAAATCCGATGGAAAGCCCTGGTAGCCCATAAAGGAATAGGCGCGATCGGCCAGTCCCTGAATGCGCCCGGCTTGGGCCAGCTCCTGAAAGCGCTGGATGGGCAGCAGGATGTTCATATCGGCCAGGATGCCACGTTGGTTGATGTGATAGTGACTGACGCCGACCTCTTGCTGGGGGATCGCAGCCGGCAGGGTGCGAAAGCTCGGGTCACCCCAGGTGGGCTCGCGCGCCTCCCGTTCCAGGTCGAAAGGCGGCTCGTGACCCTGATGATAGAGCCCGCCGGTGGTGACCAGGCCAAAGCAGCACTGGTTCAACGGCTTGGACAAGGGCGTCCAGGGGATCGGCAGGTCTGCGGCAACCCGGGTGAATTGATAGTAACGAGTGATCAGTTTGGACAGGTATTTAAAGCTGTCTACGGGCATTCATATCTCCTGTATCATTGCGCCTAGCCACCCTACACTTTGGACTCAAAAATATGGAATAAGCCAGGTTGAGAGGGCCAACGAGTTAGTTAATCGACGTTCAACCA
>JAFGJF010000611.1 GCA_016929205.1 Anaerolineae bacterium
TCTTTGATCACGCATTTGCGATCGAACGCTTTGGTATTTGCCGCCAGGTAAATCGCACCCATGCCGCCTTTGCCCAACGGACGAATAATGCGATAGGTACCGCCATCCATCACCTGCCCGGCCCGCAGTTCCTGTGGCTCTGTACCGAGTTCGTAGCCACAAAAAGCGCAAAAGCGCGCGCCAGGTTTATTTTGATTGCCACAAGCCGAACACTGCATCGATCGATCCCGCACTCTAGTCTTGCGCTAACACAAAGACGCTTCTATCATACCTCTTACGAATCAAATCTCACTTTTGTCTCAACAGGGTCTGTTTCCTTGGGCCCCCAGCGCCAGATGCCAAAACAGGGCGCATCCCCGTCCAGGTATTCCTGGATCCTGCGCCGGGTGCCGGTTGAAATACCGGCAGGCAGATCGTGCACCGAAAAAAAGCCGGAACACGCTATCTCGTGGTCGCTCCGCCCGGAAAGCGTAAAAGCCGTGCACAAAAAGACGATCACGTGATCGCTCTTTCCCTCGCCAAAATTCGAGTAAACGCCAAACAGCTCGAGTCCGTCCAGTTCGGCCCCGACCTCTTCGGCCGCCTCGCGTCGGATCGCTTGCTCTAGTGTTTCGAATCGTTTGACGCCACCGCCCGGCATATACCACGCCTCCTGGTACGTGTGCTTGACCAACAAGATCTCGGCATCGCGGATCAACAGAACGCGGACACCGACGGTGATCGGCTTGGTCAAGCGCCACCATAGACGGAACAGACGATGCACGATCCTGGCCAATTGGTTCATCTGTCAGCTTGTGTGCCCTCAGGTGATCAGTTCTCCAGACAAAAAGTCGGTGCGGTTGGCGTAAATGAGACGCACCTCTTCAGCAAAGTCGATCCGCGTGATCGCGGCATTGTTCATCATAAACCAGAATCCATCCTGGCGAGACAAGCCCAAAATCGCCAGCAGAAAATAGTTGTAAAAGCCGCCGTGGCTCACCACCGCTACCCGATCCTCGGTGTCACCATGTCGCGCCAGCAGCGCATCCAGAAAACGTCGCGCGCGCACGGGACGCTCTTCCCGCTCTTCAAAGGGCCGGTTCCACCATCCATGATGGTCCAGATCATCCGGCAAAATCAAGCCGGGATAATGCCGCTCAAAATAACCCCGATCCCGGCCAGGCAGCCCCTCCCGCTCGTCGGTCTCGACGTTTGCCATAAAGATGCCGCCTACTTCGTGCAGATCCTTCCAGGCAACCAGGGGCAGATTCATCGCCTTGGCAATGGCTATGCCCGTCGCGACAGAGCGGACCATCAAACTGGTGTACAGGTGCGTAAAATCATACCCATTGACATTCTTGAAGTCCTGATCACCGCTATTGCTCGATCCTGTCTTCTGCTTGCCCAAATTCTCCTGGCTCAAGAACCGGGCAATCCGTTCAGCCTGCTGTTGGCCAATCTCAGTCAGTTCCGGATCCTCGACGCGTGGATACCCGTCGCCGTAACGATCCCAATTTGCGTTATTTAGTGACTGCCCATGTCGAATGAAATAGAATTGCATTGTGGTTATTCCTGCTCCTTTTCGTCTTCCTGTGCCACCATACGAGCGACAGCACTCAGGCGATCTCCCTTGTACACGTTCATCACAATCTGCCCGCGGGTAGTGCGAGCCGACTGGGGAATGTCTGCTACTTGAACGGGCAAGACCCTTCCGTTGGCCGTGATAAATGCCACCTGATCTTGTGGTTGGACGACGAGTGCGGCCACAACCGGCCCGGTCAAATCCTGATACTTTTGGTGAAGCGTAATCACGCCGCTGGTGTTGCGTCCTTTGGTTGGATATTCATCGAGGCTCGTGCACCGGCCAAACCCATTTTGCGTCACCAGCAAAACCTGACCTTGCTTTTCGACCACATCTGCATCGGCGACAAAATCTCCTTTCGACAGCTTGATGCCCAGCATGCCCGAGGCCTCGCGCCCCTGTGGGCGGACCTGGTCTTCGGCAAAGCGCAGTGCCTTGCCCTCCGCCGTGGTCACAACAAGCTCTTTTGTGCCGTCAGTCAGGCACACCCAGCCCAACACATCCCCCTCATCCAAACGAAATGCAAGCAAGCCATTGGCACGCACCGTCGAAAACTCGCTCAACGGCACGCGCTTGACCTTGCCTTGCACGGTAAACATGGCAAGATACGCATCCTCTTGAAAGTCAGACACGGGCAACACGGCTGTCACGCGCTCATCTTCATTCAGTTGCACAAGGTTGACCAGAGGAATGCCCATCGCCGCGCGGTCACGCTCGGGAATCTGGTACACCTTTTCCTGGTAGACCTTGCCCTGATTGGTGAAAAAGAGCACGTCGTCGCGCGAACCGGCGGCAAAGATATAGCGCACTGCGTCCTGTTCGCGCGTTTCCATCCCCGGCACGCCAACCATATGCTGTTTTTGTTTGCGGTTCAAGCGATAGGCTTTGGCCAGAGTGCGCTTGATGTACCCCCGCTGCGTAACCGAGATCAATACACGCACGTCGGGCACCAGGTCCTGCGCTGACAAAGACGCATCGGCCTCACCGACGATGTGCGTGCGGCGTGCATCACCGTATTTGCGTTTTAGTTCGTCCATATCCTGACGAATCAGATACAATATCTTGCGCGGATTGCCGAGCAGATCCTCCAAATAGGCAATCGTCTGGATCAATTCCAGGTATTCGTCTTGGAGCTTTTGCCGTTCCAGGCTTGCCAGTCGCCGAAGCTGCATATCGAGAATAGCCCTCGCCTGCACGTCACTCAGATCGAACTGTTCCATCAGTCGTGCATGAGCCGTTTCTACATCAGGGCTCTCACGAATCACCTCGATCACTTGATCGATGACATCCAGGGCCTTGATCAATCCCTCCAAAATGTGCGCCCGATCTCGAGCGCGTTCCAGATCGAATTGCGTGCGGCGCACAATCACCTCACGACGATGATCGATATAGATTTGCAGCGCCCTTTTCAGGGATAAAGTGCGTGGCGTGCCATCAACCAAGGCCAGACAATTGTAGCCAAAAGTGCTTTGCAACTGGGTGTACTTGAACAACTGGTTAAGCACTTGTTGTGCTTGCGCCCCGCGTTTTAGTTCGATGACGACGCTCATTCCCCGGCGGTCGGACTCGTCGCGCAAGTCACTGATGTCTGGCATCTTGTCCTCGCGCACCAATGAGGCAATCCGTTCCAAAAGGGTCGTCTTGTTCACCTGGTAGGGCAGCTCGGTCACAACGATCCGTTCACGATTGCCGCGCATCTCTTCGATGTGCGTCACAGCACGCATAACAATACGCCCCCGCCCCTGTGAGTACGCGTTTTTGATACCCTCATCACCGACGATCAAACCACCGGTTGGAAAATCGGGACCCTGGATCAGCGGTATCAAGTCTTGCGCTGCCACATCATCGATCTCGTCATAACGATCAATCAAATAGCCGATCGCGTCGCATAATTCGCCGAGATTATGCGGTGCAATGTTGGTCGCCATACCAACCGCAATGCCTGATGAGCCATTCAGCAGCAGGTTAGGCAGCCGCGAGGGCAATACCGCCGGTTCTTGGAGCGAGCCATCAAAGTTATCCGCAAAGGCGACGGTATCTTTGTGGATATCAGCCAGCATTTCTCCGGCGATCTGTGCCAGGCGTGCCTCGGTATACCGCATGGCTGCCGGCGAATCGCCGTCGATTGAGCCAAAGTTGCCCTGCCCGTCCACCAGCATATAGCGCATCGAAAAATCCTGGGCCATACGGGCCATGGCGTCGTACACGGCCGAATCACCATGCGGGTGATACTTGCCTAATACTTCGCCGACGATACGCGCACTCTTTTTATAGGGTGTGTCGTGCCGCAGCCCCATATCGTGCATCGCATACAAAATGCGGCGATGGACGGGTTTGAGACCATCGCGTGCATCGGGCAGCGCCCGCGAGACGATCACACTCATCGCATAGTTCAAGTACGACGTGCGCATGGTTTCTTCGATGTTAATCTGGCGAATGGCTTCTCTTTCCAAGCGTATCCTCTCATTCACAAAGTCGGACTGATATTATACTCGAAAACTGCTCTTTTCGCTATACCACACCTACCCTTCCAAATGATACGGAAGGGTAGGCCACAAACACTTGCACAATCGATTTTTGCGCTGTCGACTCAACTCTTGTATTTTTCCTTGATCTCTTTGAGTCTCTGCTGCAACTTGGCATCGATATCGAGCATCTCGATGTTGTCCATATAGGTCACAAACTGCGGCGAAGCCACATCCCTCAAAATCGAGATCACGCTCGAAATCTCTTCAACCTTGATCTGTGCAAGGCGCACCGTTTTGGCAATCATATTGCCGTCGTCGACGATTTGCCCAACCTCTAGGCTGCGTGTCAGCCGATCCATTCCCATCGACAACGTCATCAACGGATTATTGATGTAATGCGAAATTGTCACTACGGTGCGGTTCAGCATATCAGCCGCGGCGACCCGGCGTGTCTGGTCATACAGACGCGCGTTTTCGATCGCCGTTGACGCATAGTTGCCCAACGCAACCAATCTGTTCTGGTCTTCAGGCGAAAAACTGCGCCGGCGTACCCGGTTGGCAACACTGAGCACGCCAATCACCTCGTCCTTGACTTTCAAAGGCACATTCATCATCGCCTGGACGAGATAACCCGTCTTGACTTTGAGATCGGGACTGGCGCTGTTGCTGTTAATCGTGATTGGCTCGCCAGAACGGACCACCTGCCCCACCAGGCTGTCACTGACGCGCAGGTGGAATCCATGTGATGCCCTTTCTCCCATCCCTTGCGCTGCCGTCATGTACAGGTCACCGCTTTCCTGCTCGATCAGATAGAGCGTGCCCTCGTCAGAATGGCAAAGGTAGACCGACGCTTCAACAACCCGGTTGAGCAGTTTATCTCGATCGAGTACCGAAGCCAGCGCCTGTCCCAGCGCATACATGGTCTTGAGTTCGGACATTCTGGCCTGGAGTTGCTTGTTGACCGCCGCCAGTCGCCGCAGCAGCATCTCACGCTCGCGCCGCAATTGGCTCTCGACCAGGACACGATCGACCGCGGTCAGCACGGATTCGATATCAAAGGGTTTTGGAATATAGTCGCGCACGCCCAGACGAAAGGCCTGGACCGCGATCTCTTCCGAACCTTCAGACGTCATCATGATCACAGGCCACTCGTACTTGGCATCACGCAGCTTTTGCAGCACCTGCAGGCCGGTCATGCGCGGCATGTTGATGTCCATCAAGATCAAATCAGGACGTTCTCTTAGTGCCGTCTCCAGCCCTTCCTGCCCGTCACGCGCAGTCAGAACCACGTATCCTTGTGGTTCTAATATCATATCCCGCAAAACGTCCCGAATATCCGAGCTATCGTCAACGACAAGAATTCTCTCGCGTACCTTCTTTTTATCAGGCACTGTTCCCTCCGCGCCCTAAATCTAGTTTTATTATAGTATGCTCTATGCATTACGTCAAGAAGAAACAGATACTAGCATGTTTCAGTTTGATGACAAACTCGATAGCATTTCCTAGATTTTACAAGATGTGGTACAATCCACCCACAACAGACCGAAAGGAGAGCTAAAGTGAGAAACCTGATGGTGACTGGGGGAGCAGGCTTTATCGGTTCAAACTTTGCGCGCTACATGCTCCAAAAATATCCAGATTATCACATTGTTATTTATGACAAGATGACCTATGCCGGTAATCTGGACAACTTGCAGGACATAGCCGGACAATTTGGCGACCGGTACACCTTTGAAAAGGGCGACATCGCCAACGCAGATCGTGTCGATCACGTCATACACCAATACGATGTGGACACAATCATCAATTTTGCTGCCGAGACCCACGTCGATCGTTCCTTGATGGAACCGGGGAACTTTATCATCACCGATGTCTTTGGCACGCATGTGCTGCTCGAAGCGGCGAAAAAATACGGCATCGAACGATATCACCAGGTCAGCACGGACGAAGTGTATGGCCAAGTATTGGAAGGTTCATCGGTTGAAACCGATCCGCTGCATACGCGCAGCCCCTATTCAGCAAGCAAGGCTGGTGGTGACCTGATGTGCCTGGCCTATTACGCCAGTTTCCAGGTTCCGGTGACGATTACACGCGGCGCGAACAACATCGGCCCCTACCAATACCCGGAAAAGGTCGTGCCGTTATTTATCACCAACGCCATCGACGACATACCACTACCGCTATACGGCGACGGCAGCCAGATGCGCGATTATCAGTACGTGCTCGATCATTGTGAAGGCATCGACGTTGCACTGCACAAAGGTCAACTGGGTGAGATCTATAACGTGGGCAGCGAGGTCGAAACCCAGAACATCGTCATGACCCACGCCATCCTCGATCTGCTGGGCAAACCACACTCGTTGATCCAACCAGTTACCGACCGTCCCGGTCACGACCGGCGCTATTCGCTCGACTGCACCAAACTACGCGCCCTGGGTTGGTATCCACGACACACATTCGATCAGGCCATTGAAAAAACAGTCAAATGGTACGCGGACAACGAGTGGTGGTGGCGCAAGATCAAAAGCGGCGAATATATGGCATACTATAAAAAACAGTATGCAGGACGCCAGGTATAATACATCTGGCGAACAGGACAAACGACCATGAAACCCGATCCATCATCTGGCTGGATATTGCAGGCCTCAGACCGAACCGACTATACGCCGCCAACCATGGCCAACGGTATGATCGGCCTTGTCGCCTCAGAGACGCCGCTGCAGATCTCGACGGTTATACTCAACGGCGTGTACGATAAATACGGGCGCGGCAACGTGTCCAACATTGTACAGGGCATTCGTTTTGCCGATCTGGATGTCCGGATTGGCGAAAAGCAGGTATCAAACGAGACAAGCATCGACGGCTGGCAGCAGGCGCTTGATATGCGGCGGGGCTGCCTGACGACCCGCTTTACGTTTGACGGTCAGATCCAGATCGTGCATCGGCTCTATGCCCTGCGCCATTTGCCCTATACGGCCCTGGTCACGCTGGAACTGACCGCCATGCAGGACGTCACTGTGACTGTCACAAACAAGGTGTCGCTGCCCGATATCCTGGTCCCGGTTGAAAACACCTACAAGGTCACCAACCAGGTGCCGCTCCTTTCCACCGTCGCCAACAGCCCAACCGGAAGACACCGCATTGCAGCTGCAAACAGTTATCTGTTTGACGGCCCGCTGCCCGAACTCGTCCACGAAACACTGGGCGCGGATACACACGCCGTTCACTTGACCCTCGGCCTGGAAAAAAATGCGATCTGCCGCCTGGGAGTCATCGGCTCGATCTGCACGACGGCCGATTTTTACGATCCGGCCAACGAGGCCGAACGATTGAGCATCTTTGGCCGTTTTGAGGGCTGCGACAAGCTGGTCGATAGACACATGCGTGCCTGGGCCGCATTGTGGCAAGGCGACATCATCATCGAGGGAGATAGCCAGGTCCAACGCGACGTTCGTTTTGCGCTCTATAACCTCTACTCGTTTGCGCGCCAGGGGTCCGGCCACAGCCTCTCGCCGATGGGACTGTCCAGTACCGGCTATAACGGGCACATCTTTTGGGACTGTGAGTTGTGGATGTTTCCACCGTTATTGATGCTGCAGCCACAGATCGCGCGCTCGCTGCTGGATTACCGTTTTGATCGATTGGAGCAGGCCAAGCTGAACGCGCGCAGCCACGGCTTTTGCGGTGCGATGTTTCCATGGGAATCGGACGACACCGGCCAAGAGTCAACGCCTACCTGGGCCTTTACCGGATCGTTCGAACACCACATTACCGCCTGTGTTGGCATTGCCTTTTGGAACTATTATTGTGTCACAGGCGACAAAGTTTGGCTGGCCGAAAAAGGCTGGCCTCTTTTAAAGCAGGTAGCCGAATTCTGGGCAAACAGGGTCGAGAAAAACGATGACGGGCAATATGAGATCAAGAACGTCATCGGCGCTGACGAGTACACCGACGTCGTCGACAACAATGCTTTTACCAATGGCGCGGCCAAGACCGTACTGTATTATGCCATCCAGGCCGCGCGCGAACTCGGGCTGTCTCCCGATCCGCAGTGGGCGACCATCGCAGACCATATCGTCTTGCGCTCGTTTGAAGGTGGCATCACGCAAGAATACGACAACTATGATGGGCGAACGATCAAACAGGCTGACGTCAACCTGCTTGCGTACCCTTTGAGCGTGATCACGGATCAAGAAACCATACGGCGGGACCTCGCCTATTACGAACCGCGTATGGACGTGGATGCCCCGGCCATGAGCCACTCGGTGCTTTCGATCATCTCTTCCCGGCTGGGCGACGCGGAAAAAGCCTATGCCCTGTTCGAACGGGCCTACAGGCCAAATCAGAAACCGCCATTTGGCGCGCTCACTGAAACGCCTTACAGCCACAATCCCTATTTTGCCACAGCGGCAGGAGGCATGTTGCAGGCTGTGTTGGCCGGGTTTGCCGGACTCGAGATCGCGCCACAAGGCATCGTGCAAACAGCGCCCTGCTTGCCCAAAGCCTGGACCTCGCTGACGGTCACCGGCGTGGGCTTGGACAAAAAGACGTTCACCTTAAAAGGGAAATCTGAATGAAATCAACCTCTGCCTTTTTGAAATCGTTGGGAATCGTCCAGCCCACCGTCGTGATCGACGGCCCCCGGGTCAGGCGCAACATTGAGACAATGGCAGCCAAAGCCCGGCAGTCTGGCGTGCGCTTTCGCCCCCATTTTAAAACGCACCAATGCGCCGCCATTGGCAACTGGTTTCGAGAGGCCGGGATCCGGGCGATCACCGTCTCATCGCTCGATATGGCCCGTTATTTCGCCGATCACGGATGGGACGATATCACCGTCGCCATCGTCGCCAACGTTCTCGAGATGGACAAAATCAACGCCCTGGCAGCCGAGATCCACCTTGGGCTGCTGGTCGATTCGATGCCGGCGCTCTCTGTCCTGCAGCAGCACCTCCAGCACCCGATCGATATCTGGATCAAGATCGACGTTGGCAGCTACCGTACCGGCATCAGATGGGACTGCAGCAATAGTGTCATCACCCTGGCGCAGCAGATCGTGCGAGATCAAAAGACGAGATTTGCCGGTTTGCTCACCCATAGCGGGCAGAGCTATGACGAACGCACACACGAGGGTATGCAGCGTGTTTACGACGAGACGGTGGCTCGCATGGTGGCGCTCAAGCATACGCTGGCTGGAAACGAGATCACACCCTGCCAGCTCTCGGTCGGCGACACCCCGACGAGCAGCATTGTCAAAGAGTTTACCGGCGTGGACGAGGTTCGCCCCGGCACGTTTGTCTTTTACGATCTGATGCAGCGCGACCTGGGCGCGTGCACAGATGACCAGATCGCCATCGTCGTCGCTTGCCCGGTGATCGGCAAATACGCCGACCGCAAGCAGATCGTCGTCTATGGTGGAGCCGTGCACCTCTCCAAAGACGCGGGGACCGGCCCGAACGGCAAGCCGACGTTCGGCAGGCTGGCTGCTATAGACCACAATGGCCTGGGCACCATCTACCACGACGCCCCGGTGATCTCGCTGTCACAGGAGCACGGCATCATCCAGGTGCCCGACGCTATGTTGGATCAGATCGACGTCGGCGACCTGGTTGCCATCGTGCCCATCCACTGCTGCCTGGCGTGCGATCTGTACGGCACGTACACCACGTTGGATGGCACCATCCTGCCCAGGAGATAGGTGCCATGGGACTAACCGATCATTTGCGCTAAAATAGCGTTAACATCTTGTTTCTATACTGAACAAGGCGGTCATGACCACCAACATCCGCCAATGGAGGGATATGATGTCTACAAGACTCAGTGAATTGGCCGGCAAACCGGCCCCATTCGAGATCCTGACCAACATTCCGCAGCTTGTTTCGGCTTACTATACGCACAAACCAGATGCACACATCGCCGAACAGCAGGTCTCGTTCGGCACGTCCGGCCACCGGGGGTCTTCGTTGGACAATGGGTTCAACGAGGATCACATTCTGGCCGTTTGCCAGGCCATCTCTGAACTGCGCCACGCCGAGGGCATCGACGGCCCGCTGTATCTGGGCAAAGACACGCACGCGCTCTCGGAACCGGCGTTCGCCACAGCGCTGGAGGTGTTTGCCGCCAACGGTGTCAACGTCATGATCCAATCCTCTGGTGGCTATACCCCCACGCCCGTCATCTCACACGCGATCCTGGCCTACAATGCGGGAAAAAGCACGGGACTGGCCGACGGCGTCGTCATTACCCCTTCGCACAATCCGCCAAACGACGGCGGGATCAAATACAACCCGCCACAGGGCGGACCGGCAAGCACGGAAACAACCCAGGCCATCCAGGATCGGGCCAACGCCATCCTGATCGACGGCCTCACAACGGTCAAACGCTGGCCCTTTTCAAAGGCGATCAAGGCCGAGACCACCCACGCATACGACTATGTGACGCCCTACGTGCAAGACCTGAAAAACGTGATCGAGATGCCGATCATCTCCTCGGCCGGACTCAAGATCGGCGTCGATCCAATGGGTGGATCGGGCATCGCATTCTGGGAACCGATCGCTGAGGCCTACCAGCTTGATATCGAGATCGTGAACCGTCGCATTGATCCCACTTTTAGTTTTATGACCGTCGACTGGGACGGCAAAATCCGCATGGACTGCTCTTCGCCCTATGCCATGGCCGGCCTGGTCAAACTCAAGAACCGGTTTGACATTGCCTTTGGCAACGACACCGACTATGACCGCCACGGCATCGTCACACCCGGCGCAGGGTTGATGCCGCCCAATCACTATCTTGCCGTCGCCATCTGGTACCTGTTTCAGAATCGCCCCGGCTGGCGCGGAGATGCCGCCGTGGGCAAGACGCTGGTTTCCAGTTCGATGATCGACCGCGTGGCCGTTCACCTGGGCCGGCGCCTGGCTGAAGTGCCGGTTGGCTTCAAATGGTTCGTCGACGGGCTGCTCGACGGCTCGACTGGTTTTGGCGGCGAAGAGAGTGCGGGCGCGTCCTTTTTGCGCCGGGACGGGACAGTGTGGACCACCGACAAGGACGGTTTCATCCTCGACCTGCTCGCCGCCGAGATCACGGCCCGAACCGGGCGCGATCCGGGCGAACACTATCAAACGCTGGTTAAACAATTCGGCAATCCGGCCTACGATCGCATCGACGCGCCGGCGAGCCCGGCACAGAAAGCGATCCTCAAAGAACTGTCCCCGGATCAGGTTGCAGCCACCGAACTGGCAGGCGAACGCATCCTCGCCAAGCTGACCCGCGTGCCGGGCAACGATGCCGCGATTGGTGGCCTCAAGGTGGTGGCCCAAAGCGGGTGGTTTGCAGCCAGGCCATCAGGCACCGAAGACGTCTACAAGATCTATGCCGAGAGTTTCAAGGGCATCGACCATCTCAAGCAGATTCAAGCCGAGGCGCAAGCAATGGTGGATGCTGCATTTCAAGCCGCAGGAGTGGGACAATGACCATACCCATCTTTTTTTGGTTCGACATCGAGGATTATATCACGCCGGAAAGTGACGTGGCCCTGGGACGGTTGATCGACATCTTTGAACGGCACGACCTCAAGGCAACGTTCAAAATGGTGGGCGAAAAAGTGCGCGGGCTGAAACAGCGCGGGCATTACGAGATCCTGGGCAAGCTGATGACCCAGGACGTTGGCTATCACACCGACTATCACAGCAAACCGCCCAGCATTTCCGAGGCTATGCTCAACCATGGTTGGAAAGACGGCACCGAGGCCTTTATCGGCAGCGAGCAGGCGGGACTGGACACGCTAAAACAGGTATTTGGCCGCACGCCATCCTGCTATGGCCAGCCCGGTGGGGCGTGGGCGCCGCAGGTTTATCCAGCCTTGAGACAATGGGGCATCCCCGCGTACCTCGATGGCGGACCGTGGGTCAACCTGGACAACCGGCCCCACCGCTACTGCAACATCCTCAATATCCTCACCATCGCCGGGACTATGCACATCGGCATCGGGCAGGGCGCACAAGAGGTCGAGAAACGGCAGGCTCGATTGGGTGAGATGGTGGAGCAAATGCGCCACAGCGGCGGCGAGATCAGCCTCTACGCCCACGAATGTGAATTCGTGACCGGCGAGTTCTGGGACGGGATCAATTTCCGGGCGGGCAAAAACACGCCGCGCGAACAATGGCAGCCCGCGTCGTTGGTGTTGGAAGCGGAAAGCGAGGCGCGCTACGCGGCCATGGATCGCTTCCTGAGCTTTGCCCGCTCACTGCCCGGCGTCCAGATCGTCACCGCGGCCGACGCTCCATCGCTCTATCCCGACCCGATTCAAAAGCGCGCCTTTACCCCGCGCGAGATCGCCCGCCTGGCGGCCAACATGGCCGAGGCCGTCACTCACCAGCCGATCGACGGCGCCTTTATTTCGCCCGGCGAGCTGTTCGGCCTGATCGTCAAGCTGTTGGCCGAGCGCGTTCGAACCGAAAAATGGCCTCATTCGGTCCGCTACCGTTACTTTGACGGCCCCGTGCAGGGGCCACATGTCGAGATCGCGGCAGGCACGCTCTCCCTGGACGACCTGTTCGGCACAGCCCTGTTTGAGGACGCCGCGCTCGACTATAACGGCCATATGCCGTCCGAAGTGCAAGTTGGACGTAGTTGGCTCGCCCCGGCCGATCTGCTGGCCACCGTTGGCGCCGCGCTGCCGCGCTGGCTCGATGGCGACGAGGACGGCGCGCCCATCGTCCGGGGTCGTTTTGTCCAGGCCGATTACGTGCCCGACCACGTCGGCTGGGATTGGATCGTCTTTCCGCCCGGCTTAAACGGCGACCCGCTGCTGGAACTGGGCAAACTCCAGGCCTGGACACTGAAACCGGCGCCGCTCACTTGATGTAACCCAAATAATCCTTTTGCAGCTCCAACATCGTATCCAGCATCTCTTCGGTCGCCTTGCACTTGTCGACGATCGGATCGACCAGCAGCGCCTGCAAAACCGCCGCTTTTGACCCGCTGATCACCGCTTCGGCGGTCATATCGTGCACCGCCACCTGGTTATGCAGCAGTCCCAACACTCCCTTGGGATAGTCGGGCAGCGGGATGCCGTGCACGCCGTCCTTGTCCACCGTTGCCGGCACTTCGACGACGAGCCAGTCGGGCAGATCGGCGATCGCACCGTTGTTGGGCACGTTCACCGCCTCCTCTTCATAGCCGGAATCGGTCAGGATGCCCTCGATGATCGGGACCACGCGCTCGATCAGCCGTAATTCGATTTTGTGAGGCTCAGCCCGAGACAGTCCCTCCTTGTAAGACATATAAAAGTCCAGGATACCTTCGTGATCGACCGTATCATAGGCCCACTGGATGTACTCGCCAAAATGGCTGTCAGTCGTAATCGGCAGATGGCCAAACTTTTCCAGGATCACCCTAAACAACCCGCGCTCGGACCACCGGCGACTAACTGGAATCTGCAGCGCTTCCTCTAATGTCGCCGGCCGTTTGCCGGTCTCTTGAACGTACCGACGAAAATCGCGCATACTGGGCAAATTCTCAAAGAAATCGATCGCTTTGCCGCGGATGTCGGCGTAGGCATCTGCGCCAGTCTCCCGGTACGTCGCTTCGAGCAGCACGCTAAAGTGATTCAGCCCTCCCGCCCGAACGTGCAGCTCCTCGTAAGGAACGCCGAGCATATGAGGCAAGAGAAAACGCAGCGAACCAATCTCGTGACACAGACCGACAAAGTTGAGATCGGGATACTTGCGGCACACGGTGGTGCAGATGCGGCTCATCGGGTTGCTGAAATTGAACACGTGGGCCTCGGGGCAAATTTTCTGGATGTCACCGCAGATAGCCAGGATCGGCGGGATGATCCGCAGCGAGTGGAACAGGCCGCCCGGGCCGCCGTTCTCGCCGTACACCTGGCGGATGCCGTACTGCTGGGGAATGCGCCAGTCCTGCTCCCACAATTCAAA
>JAFGJF010000612.1 GCA_016929205.1 Anaerolineae bacterium
CCGTGGGTCTCGACGATGCGTTTGACGATCGCCAGGCCGATGCCCGTGCCCTCGCTGGTTGGGTCCAGCTTTTCAAAGAGGTCAAAAATCTTGTTCTGGTATTGCGGTTCGATGCCGATCCCGTTGTCGCGCACGTAAAACACCGGTTCGCCATCGCTCTCTCGCGCGCCTATGTCGATCTGCGGCTGCGGTTGGTCGCCCATAAACTTGGCCGCGTTGCCGATCAGATTCTCAAATACCTCGCGCAGGCGGGTGCGATCGCCGACCACGACCGGCATATCCGGCGCAATGTCCACCTGCACACCGCCTTCGCGTAGCGTTCCGGCGACGGTGGCTGCGGCTTCGTGGGCCAGACCGGTGATTTGAACCTGTTCTGGTGGGTTGTTCAGCCGACCGATGCGCGACAGTTCGAGCAGTTCGTCGAGAAGCTGCTGCATCTTGTCGACCGCATCGGCGATCAGGTCGATATCGTGCCTGAACCGTTCGGCATTGCCGGCGGCATCTTGTTCGAGAAAGCCGAGAAATCCCTTGATCGTGATCAACGGGCTTTTCAGGTCGTGCGAGACGGTGTAGACAAATCGTTCCAGCTCGGCGTTGTTGGTCTCCAGTTCTGCAATCAGCGCTTCGCGTTCGTCTTCGGCTTGCTTGATGCTGGTGACGTCGTGGAACATGCCAACCAGCCCGACGATCTCCCCGGCCTGGTTTTTGAACGGCCGCTTTGAACCGGCAAGCCAGTGCTGCTGTCCGGTTGGATCGATGTACGGGTTCTCAATGTCGAGCACCCTGCCTTCTTCAAGTACAGGCCGATCTTCGGCGGCATATTTTTCCGCCAATTCCTGGGAATAGATCTCAAAGTCGGTTTTGCCAAATGCCTCTGTCTCGGACTGCACGCCCATGGCTGCTTGGTCGCCGAGGTTGGAAAGAATTTTGCGCCCTTGGGCGTCCTTGGCGAAAATAACATAGGGCAGCGTATCGACTACTGCGCGCAGCAGGTTGCGCTCTTGTTCTAATGCTTCTTCCGCTTGTATTTGTGCCGTGACATCTCGAAAGACCCACACCCTGCCGATAATGTCGTCTTGGAGCCATTGCGGTTGGGAGTGCCGCGCAATGACTCTCCCATTTCGGAGCTTGAGCAGGTCGTCGCTGTGCTCCTGTGGTCGTGCGTACAAGGCGTTGATTTTTGCCTCGAACGCGACCGGGTCTTCCAGTTTGTCCAGAACAGTAGCGATGGCGGCACGATCGTCGCGAGCGGCCATCACCGACTCGGGAATGTTCCACAGCTCGGCAAACTTGCGGTTAAATGTCGTGATCTTGCCCGTCCGATCCACGGCCAGAATGCCATCGGCCGTTGAATCAAACACGGCTTGCTGGAGGGAGAGCAGGTCCTGAGTTGCCTCGACGTTGCCGCCAGGCTGGTCACGGCTTTGATGAGACGGTTAATCAGGTAATTCGCCGAGGCCATCAAAAGGACTGTGACAAAAACAAAGACGACCGAGTTGCTCAGCCAGATGCTCCAGTCGGCCGAATTGGCGACCTGTGGCGAAACGGAGAGCTGCCCGGTGGCATAGAGCCAGCCGAAACCGGCCAGAGTGGAAAGCGAAACGATCAGGGCCAGTATCCCGGCACGGACATCGAAGAGGAGTAGGCTGAGCACAGGCAAGACGATCAAAAAGACTCGGGCGCTGCCGGTGCGCCCGGCCTCGAACAAGTCCAGGACGGACACAGCATAGATGAGCATCAGGGGGCTCAAAGCCCGCAGCGTATGAGGGGCTTTGGGCAAGATGGTCATTAACACCCACAAGCCGACCAGGGCGGCATAGAACGGGATCAACCACAAGGTGCCAACCGAATAGGCATAATAGGAACCGCTGGCCAGCAATAGAATTGCGGCGATCAGAGCAGAGCTCAAGATGTCTTTTGCCAACTGCTGTTTCCACACCTGAATGTCTTCCGGTAAAGACGTTGTTTGTCTGTTGAGTTGTTTTTTCCAGAACGTAGAGCGTGCCGAGTTTCTTTTCTGATTAAACATCATCACTCCTATGTCGCCGCACGTAGCGTGTATGCGCGCAAGTCTCTAGTTGTCCAGATCATACCGACGCGTCTGGGCTCAGCGTAAAACACAATGTGCTGCCGTACCCCAATCCCTCGGATTCGACCCAGATCTGTCCTCCGTGGGTCTCGACGATGCGTTTGACGATCGCCAGGCCAATGCCTGTTCCTTCGCTGGTTGGGTCCAGCTTTTCAAAAAGGCCAAAGATTTTGTCGTGGTACTGCGGTTCGATGCCGATGCCGTTGTCACGCACGTAAAAAACCGGTTCGCTATCGCTCTGGCGCATGCCTATTTCGATCTTGGGCTGCGGTTGGTCGCCCATAAACTTGGCCGCGTTGCCGATCAGATTTTCAAACAGCTCGCGCAGGCGGGTGCGATCGCCGGTGACGGTGGGCAGGTCGGAGGCGATGCTGACCTGGATGCCGCGCGCATCCAACTGGCTGGAGATCTGTTCGGATGCTTCTCGCGCCAGGACAGCGGTTGAGAGTGTTTCCGGCGGGTTGGACAGCCGCCCGATGCGTGACAGTTCGAGCAGGTCGTCGAGCAGTTGCTGCATTCTATCGGTGGCGCGGGTAATGTGTGCGGTGTCGTCTTTAAGTCGCTCGGCATGGCCTTGGGCCAGATCTTGTTCCAGGAACCCAAGGAATCCTCTGATCGTGATCAACGGGCTTTTCAGATCGTGAGAAACGGTATAGGTGAAGCGTTCCAGTTCGGCATTCTTGACTTCCAGTTCGGCAATGAGCGTTTTCTGCGTTTGCTCGGCCTGTTTGCGTTCGCTGATTTCCTGTTCCAGTTCGATCGTTCGTTCTTGAACCTGTTTTTCTACTTCTATATAGGCCTCTTCCAGCGCTTTTTCTGCCCGTCTTTGTTCCTGAAAGAGCAGTGCGCCTTTGAGCGTGCCGCTGATCTGCTCGCGCAACGTCTCGTATACGGGTCCCTCTTGCGGCCCTATCTCCAAGAGGGCAAAGCCGATTTGGCTTTTTTGAAAATACAACGGCTCGACGACCATCGTATACCGCCGGTTTTGCGGCAGCACCCCACGGGGCATCAACATGCATGAGCGAAAGCGCCGTTCGTCCCAGGCCTGTTTGTCGTGTTTGGCCGGGTGGTGCGCATCCATCTCGTTGTAGGCCAGTACCAATCGCGACCATTCTGGCGCTGGTTGCGGGTACTCGTATGGTTGTGGATCCTCGTACAGGGCGAGATAACAGCCCGGTATGCCCAATTGTGGCAGTCTTTGGGCCACGATACTCAAGAGTTTTTCGACATCAAACGTTGTGGCGAGCGCTTGCCCGAACATTCTGAGCAAAATGTTCTGTTCATCCATTTGGAGCTGTCGTTTGGCCAGCTCTTTCCGCGCTGCCTCTCCGATAAACACGCGTGCCTGATGCCAAAGCGCTTCAGTTCGGGAGGACAGATCGTCGTTCTCAATGGTGGGTTGGATATAGAATCGCAGTGCAGAGATCACGTCCTGCCACAAGGTCACGTCACCGCCTGTTTGAATCACCTGGCGCAAGATTTCGTCCAGTGCGGGCACAAAGGTATCTGCCGATTCCAGGTCCGACGGGACAGCGTCCAGCAGTTGTTCGACCCACCTGGCGGCTTCTGCGGTCGAACCGGCGGTGTGTGCCAGGTCGCCAACGATCTGCTCGCGCTGCGTGGTCAAACCATGATCCAACGTTTTGGCCGTTTGGGTCGTGAGCCAGGCCGTTGTTTTTGTGACAGCCGGATCTGGACAGCCACACGATTGACGAATGACCAGTTCAGTCGGGAGCAGCACTTGATTTGGGATCTGTTCGCCAGCGATCTGTGCCAGGAGCATATTCACCGCCTGACTTCCCAATTCAAGCATCGGCTGTCGCACTGTTGTCAGCGAAGGCATCGCCAGTCTGGACATATGGGTGTCGTCGAAACCAGTCAGGGCTATCTCGTAAGGGACTTGGATGCCGCGCGCTTGCAGCGCCTCTAATGCGCCAAGAGCCATATTGTCATTGGAGGCGACGATGGCTTCAAATTGCGCCCGGCGTCGATCGAGCAGTATGTCGGCGGCCTGTCTGCCCGAGCGGACGGTCCAGTCGCCAGAGACCACGAGATTGGGATCCAGGGCAATGCCGTGGTCAGCCAGTGCCCTGATGTAAGCGGCATATCGTGGTTTCCGAGTGGAATAATTTTCAGGGTTGTTGATAAAGGCGATGCGCCGATAGTGATGATCTTGAATGAGGTGGCGCATAAGGTCGTATTGACCTGCTTCCTCGTCTGCCGCGACGGTCGGGATAGCTTCCAACGGCAGCCCGATTTTGACGACCGGCAGTGCGCTGTAACGGCGATAGAATTTGACCACCTCGGGCACCGGGGCAAAAGTGCCGATTGTTCCCAGGATAATCAGGCCGCTGACGGTGTGATGCGTTACCGTTTCGTAGAGAATATTGCGCTGCATATCAAATTCGCCATAGGGGGTGTGATACAGATGCCCTCCTGTAAAATACACGAGATTGACATCCCACTTTTGGGCGGCCGAAGCAGCGCCCGTCAGCACCGCAGACAAATAGCCTTGCTGCTCGTTGGGCATGTTTTCAACAAACATCCCGATGGTCAGGCGTGCCGTGTGCAATCGTGTGTGGCGATCGTCCTGGCTTGGATCTGTGTTTGAGGCGTTTCCCATAAAACTCATCTCCCTGTGAGTAGCAGTTCAAAAGTGAAACACGAGCCTTCGCCCTCAACCGGCTCTACCCAGATCTGCCCGCCGTGCCGTTCGACAATGATCGACCAGCACAGCCACAGGCCCAGGCCGGTGCCTTCGCCGACCTCTTTGGTGGTAAAAAAAGGTTCAAAAAGGCGGCGGCGGGCCGCTTCCGGGATGCCTGGACCGTTATCCTGTATATGAACGCGCACGTGATTTGGATCG
>JAFGJF010000613.1 GCA_016929205.1 Anaerolineae bacterium
CTACAAGCAATGATAATCCAAGATGTAGGGCGTTTTTCCATAAACGCCGCCAACCACACTTTTACATTTATGACCGAATCTCAAGCACATGGCGTGATATCATCACCTTGCTTCATTCCCCCAAGTCGTTTATAATGCTTATAGACACCATCGATCGACAACGGCGCGTCAAGAGGGGGTAAGCTTGTGTCACTAAAACAATGGAGCCCGATCAAAAAACGGCCGCACGGCCTGGTGGCGATCCTCGCCTATGCGCTGCTGTTGGCCCTGGCCAGTTTGGCGCTCGTCGGGCTGGGCTGGGGCGGCAGCCTGATGCTGCTCTTTATCGTGCCCAGCATTCTCGCGGCCTTTTTCTACGACCGTTTGGTGTACGGGCTCATGACCCTGCTGACCGCCGCCGCCGCGTGCTGGGTCATCCTGCAAAATTCCAAAGACGTGCCGGCTTCGCTGACCAGCGTCGCCGTCGCTGCGGCAAGCTGCCTGGTGATGGACGAGATCATCCACTTTTTGGTCAGGTCGCGCCAAAAAATAGAGGAGACGCTGCGCCGGCGCAACGGCGAGCTGGCCCTGCTCAACCGGGGCAGCCAGGAACTGATCGCCATCCTCGATATGGGCCAGGTCACCGAACGCCTGCTGCAAGAAGTGACCGAGACGATCGGCGCCGAAAGCGCATCGATTTGGCTGTGGGATGAGACCCGAGAAGGCGGGCTAGTCTGCCAGGCCACCTACCGGCACGATAAAAGCCGCGCCATGCTTGGAATGCGCCTCGCTCCCGGGCAGGGGATCGCCGGCTGGGTGGCGGCCACAGGTCAAAATGCCATGATCTCGGACGTGCAAGCCGACGACCACTTTTTCCCCGAGATCGATGCCCAGATCGGGTTTCACACGGTCACCCTGCTCTCCGTGCCGCTGCAAGTGCGGCAGGCGATCATCGGCGTGCTCGAGGTCGTCAACAAGCGGCAGGGCAATTTCGATCCAGACGACCTGGCCCTGGTCGAAACGCTGGCCGCCTCGGCCGCCATCGCGATCGACAACGCGCGGCTGGTGGCTGCGCTGCGCGAGCGCGAAGAGCAGGTTCGCAGCCTGATCGAGCAGTCGATCGACGGCATCATCCTGGTCGATCAAGAAGGCGCGGTCGCCGAATGGAACGAGGCCCTGGAACAGATCACCGGGATAGCGGCCCGGGAAGCATTGGGCCACACCCTTTGGGACACCATCGCGCCGATGATGGTCGCGGAACAGCGAACGCCCGAGATGCACAAACAACTCGAAGCCGGGTTTCTGCACATCCTGGAAACCGGGCAGAGCGATTGGCTCAACCGGGTGATGGTGCAAGAATATCTGCGCGCCGACGGGACGCGCCGTGCCATTCAAGTCACGAGCTTTCCGATCAAGACCGACGGCGGGTTTATGCTCGGCGGCATCGTGCGCGACGTCACCGAGCAGGCCCGGGCCGAAAAAGCACTACGCGAAAGTGAAGAGCAGTACCGGGCCCTCTTTGAGACCTCCAGCGACGCCGTTTTCCTGGAAACGCTGGACGGGCAGGTACTCGACTGCAACACTGCGGCTTGCGGGATGTATGGCTACCGGAAACAAGCGCTGCTCCAGCTAACGGTCAACGATCTGATCCCGCACGAGATGCAGGACACGCTGCCCGGCAACCTTGTCGACCGGCTCAAGACCGGAGACGTTTTTGTCGAGTCAAGAGGCAGACGCCGGGACGGCACGACCTTTCCGACCGAAGTGACGATCAGCCTCGTCGAAATTGGCGACCGGCAACGGGTCGTCGTCTTTGTGCGCGACATTAGCAAGCGCAAACAGGCCGAAGAAGCCATGCTCAAGGCCTCGCGGATGGACGTCGCGGCGACGCTGGCCGGCGGCGTCGCGCACCAGGTAAACAACTTGATGACCAGCGTCCTGGGCAATGCCGAACTGTTGAGAATCGAATTGGTCGACTCGTTCATCCGCGCCAGGCACCCCGACCTGCCGGATATGCTGCAGGCCATCGCCCAGTCGGCACGAGAAGCCAGCACGCTGGCCCAACAACTGCTGGCCTACGCACAAATCGGCAGCTACCGGCCCACAGAGATGAACCTGAACGATACGATCTGGGAGGTCTTGCAGCCGTGGGTGACAAAACGGGCCTTGACCGGCGACATCAAGATCGACCGGCGCATCGATCCCAAGTTGTGGAACATCAAGGCCGACGCCACACAGATGAGCGAGATCGTGTTCAACTTGCTCACCAACGCCGTCGAAGCGATCGAAAGCAGCGGCCAGATCACCATCACCACGCGCAACCTCATGGCCGACGAGACATTTTGCCTGTCGCATCCTGACCTCAGCCCCGGACCCTACGCCTATCTGTCGGTCCAAGATACCGGGTGCGGGATCAGCGAAGACGTGCTGTCCAGGATTTTTGAGCCGTTCTTTAGCACCAAGTTTCAAGGCCGCGGCCTGGGCCTCGCCGCCGCACACGGCATTGTCAAAAGCCACGGAGGCGATATCACGGTTTACAGCGAATCCGGACAGGGCGCGGCGTTCAAAGTCTATCTACCCGCCGTTCCAACCGCGATCGTACAGCTTGAACAACCCGAAATGGTCGAGGACATGTTCCAGACCGGAACGGAAACGATCCTGGTGATCGAGGACGACGAGTCCGTCTACCACATCACCCAGCGGATCTTGAAACGGCTCGGGTACCAGACCCTTTACGCTCACAATGGGGAAAAAGCGGTCAAAATTGCCCAGACCTTTGATGGCGAGATCCACCTTGCCCTGCTGGATATGGGCATGCCGGTGATGGGCGGGACCGAAACGTACCCCCTGTTAAGGGCCGCCCGCCCCGATATCAAGGTGGTCATTTGCAGCGGTTACGACCTGGACGCGACAGCCCAGTCCTTGCTGGACATCGGGGTCAGCGCGTTCGTTCAAAAGCCGTTCCGGATCCAGTCGCTCGGCGCCGCAATCCGAAAAGCGCTGGAATCGTAAGCCCTGCTCAAACTCAGTCGTGTCCCCACTGCGGATGCTGTGTCGACATCCATCCATATGGAAAATCTTGCACGCGTTCGGTCTCACCATTTTCCAGGTAGACAATCCGGGCACGATTTTCACCGTCCAAGTAGGCAATATGGGACTGATCGGGACTAAAGGCCACCTCGTGCCCAAAATGCGCCTCTGAATCGTGCGCCGTCATCACAATCGACCGGGGATCGGTGCCATCACGACCAATCACGATCACCTCACGCTCCAGCGGAAACTGCCATTCTCCATTAGGAATGGCAGAAAAAACGATCTGCTCGCCACCTGGTGACCATTGTGGACTGAACACACATCGCCCTTGACCCTGCCAGATAACTTGCAGATCCGAGCCATCTGAATGGATACGTCCCAAATCGCAGTTGTAGTGAAAAACGATCCATTCACCGTCCGGACCCCAGGATGGATTCACACTGTTGCCGCTGTGTGTGATCTGGATCAACCCGGAGCCATTCACATTCACGACAAAAAGTGCATTCCCCACATCCGATCCAGCGTCAGGACGAGTGCCGGCCAAAACAAGTTGTTGGCCTTCAGGACTCCAGGACACGCCATCGATGTGTTCGAATCCTGCGTCCTCGAGTATCCTGGCCGGCGCACGTTCTTCTACCAATGAGTAAATACACAGGCCACTTCCAGATCCATCCCAATCGCACGGCGCGACGCGAACGGGCTCCCCAGGAAATCCGCTCCCCGCAGGCTCACCGGTCAAAGGCTCGCTCCTCGCAAGCAGCTCCTCATTTCCCCACTGTGGATAATATGCACCAGTCCAGAGTGCGGGAAGTGCCTCAATGTCGATCGGTTCGGCATCCTCTTCGCCCTCGGCATCGGCGATCATCCACGATGGATAGTCCGAATCATAGTACACGACGTTTCTGCCACTTGGATCAAAGGCAGTGTCCGACCTCTCTTGCTCAAAGCCACCGGTCATTCCAGCAATGTGCGTGACCTCTTTGCCCTCCAGAGAAATGACCTGGATCTCGCGCTCTTGAGGCGAGACTGCAGCAAAGACAACCCGCTGGCTGTCGGGTGACCATTGCGGCGGGCCGGCGATTTTTTCGTCCTCAACGTGCCAGATGATCTTTCCATCTGTCCCATCGAGTTGCATAACGGCCA
>JAFGJF010000614.1 GCA_016929205.1 Anaerolineae bacterium
GACGCAAACGGATACTCGTTCCGGTATACGCTCACCACTGCACGCCCAGAATGATGCTGTTGATGCCGCTGCCGACGCCGATCATGACTGCCCGCTGCCCGTCCTGGAGGAAACCGGCGTCGCGGGCCAGGGCCATCGAGATCGGGCAAGAGACCGAGGCAATGTTGCCCAGGTGGATCAGAGTCGGATAGTCGAGCCCTTCAGGCAGGCCGAGCATCTGCAGGCCCAATACGCGCTGCTTTTCGCTGACCTGATGGGTAAAGATGCGCTCGACCATGTCGTTGGTCCAGCCCATTTCCTTTTGAAAACCCTGCCAGGCGGCGGCGATGACCTTGAGCCCTTCCTGGAGCAGGGCGGTGGAATCGGTGCGCATCCAGTCGCGCTGGGCGACGCACAGCGGGTGGTGCTGGGTCTGGGCATAGGTGAACCCACCCAGGAGCTGCTTGCCCGTCCGCGAGCGTGACTTGTGGGTCAGGACCATGGCCACCGACCCCGAGCCCAGGGTAAAGGTCGCCAGGTTGTCGCGGAAGGAAGCCATATCAGGCGGGTTGGCGAGCAGGCGCTCGATGGTCGCCAACTGGCCCTCGCGCACGCCCTCGGCCGAGACAACGAGCGCGGTCTCGATCTGGCCCAGCTCGATCATGTTCGCCGCCACGACCATGCCGTTGAGAAAGCCCATGCAGGCGTTGGTCAGGTCAAAGTTCATCGCCGTGGGGGGCAGTTGGAGATTGTCGTGGACGATGACTGCCGTCGCCGGCTCGATATAGTCGCGACAAACAGAGGTGTTGATCAGGAACCCGATCTCGCTGCGGTCGACGCCGGCGTCGGTCAGCGCCTTTTCCGCGGCCCAGGTGGCGGCATCGGAAAAAGAGACTCCCTCGTCGAACCAACGCCGTTCCTTGATCCTGGTGAGCTGCTCGATGCGCCCTATAGGGATCTGCAGGGCGCGATAGATCGGCGCCAGTTGTTCTTCGATCCAGTCGCTGGTGACGACCCGGTCGGGGATAAAGTAGCCCATCCCCTCGATACAGACGTTTTGGTACTGCATGCATGCCTCGTGATAATGGATTCTGGAGGATTATACCATAAACCACAACAGAGGGCGAAAATGCAACGTTGCCAAATTTCGCCAGATCCTTTAGCATGATTCATGCTGCTCATTTTTGGTTTCGCCGATTTCAAGTCTATGTGTAAGGAGAGTAAGTACGTGCACGCATGCAAGAGGGGTCTGAAAAAGGGTGGGCTGGTTTTGGCTGCGTCTGTGTTGGCGGCAGCCGCGTTGTTGGTCCTGCTGCTGACCATGGGCGCCGCGGAGGCCGCCCCGAGCCAGGCCGCGGCACCGGCGTTCAAAGAGTGGGTGCTCGTGGCCTACAGGGATGGCGGGATGGGCGTCATCGACCCGGCTACGGATGCCCTCTATGGGCCGTTCTTGTTGGACGAGTTGGGCACGGAAGGGGGCGGGCGGTTTGACGTCGCGGTCACGCCCGATGGGAAAACGGCGCTGATATCCAACTTTGGCGACTCGGCGGTGTTTTTCGTGGACATGACCAACCCGATCGCGCCCTCGCTGATCACCTCGGTGACGATGCCCATGTTTGCCGAAGACATCGCCATTTCGCCCGATGGGCAGACGGCGCTGGTCACCGATGGCGGTTTTTCTCCCTATGTGATGGTGATCGATCTGCCTTCGCGGACGCTGGCCTACACCGTGACTCTGCCCTCGACCTATGCCAGCGCGGTTGACATGGCGCCCAACGGCACAGTCATCGTCGCCGACTATTTCCAGGGCACGCTGGCAACCCTCTATCCCGATGCTTCCGGCCAGTTGACGGTGACCGGCGTCTACAGCTATCTCATGAACACGGACGGGACGATTGCCGATATCGCCGGCCCGGGCGGCGGGGGAGGCAGCCGCGCTTCCGACCTGGCGGGTCTGGACGCCCGGCACGCGACGGGCAACCAGGGCATGGCCGGCCTGGATAGACCGGGGGTCCGCCTGACCGAGATCCATATGCCGCGTGCGGTCAACGTGTCGATCGCGCCCGACGGCCAGACCGTCCTGGCCGGTGATGTGAGCGCATACAACGAGCCCGACGATCCAATGATCGAAGCCCCACTTTACGACGTGGCGGTGTACCGGATCACGGCTCCCGGCGTGATCAGTTTTACAGGTGTGATCACCGGCATGAGCCGGGCCACGCAGTCGATCGCGTTTAGCCCGGATGGCCGCCAGGCCTACCTTTCCGGAAATGGGGGCATCGTACAGGGCAACGAGATTAACCACATGTCGGTCCTGGACATTGTCAGTCCGGGCGTGGTTCGTCTGAACCAGGACAACGCGGTGGAACTGTCCCGCTTTACCAGCTCACAGCTTTTTGGGGTGGACAGCGTTACCGTAGCCAACGAAAAGGTTTATTTTGGCCACCCGACCCTCTCTGACGCAGAGCATGCCGTGCGGATTGTGCGTCTCTCAGACATGAGTGTCAGGCGGCTGGACACGCCGGACATCCCCGTCGGGGTGACCGCGATTACCTTCAAGAAGGTCTATTTGCCGGCGATTGTGAAAAGCGTGCCCTGACCAAAGGCCGGACACTACAATTCCATACCGGCGGTGAAATGAAACCGTATCCAATACCCTCCTCGCGTCGCGGGGAGGGTATTGTTTGTTCACGATGGTGGTGTGGCGCCGGTAAATGCCGGGAAAGGATGGGTGTGCGTCACGGTCTTTGGGGAGGTCCACCCGGAACTGAAACGCACCCCAAAGGATGTCCTGACAACAACAGGGAATGGTTTACAGTATAGAGGGTTTGACCTATAATGAGTCCAGATTCTTGGTTTGTGGGGGGAAAAGAAGGATCGGTGATAGACCGGCGAGAGGCATTCGAGAACAAACTGTGGGCGCGAGTCGACGACCGGCTGATCCATGGCCAGGTGGTCGTCGGCTGGCGGCAGCATCTATGCTTTCAAGAGCTGTGGGTGGCCGACGACGAGGTGGCGGCGGACGCGTTCATGGGTGACGTGCTGCGGCTGGCGGCGCCGGCCGAGGTCGAGGTCCGCGTGCAGACGGTGGCCCAGGCCGCGGCGGCGCTGTCCGCCCCTCTGGATCGGCGGACGCTCCTGCTGTTCAAAGAGCCGCAGGCAGCGCTGGCGCTGGTCGAGGCTGGGGTTCCCCTGGCTCAGTTGAATGTGGGCAACCTAGCGGCCCGGCCGGGCAGCCGGCGCGCCTGGCAGTCGATCTCGCTGACTCAAGCGCACGCCGCCGCGCTCGACGCGTTGGCTGAGCGCGGCGTTTCAATCACTTTTCAGTCGACCCCCGACGATGCTCCCGCGCCCTGGGCACAGGTGCGGCGCCGGATCAGCAAATGACCTGCACTTTGTAGGGCGCGATCTCGCACTCGATGTGGTGTGCGGCCTCGCACAGCATTTCCCCGTCGGCGTGGGCCGAGAGCGGATCCTCAGAGCGGACCGAGATGCGCCGGGTGCGGAGCATGGTCACGTCACGCTGCTGGGTGTGCGTGCCCCGCAAAAAGTAGGGGAGCAGGCCCAGCATGCGCAGGCGCGGGATATCGCGGACCACGCATACGTCAAACAGCTCATCGTCCAGGTGGGCATCGGGGGCGATGAAAAACGAGCCGCCGGCGCGCACACCGTTGCAGACGCTGAGCATGAGCAGCTTGTTCTCAAAGGTGTGCGACTCGGTGTTGTTCTGGTACTCGACGATCGAGTGAGCGGGATGCAGGCTGGAAAAGATCGAGCGCAGCACGGCGGGCAAATAGAGGGCGATGCCGCGCAGGTGCTTGATCTTGCGCGCTTCCATGGTCACCACACCCTCAAACCCGATGCCCACATTGTTGTCAAAGTAGCGCGACTCGCCATCGGCGGTCAGCCAGCCGACGTCGACCACGCGCGTCTGCGCGCGGGCCAGCAGCGCGATCGCCCCTTCCAGGTCGGTGGGGACGCCGATCGACCAGCTAAAGTCGCATCCCGAGCCGACGGGCAGGATGCCCATGGTGCCGACGATCGGGGTGCCCGGTTCGGCGGCGGCCAACATGCCATTGATCACTTCCTGGCACGTGCCGTCGCCGCCGGC
>JAFGJF010000096.1 GCA_016929205.1 Anaerolineae bacterium
GGACCGGTAGAGCGTCAATTCGACGACGGCGGGCAGCTCGGGCTGAAAGGGACGCACGTGATCGATGGAAGCCAGGGCGCAGGCCACCGCATCGCGGATCGCTTGGCGGGCGCTGGGCAGCGACAGGCAGCGGGCCCGGTTCCGGCTGATGCCCCACTTGCGGTGTTGTTTTGACTGACCAGCGGCAGAAAGATTTTGTAATCCCCCGTCGGGGTGGCGGTGGGTGTTGGCGTGGGCGTTGAAACGATGGCGTCAGCATCGCGCACCAGGCGGACATAGTTGTAGATGCGAATGGCGTCGCCCTGCGGGCCGTGGCCGGTGGGATAGTCGGCGGGATCGCCCTGTTTGGGATCGCTGCGCTGCGCGCCCGCGCCGTGAACATCAAGCCAGGTGCTGCGCATATAGCCCAACGCCCGGCCAAAAGAGACGTAAGCCCCAAAGGCGCCGGGTATGGTCATCAGATTAGCGTGGGTGGTGCTGCTCCAGTAGAAGGAGTAGTCAGCGTTGCCCGCTTCGTTGGTGATGCCGGTGACGTTGAACAGTGGGTCAATGGCGGCGGAGCTGGCCGTGTCGGGCGAGCGGGTGTAGTCTAAAATGCTTTGCAGTTCTTTGACGTTGGGCAAGCGCCAGTCGCTGTAGCTGAGGTAGTTGGCGGCATTTTGTGTTTCCACCCAGGCCAGAGCCTCTTCCCAGTTGAGGCCCGCGCCGCTGTCGTTTTGCGCCCACATCAGGCCGGTGGCGCTGTCGGTGATGGTGGCATCGCCGTTGTCGGCGTAGCTGTTTTGGCCGTAGCTGGCGCTGTCGCGGGCGCAGATTACAAAGAAGGTGTTTTCGGTGCTAGCCGGCCCCGGCCTGGTCAGGCCGTACCCTTTGATGCGCCCATCGGCAAAGTTTACGCCGAACATGGTCTCGTCGCCATTCATGGTGGTGCTGACGTAGAGGGTGCTGCTGGCGTACTGGGCGTCGATGATGCGCTCGCCGGCGGTGGTGTCGCCGTAGGCAAAATAAAAATAGGTGGTGTCGATGAAGGGAGTCAGGCCGCTCGTATCGGTGCCGTTGTAGCCGCTGGGGTCGGTACCGCTGAAATCAATCAGCGAGTAGAGGGTTTTGATGTCCGGCAGCCGCCAGTCGGTGTGACCAGCCAGCGAAAGGTTGGTGCAGTAAGTTCCGGCCCCGGCGTAGGTCAGCTTGTCGGCGGCGTCGATGTCGTTATCGCCGTCGGTGTCGGCGGTCTGCTGCCACATCACGCCAGTGACGTTGTCTGTGACCGTGCCGTCACCGTTGTCGGTGTAGCTGGGCGCGTTGCCGCTGTGCTGGGCATCCTGCCCGTAAAAGTCCGCGCCCGCGCTGGGGCAGGTGATGGCCGCGCCGGCGGCGTTGTAACAGGTGGTTTGGCCGGTGTCGACGATGGGATAGCTGGTGGTCTGGGCCTGGGTGGACTGAGATAAACCGATCAACGCAGCGGCCAAGACCAGAAGCAAGATTACGAATCCAAGTTTGTACTTCATTTGAACCTCCTTGCGGTGAATGCCGAACATTGCATCAGTGATGTTTGACTGTCTATATTCTACCGCCAAGATGTTCAAAAGTTGTTTAGAAGTGAACAAGATTTGATTCGGGTTTTACGACTCCAAGCTGACGAGGCGTTGTAAAAGGGGACGTGCGATCCTGACTGGACTTGACCAAAACAATGTTCTATGCGACCCTGGCTTTGCGCCAAGTCAGGCACAGCGTGCAACGCAGGAGGAATGACAAACGGAATACTGTTCTTTCTTTCCGATCGCACCGGCAACTGGCAGATCTACCGTTTACACTCATCCAACCCCGACAGACGGCACGTTCCTGCTAATGGACATCTCCGGTGACGGCCAATACCTCGGCTTTATGGAAATCGGGCCATACGAAAAGGCTCAAGACAACACGGCGGATTTTGTCCGTCGCCTTGAGGCGCGTTCATGGAGCAGTTTCTGGATCGCCACAGCCGACGGTGTCAAAGTTTGGAAGACACACGAAGAGAAGCGCCACCTACAGCACCTGCTGTTCCATCCCACCGACCCCACGACGCTGATAGTTTGCCATGAAAGTCCCTGGGATCGCATCGAACAGCGCATGTGGTTGATCAAGTGGGACGGTTCGTCGGTGACGATGCCGAGTATGTGGCGTTGCTCGACGTGCAGAGCGGCACCATCACACCGCTCATGCGACACAACCAGGAATTGACCATTGCCAACACCCTCTACCATCCGCATTTCTGGCCCACTGGCAAGTCGAACAAGATTGACAATGGTTGCTTGTTCGCTCATCGTCCATTTCGCCAGGCCATACAAAGAGGGCACCGATATCAACATATGTTGTCATCGATGCCCTCTTGTTTAGGCGCGCCCGGCGGGACTCGAACCCACAACCTTCTGATTCGAAGTCAGTGACTCTATCCATTGAGCTACGGGCGCAGGCGGACGCATAGCGTCGGACATGATTGTAGCATGACCGAGGACGTTTGTCAAAAAAAAGAGGTCCTCTGCCCCCACAGTCAGAAGGACTTTTTCCAAGTGCTCAGTCCATTCCCCACAAGCAGGCCGATAAACACCGCCAACACCCAATCCCACTGCCCCATAAAGGCCAGCACGATCATCAACATCACCAGCATCACCGACAGGTATAACTGTGGCCGCACCGGCGGATCTTGCTTCCGCTTGTTCCGCGCCTGTTTTCTTGCCGACATACCACGCTCATCCTATTCTACGCCCTGCGTCTGACCTGTACCAAGTTCGCGCATTTCTAGTTTGGCGCATTCGCCGATTTACCCTTTTGCCCACTCTATTGGCTTGACAATGTCCTCTTGCACACAGTACGCCTCTGCGTCTTCCAGCCAATCCGCAAGGCCATCCACGCCCCGTCCGGCCACGGACAAAACGCCGAACTTGCGCACCCAAACTTGATCGTAAAACGTGTTCCAGCTATGGATCTCGATGCGCAGCAGTGGATACTGGACCAGCAGTTCCACGATCTGATCATCGTTGTACGTGCGTCCCGGAAACCACCGCGCGCGGCCGATACGGTTGGTCAGCAACAGCACCCCGCCAGGCCGAAGCACGCGCATCAACTCACCCAGCGTATGCTCGGGACGGGGCGTAAACTCGAGCGCTTCCAGGCAAACCACGGCGTCAAACGTCTCGTCGGGAAAGGGCAGCGCGTCCGCGTCCTCCCAGATCAACGTGCAGCGCCCGTCAAAAGGAGCCATCCGCTCACGAGCTTTGCGCAGCATACCGATGGAAAGGTCCAGCCCCCAGATCTGCCCCTCAAAGCGTTCGTCGGACAGCATAGCTTTAGGAAAGCGCCCCGTGCCCACGCCCACATCCAGGATCAGCGGGCGCTGGACGCCTTCCATCCACTCAAACAGTGGATCGACCAGGCACTCACCATCCCGTTTCCAGGTAATCTCTTTGATGCGATCGTAGTAGCCCGGCGTCCAATCGTACAGCAGGGCCACCACCCGCCGGCCAAGATAGGCCCCCTCGGTGATCACCAAGGCCCAATACAGAGACAGCCCCAGGGCGACGAACCCCAGTGCAAACCCAAGCCAGACAATCATTTACACCTTCCCGGAAGCAGGCAGGTGCCCCCATAGCTGCACCCAAATCATCTCGGAGAAACCGAGCTCAAGTGACATCAATCAGAGCTTCCGGGAAGGTCCGGTGCTGGACGCAGGGTCACATCCCCCGCCAGGACACGCTGCACGCTGCCCTCCTCTGTACGCACCAGAAGCGCCCCATCCTCGTCCACACCGATGGCCAGACCCTCCCATCGCTCAGAAGCGCCTCTCACCTGAACGGGATGCCCCAACGTCGTCAACCGCTCCGCCCACTCTTGGTGGAACGACTGTCCCTCCAGCAAGGCGAGGTAGCGGCGCTCGATGCCGGTCAAAACCGCAACCAGCACCTCCCGACGTGAAACCGGACGTCCGGCCTCAATCAACAAGCTCGTCGCTGGAGACATCAAGCGTGGTGCGCCCTCAAACTCCACGTTCACGTTAATCCCGATCCCTACGATGGCATAGCGAACGCCGCTGCTCGTCACCTCCAGTTCGGTCAGAATGCCGCATACCTTGCGCCCCTCGATGAGCACATCGTTGGGCCACTTGACGCCGACCTGTCGGTCGGTTGCCTGCAAACCTGCGACCTCTGTACCGATGGCTTCCGAGATCGCATCACAGACGGCAAGCGAACAGATCATGGTCAGACGCTGCGCCCACAGAGGTACAAAGGAAGGCCGAAACAGCAGCGAAAGCAGCAGGCTGCTTCCCGACGGCGCCCACCACGACCGCTGCAAACGTCCCCTTCCGGTAGTCTGCTCGTCGGCGAGAACCACCGTTCCTTCCGGTGCACCTTCCTCGGCCAGCCTGCGCGCCTCGTCCATCGTCGAGCCAACGGTCGGCCAATAGTGGACCGTACGGCCCACCAGGGTCGTCGCGAGTGCATCTCTGATTTCGGCGGCAGTAAGAGTATCCATAGCGGCCAGAAAGGTATCACAGATCGAACGCTGCGTCAAGTCCACACTTGGCAAGATAGGCATTTCTAGGTACAATACCCCTGCTCAGCCCTGGCTGGGCGCTTATTTTGTCACAAGCCGGCGGTAGACCCACGGGCCTATGAACACGTGGGCACGCAACGCACGGAGTGCACAACCTGAAACAGCTTTGGTCACCCTGGCGAATCGAATATATTCTGAACAAGAAACCGGACTGCTGTGTCTTTTGTGAGGCATTCAAGGCAGATGCCTCCCTGAACCGAGAGTACTTGATCCTGCACAGGGGCGCGCATTGCAGCGTGATCATGAACTTGTATCCTTACAACAATGGGCATCTGCTGATCATCCCCTACGCACACCAGATCACATTTGAGGGACTCTCTGCGGAGGTGCTGACCGAGGTGATGACCCTGATGAACAAATGCGTGGCCGTCTTGCGCGAGGCGCTCAATGCCGAAGGGTTCAACATTGGCGTGAATCTGGGCAAGATCGCCGGAGCCGGCCTCGAACAACACGTTCACATGCACGTCGTCCCACGGTGGGCAGGAGACACAAACTTTGTGACCACGGTGGGCCAGGTCCGTTGCATCCCTGAAAGTATGCAGGACACATATGACAAGCTCAAAGCCGCCTGGGACTGAGCCGTCCACGCCCAAGTCTTTTTCCTCAGACTGGTGTTACAACACAAGGAACCTGTGAACTCGACAGGCAGCTCCAGAAAGGACTCTCGACGTCTGCTGCTGCTGTGGCTCTTTGCGCTGTGGCTGGCAGCGCTGGCGACAGCCAGCTTTTGGCGAGCCGTAACGCTGTGGCAGTCACGCGCCTTGCTGGCCGAGTTGGGCAGCACACTGTGTTCCGCAACATCGGACCGGTGCACTGGACTCGTCCTGTTTGTGGTCCTGCACGTGCTCGGTGGAATCGTATTGATGCTCTCAGCCTATGGCCTGTGGCGTCGACAGCCGTGGGTGCGATGCCTGACACTTGTAGCGGTGATGGACTACTATGCGACCGTTCAAGCGTACACCTGGCTCTTTGTCCGGACAGGGCTGCTGTGGGAACGTCGGTGGGTGGCTCTGTTCTTGGCCCTTGTGACAACGGGCATCGTCCTGGGCGCCCTGACCTGGCGCAGGTCCAGACAGTGGTTGGGATTGCTGTAGGACAATGAAGGCGAGAGCGCGACATCGTTTTCACGGAGATGCAACCCGATTCGACGTTGTGGCAGCGTTCATCTATGATCGGTACGGGCACAGCATCGAGTACATTGCCGATGTTGCCGGCGGGCAGGGAATGCTCGCCCGCATTTTGAACAAAAAGTACAATTATACGTGCGAAGTCGTCGATCCGCGCGGTTGGGTCCTTAAAGGCGTGCCCAACCGCCAGGAAGAGTTTGGCCCGGCGATGGCCTCATACTATGACCTGATCGTCGGACTGCATCCCGACGAAGCGCTGCGCGCTACCGCAGAGGCAGCCACGATCCGTCCCACGATCCTGATCCCTTGCTGCAACTTTTGGTCTGAGGAAAAGCTCGGGCGAGATGCGCTTCTGGAGGCCATCGAACAGTACTATCTCGAGCATGGCGTACCCTTTGAGCGGATTGTCCTGAAATTTAAGGGTCCCAAAAACATCGGCCTGGTCTCCAAGCCACCAAACAAGTTAAAAAGATATTGTAAATAAACAAACTCATCGCAGGAGGACGAGAATGTCGGCGGATAGCAAACATCCGGCGGATAGACTTTTGGCAATGGAACAAGCGGCGAGCCTGGGCGGCGGGGTCTCGCGCATCCAGAGACAGCACGACAAGGGCAAGCTGACCGCCCGCGAGCGCATTGAC
>JAFGJF010000615.1 GCA_016929205.1 Anaerolineae bacterium
GACGTACACCAAACCAGGTCGCGCTTTCTGAAACAACGCTGCGAGTTCCGCACGCCGCTTGGCATCGACAGGCCCGTGGCTTGTGACCGCCTCGATAAGAAGCAACCAATCCTTCTCCACATGGTGGATCACGACGTCGGGCATTTTGCCATGAACATCTACGGTTACGCCTAACCTGCCAAGTGCCTTTTCGTCCAAGTACAGCATCTTTTCGCCCGTGTCCCCTACATAGATGACGCGCCCGCCAGGCGCAAACCTGGGTGCAAATTCATCAATGATCGCCTTGGTGAGTTTGCTGTGTTCGCCAGAGGTCAAATAGATGTCTTGGCCTTCTCCCAAAGTGACAGGAACCATCTTTAGTTTGCGTGCCTGTGCATAGCGTTGCTTGAGCATATCCACTTTTTCCAAATAGGCTGCCAAACTCGTTTCCCAGGCGTGCGTTCCAAAAGTCTTGAGTAGCGCCAATGCTGTTTCTTCGATCTGGTAGCAGAATTTAGGGCTGTTTACTGCCCGAGTGGGATCATCTGGATTGGGGACGACGAGGCAGGCGTCGACAAACTGGTGCATTGTCTGCCGTCGAAAGGTTTCGCGGGAATTGGGAGCATAGTTTCGGCCATAGTGTTCTCGGCAGAAATCCATAGCGGGTGTGATGCCTGTCAATGGCGCTGTCGCCTCGGACCATTGCATATCTGGCTTGAGATCCAGCAAGGCCAAAAGGACGAGTGCGGACCGTTCGTTCTGCTGGCCTCGTGGTAATCCCAATGCTTGCAGGATGATCAAAGCCTCGTCTAATTTTTCCTGGGCCGCTACCGGGTTAGGGGATTGGATCTCGGTCATACTCTGGATCTCGCTTTCTAGCAAGGCGTCGATTTGCCCTTGTAAAGGAAATGTTTCTCTGACAGCAGTCCCCAATTTCTCCAGAACCTGTCGGCTGGGATAGCGCAACATTCTCAAATCGGTTGCGTTTACCTGGGTGTGCCCATTGAACTGGCGAAAATAACTGTCTACCAGGGTAGAGTTGAGAAATACGGCCAGTCCTTTCGCCAAGCTGACGGGCAGTCCGGCATTGTTACAATGGTAGACATTCAAATGATTTTCAAAGTCCACGTATGGGCTGGGGGTTTGTTTAGGCCCATAGATGGCAGCCACAACCCGGCGACGTTCTTCCTTGGAGGAAAACCGCCGAGTCAAAACGTAGTTTCCAAAGGGCAGGACAAGAGATTTCGTGCGCGGCGCCAATAAAAGTGCGTTTGGTTTTTTGCTACCATCTTTAGGCCAGTGAACAAAACCCTGCTCAAAGTGGACGGGATAGATGAGGGGTACAGTATCTCGATCGGGGTCAGCCCGCAAAAACTCTCGAGCTCTGAAATCTACGACGCGGCCGGTAGAAACAGTGATACCCAGGTCGTCTAGCGAATGCGTGAACACCTGGAGGCGCTCCAGGACAAATCGATCCATTGCCGTCGTCGTGATGTGAACGATCAGATTTGGATCGTCTGGCCTCACCACCTGTTCGTATGAAACCTCGTTAAAAGTTGTACTTGATTCGTCAGGGCCGTCGCTTTTGGAAACGACAACCTTACTTCGCTGTCGATTCTTGACGGCGTAGAAGATGATATTCTCCTGCAAAACGGCGTCCTCGCTGAACGCTTCCTCGCGCGACTCAAAGACGTGAATGCGTCGCAACGACATCGTGCTTAGGAAAAGTTTGCGAAAAGGTTTAAAGTAAGGGCCGTTGCAAAAACTACGAGGCGTAATCGCCACCAATTCACCATCTGGCTCTAATAAATCAGCAGCAAGAGCAAGAAAAGCCGAATAGAGATTGGTAGTTTCTATGCCTATCTTGCGCAGCATACGCCGATGTATCGAGTTACTCTTGATCTTTTTATAGGGGGGGTTTAGTATAGCACGATTAAAAGAGTAGCGTTCAACTGGGAACAATCCTCCCATCAGCATTTCGACACTAGCCTGGATAAAGTCCTGGGTTTTTATGTCGCTGATGAATGTTATCCCTTGGCTCTCGCAGCGTGCCTGGCATTCGGCCAGCGTGAAGCCCAGATACTCAGCCAGGGCGGGGTCTACTTCATAAGCCAGGGCAGAGATTCTCGAGGGTGATACACGGCGCTGGCAAGCGTCCTGAACAAACGCGGCAGTCAGAGACCCTACCCCGGCACCGGCATCCAGTAGCCGTATCTCCTCGCCTGATGTGCTAAACAGTGATGCCATCAGGCGAGCAACCGGTGGAGGCGTGAAAAACTGCCCCATTCGGGACCGTCGTTCGGGATCCAGCTCGCGGCTTGCATCAACGCGGTACACGTCAACGCGATCGACAAGCGGATAGTATGCATCAGTCGCCAAGGTTTCGCTGTTGCGAGTTCTTGTGTCCATAGGTGAATTATACTCGGATACGGCCAACAGGAAAAGAAAGCGAGTCTCTAGCTTTCTGTACTCAAAGGTGCTGGCGTGATCTTGAACGTATAGGCCGGCGACTCTGGCAGATGATCGGGCAGCGTAATGGTCAAAGCGTTATCGCCTTGCCGCCAGTCAGATTTCGCGTTTTGCCCCAGCATGTGGATGGTAGTGCCCTCCTGCGCCCGTAGACCGGCGATCTGAACCCGGTTAGTGACAGGTTTTCCGAGCAAGATCGCATAGAGAGTGCCGTCCTTTTGCGTAAACCGCATCTCAATTGCCTGGTCCGTCTGGCCATTGGCTCTGACCCAGGGACGCGTGCCAAAAATGGCCTCGCCGTTCACCTCAAGCCATTGGCCGAGCCCCAGCAGCCGCTCGCGCTGCATGTCGGGGATCGTGCCGTCGGCCATCGGTCCGATGTTAAGCAGCAAATTGCCGTTCTTGCTGACAATGTCGACAAAAGAATGGATCAGCTCTTGCACGGACAAATAGCTGTCCGGTCCTTCGTTGCGGTTGTAGCCAAAAGAAAAGCCGATACCGCGTGTGGCTTCCCACTTGTATTCGGTAATTTCGTCAAAACTGGCGTACTCGGGCGTCCGAAAATCATAGTGCCGGCTGCCGGCGATCTGCCCTTCGCTGAATTCAAAGCGCTGGGTAAAGCGGTCATTGATCACGCCTTCGGGCACGTTGTTGTAATAGTGGGCAAACAGGGCATCCAGATTGGCGGCGGCAGGGTAGGCGATGTCGTTCCACATGACCGAGGGCCGGTAACGGGCGATCAACTCGTGCCAGTGGGCGTTGGCATAGGTGATGTAATCGTCGCCTTGTGGTACGGCGGCTTGCAGATCGCGGATGTCCTGAATGACCTTTTTATTGAACGTCCAATCGATCCCGCCAGAATAGTAAAGGCCCATTTTCAGCCCTTGTGCGCGCACGGCATCGGTCAACTCGCCCACCAGGTCGCGTTGTGCATAGTATTTTTCCCTGAAGGGATTGGGATGGGCACTGGGCCACAGCAAAAAACCGTCGTGGTGTTTGGTCGTCAGCACGACGTAACGAGCGCCAACCTGGTGAAACAGGTTGGCCCACGAATTGGGGTCCCACTTTTGGACCGTCTCGTTAAACGTGGGTACAAAGTCAAAGTAGGAAAAGTCTTTGCCGTACGTGTCCACGTGATGTTGGCGCGACGGACTGCTTTCGATGCGGATCGTGTTCAGATACCACTCGGCATAGGGATTGTGGGTGAACCACACATCCCAGGCCACTTTGCCCAGTTCGCCGGTGAGCGGCGCCCAGGCGGGGATCGAATACAGCCCCCAGTGGACAAAGATGCCCAATTTGGCGTCGTGGAACCAATCGGGCACGGTGTGTCGTTGTATGGATTCTAACGTCGGTTTGTAGGTCATGTCAAACTCCTTGTTCGTGGGGCACGTATTCCTACGTGCCGATTCTCTTCGAAGGCTTGTCTCGTATACTCAAAACCAAGCCCAGCGAAACAACCTGAAGGGCGATGCCCAACAAGAATGGCCCTTTGGAAAAGCGTATATACAGCGCGCCGGCCAGCGGCCCGGCCGGCAGCGAGACGAGAGACATCAGCGCCGAACTGGCCGAGAACATCTGGGCTCGTTCTCGATCGGTGACGAGGTTGGCCCAATAGCTCTGTTCGGCGGGGCGAAAGAGTGCCGTACTCAGGGCGCTAAATATCGCCCACAGGATGACTAGGCCTATTGTCTTGGTTGGCGCGAACACGAAAAACAGGGCGCCGAGCAGCCATAACATCTGCCCCGCGATCAGGCTGCCATAGACCCGTTTCGTTGTCAACCGTTCGGCTGCCAGCAGAATCATAACCATCGACACCACTGCTGAGACAAAGGGCAGTCCCGCGACGGACGACTCAGCCAGACCGACGCCGCGCGCATCGGTGAGATAGATGACTGAGTAGGTCATCCACATCGTGGTCACAAAAGCTCCCAGATTGCGCACGGTCAAAAAGGTACGCACTTGGCGGATCCTGACCGCGGCGCGAATGGTCTCGGCATACTCGCGGATCAAAGTCAGGACGGGCACACCTTGTACGGCAGTCATCCGTTCCCGGCCCATGCTGGTTTCACGCATGGTGAATTGACGCACGATGGCGATGCTCACCGAAGAAACCATACAGGTGGCCATGATCAGCCTGCCAGCGGAAACGATTCCCATCTGTGCGACTAGCACGCCGGCCACTGGGGCCAACAGGCTCGCAGCGGCCGTCAGAAGAGAGAATGCGCCAAATACCGCTGTTCGTCGTTCAACAGGCACGTCTTCGACAAACAGGCAGTCAAAGCTAGGCAGCACGACGTATACAAAACCATTGATCAGCCGGCCGATGACAAAATACCAGGGGTTCTGGGCAATGGCATACAACAACATAGGGATGCCCCAACATACGATGTCAAAGAGCACCAGCACCTGCTTGCGCCCAAAGCGATCGGCCATGTATCCGCCCAGAAGCGTGCTGATCAGCTTGGTCAAGATCAGCACGCTGGACAGCACGCCGACCTGGAGCTTATCCACGCCCAGGGCCAACATGTAAAGCGGCAAATAGGTCCCGACCCATTGGAAAGAGATGGCAGCGATGCCTTCGGTGATCACAATCACCCGCGCGTTGCCTTCCAGGGCCGCGAACAAGTCCCCAATGTGTCGTTTCTGTTCGCGCAGCAGGCGGATCACGCGTGTTCGTTCTTTGCTTACCGTGCTGTTGTTCATGCCAGCTCAGATTCCGGATGTGGTTTCCACAATGGACACCGGCTGGATGTGCCGGGGTTCTCGAACCCAGACGGTCAGCATCAGCCCACCCAGCAGCGACGCGACCAGGGCGACCAGGAACATGCTACGATAGCCGAACCACGTGGCCAATGCCCCTCCCAGGATCGGAGCCAGCGTCCTGCCCGGTGCGAGCAGGGTGTTGGTCAGCCCGATAAAAGTCGGCCTATCCTCGGGCACACAGAACTCGAGAATAATGTTCATCCGAGAGACCGAGTCGGCCGACATAGCCACTCCCAGAAGGACAAAGGTCGCCCACAACCATACGGGCGAGTTGGCCAGCCAGGCCACCCCGGCGGTCAGTGCCATGGCAAACGCCGCCCCGCAGAGCACTGCCTTGTGCCCCCCGCGATCGGCCAGCAATCCCCAAAGGAGATTCATCACTGCCTGCGTGCCGACCAGGATTGCCGTCAGCGTACCCACTTGATCCAGTGCGCCAGCGATGTTCTCTTTGCCATAGACCATAAAGAACCCGCCGGCCATCGCGCCCAGGGCGGCCACAGAATGGCCGATCAAAAAGCGCACATAGTTGCCATCCCGGCGCAGTACCCTGGGCAGCCGTCGCAAATAGCTGCCCAGGGTGGTACGCGGCTTGACCGTCGGGCTGGGCGGCTCGCGGTTGGCGGCCAGCCCCAACCAGGAAATGGTCACAAAGGCAAAGGCGATCAGAAAAGAGTAGCCATAGTTTTGCGGAAAAGGCCAGTTGGCCAACAGCCAGCCCGAGAACGCGCCCCCGGCAATGCCCAGCAGTGC
>JAFGJF010000097.1 GCA_016929205.1 Anaerolineae bacterium
AAAAGGTTGCGCTGCCCGCGCCAATGATCGTGATTTTGACAGGGATCGACATGACCATCTCCTTTTTGTTTGTGAGGCCTAGTCCGGCAGCTCGATCTGCACTTTGATCGACGTCGGCGGCATATGCTGGGCAAACTCGAATGCCCGGATGCTTTCCTCAAAGGCAAAGATGTCGGTGATCATAGGCTTGACGTCAAGCTTGCCGCTGCCCATCAACGCCAACGCGCGCGGGTAGACGTGGGCGTAGCGGAAGATGTGCTCGACGCGTGCTTCTTTGCTTTGTGCGGCGACGACGTCATATTGGATCGGCCCGCCAGGCATGCCGATCAGGACCACCCGCCCGCCGGGGCAGATCAACTGGAAGACGCCTGCCGCGGCTTGTGCGTTGCCGCTGGCCTCAAAGACAATGTCGGCCCCCCAGCCATCGGTGATCTCAACCACGGCCTCGCTCAAGTTTTGGCCGGTCACGTTGACCGGCTTGATCGGCCCCAGCGTGGCGGCGAGATCGAGCTTGGGCTGCACCACGTCAGACATGATAACCTGACTGCACCCACCGGCCAATGCCGACAAGGCGGTCATCAGCCCGATCGTGCCCGCGCCGATCACGACAGCTACGTCACCGGGCTTGATCTGGGCCTTGTTTGCCGCGTGCATGCCGACCGCCAGCGGCTCGACCATCGCGCCCTCGGCATAACTGACGTTTTCAGGCAGTTTGAAGGTAAAATCGGCGGGGTGGACGACGGTGGGGCGCAGCACGCCATGGATTGGCGGCGTGGCCCAAAAGCGCACCGCGGGGTCGAGGTTGTACATCCCCAACCGTGAGGCCTTGCTGTTCGGATCGGGGATGCCGGGTTCCATGCAGACGCGGTCGCCGGGCTTGAACTGTGAGACCTGGTCGCCAACCTCGACGATTGTGCCCGCTGTCTCGTGCCCGAGCACCATCGGCTCGCGGACCACGAACGAGCCGATCGCTCCGTGCCCGTAATAGTGCACGTCCGAGCCGCAGATGCCGACGTTGCGAATCGCGATGCGTACGTCGTGTGGCCCCATGGTTTCTTCGATCTCGATCTCGCGCAGGGCGAGGACGCCCACTTTTTCCAAAACCAGTGCTTGCATTATGCCTCCTTGATCAACTAGATGAGACGGGGATCATCTCTGGGATGAGCGCCGACAGGTTACACATAAGTTGCAATGCCGCTTTCAAAGGCCTCCTGGTCGTCGTTTTCGATGCCAAACAGGGCCTCTTGTAGCGCAAAGGTGCCGCAGTAAAAGTGAACCCGGTGTAGAGCCTGCTCCATCTCAGGATAGACAACATAGCCGTGTTCGTAGAATGGTTCGCCGTAAGAGATGTAGAGTCCGGCAAAGTCGGTCGCCGGATCGCCCAGCCCCGCCCCACCAAAATCGACGATCCCGACGATGGACAGGCTCACCGGATCGTAAATGATGTTGCCGGTGCCAAAATCGCCATGTCTCAGCGCTGGCTCAAAGGCGTAACGATCCGGGTTGTCGAGGAAATCCCGGAAATGTGTGCTTGTTTGCTGGCGGGCGTCCGGGCGCATATAGCCGAAGAGCCTGGCCTGAATCCGCTGATACAGATCGGCCCATTCCTGGCGTGTGTCGCGTATTGGCAGGCCGGTCGGAATGACCTCGCGCACGGGGATGTGGTGCAGCTCGTACAGAAATTGGGCCAACTGAACGGCCATCCTGCGGCGGGCGTTCGCGTTGGTGATGGCCTTGAATGCGTCCCGCCACAGCGGTCTGCCGGGGATCATGTGATAGCCGACAAATGCTTCACCAATGACGGTCGTCTCGGTATGGGCGTAGATGGGATAGGGGATAGACAATGACAGGCGGTCGGCGATACGGGTCTGGATGGCGATCTCGTGCTGCAGGGTCGCGATTGCCGCCGGCACTTTGGCGAACCGGAAGACGAGGGCGTCGTTAACGATCAAGACGTCGTTGTACTGCCCTTCCTGGTTCAGGACGGCCGTTTCGACCTCGAGTTCTGGGTAGTGAGTTCTAATCTGTTGGGTCAACTGGACGACTTTGCTCATGCCGCTTCCGTTTCGAGGATGGCTGCCAGGACGGCTTTGGGATTCTCCTGGTGCACGTTGTGCCCGGCATCCGGTACGATGACCAGCCGCACAGACGGCTGCAGGTCCAGCAGAATGCGCCCATTTTCGACCGGATTGATCCGGTCACGTTCGCCCCAGATCGCCGTCGTGGGCGTCGCCAGCTTTTCAAGCTCTGCGGCGAGATTTCGCTGCCGGGCCGGCAAAGTGCGGGCCAGGTGGCGAAAGGTCGAGAAAAAGGCGTGCCGCTGCCCGTCACTCCAGACCCGTTCGTTCACCCGTTGGAACAGAAAAGTCCGATCTGCTTCGGGCAGGTTATCCAGGTCGCCGTAATAAGGCTGCAGCGTCTGGTAAGCGGCTTCCGGATCTGTGCGCAGGCGAGTATACATCCACTCTCCCAACCCCGGCACCAGGAAGAGCAGTGTTGCCAGGTCGAGCCGTTGCGAACGCGCCACGAGCGATCCGCCGATCAAGATCAACCGGTTCACGCGGTCGGGATGGGCCAGGGTGAACGCGTGCGCGATCGCCCCGCCCAGCGAATGACCAGTCAGGATAGCCTGCGTGCGTCCGAGTTTGTCCAAAAGCTCTGCCAGGACGGTTTGGAAGAACGGAATGGTGTAGGCTCGACGTGGTTGGTCGCTGCGCCCGAAACCGGGCAGGTCGAGCGCCACGACCCGGTAGTGATCGGACAGCGGCTGGACCAGGTGCCGCCAGGTATCGGCTTCGTCTCCCAGGCCGTGGATCAGCACCAGCAGTGGGACATCCGATGGACCGGTATCGTACAGATAGAGAGACAGATCGCTGGTCGGGAGGTGGATCTGCCGGGCGTGATCGGCTAATTCAGGCCAGGGCTGCAATTCGTTTTTTCTCCATTCGTTGTCGTGTTTCAGCCATTCCACTACAACCGGAAAAGACAAGCGTGCAGCGCGCTTACATTGCGGCGACCGGCACAGCCAGTTTTTCCATACGCATGTCGACCTGGCGCAGCATGTCTTGAATCACGTCCACCGTTTCTTCATCAAAGAGCGGTTCGCCACATTGCTCGCAGACCCAGGCTGGCACGTCGTCAACGATTAGGTGATATCCTTTTCTACTGGCCGTATAGCTCGCTTTTTTCGAACCAGGGTGCTTTTGCAGTAAAGACATTCCATTTTCATTTCTCTCTTCGCGTTCGCCAGTCTGCTTCCCAGCGCGTCGTGATCATTCGCTCGGGGTGGTTCATCGGGTCGAGGGTGTGGGGTAAGAATAGGATGCGTTTCATCGCCGCTTGTCTTACTTGTGCCAGGGTGTCTTGAGCGTTTGTGGGTATTGTGGCCTCCATCCCCGACCGGTTACGATCGTTGTTCATTGCTTGGATTATATCCATAATCGTACAATCTTGCAACCGGCATGATTCGGCCGGCAGCACGGTGCTGCTCACCGACGCTGATGGCGCGTGGGCCGGACACGCCTTCTACGACCCGCAGTTGGGGGTGCAGTTGCAGTCATATCCCGGAACACCGGCGAGCGCAAGAAGCAGTCCGCCTGGAAAAAGTCAAGAAAGGATTGCCGGGGATGAACCGCTCTCAATGGGATAGCAGAGTGGAAGCGTAGCCAGGCTTTGGCAGCACGTCGGCCGATGTCGATGTACACGATGTGGGCGGCAGGTTATGCCGAAAAAAAGGGATTTCTGCCCGAGTTCGGCCAGGCCAACCGCGAGGCCTGGCGGCAGCGATACAAGGTGTTAGGGTCATCCAACCAGGAATAAATGGGAGCAGGTTTGTGTTTTGCGGCGGGCACGGTCAGAGAGGGTGCCCAGCGTTTTCTTTTGCCATTCGTGTCAGAGTACCCAAAGTTGGACCTTTGTGATATACTGATGCCAGTTCAACTTGGAGGAATGGATGAGTATCCTGATCATTAGAGAGCCTGCCGCGGCGGCACAGATTGCCGAGATGCAGGAAACGCTTGGCAATTTCACCAAGCTTGCCGTCGATCTGGAATGCGGGATCCTGGCTGGGGGTGGCGAATTGTATGCTGATTGCGAACAGGCGTTGCTAGAAGAGGGAAGCAAACAGGAAAGCATCTGGGGCGGGGACTGGTTTCCAAACATTCAAGAAGTGGGATTCGAGTCGCTGATCAATATTCGCCCACGCCAAGGGAACCGCAGCCTGGAATTGCAGTCACCGGATCTGCGAAAGCAGTTCGAGGCCATTGTCCGTCGTTTGCTGAAGGTAGAAGCATGAATCGATCCCGGTTACGCGAGCGTTATCTGCAAGATGAATGGCCGCGCCAGGTGGGCAATCTGGCATCGACATTGACCCGGTTAAGCTCCCGCACCCAGGATGCGCGTTTCGATCACATCGTGGCCGATCTATTGCGCGAAGGGGCAGTGCTGATGGAATGGAGTGCGCCCTGTGTTCCCCTGGAACTGGCTGCGGAAATGGCCGAGATGCAGCGGGAATTGGTGTTGTGGCATCGGGTGTGGCCAAGCGACACCGTGCGTTCGTTGCTGGCGTTCCGGGCACGCAGTATGGCCGATTCGCTGTTGGAATCGGCAGGATTTGTGTAACGCGTTTCGGCAAACAACGTCGACGATCAGGTGATATCCTTTTCGACCAGGCGAGATGATCTTTCACTGGCGACTGTACTGCATTCGTGGTCAGGACCGGCTATGGCCCTCTACCGCCGCGGATGCGGATGCCTAGCCCCACCACGGTTCCCCTTCGGCCCGCGTGGCCTTTATATAGTCCAGATCCAACTCTAGCCCGAGGCCGGGCAGGCTGGGCACGTGCATATAGCCGTCCTCGATCGCCGGAGGACGCGCTGCGGTCTTGTCCTGGTCGGCGTTGCGCCGGCATTCCATCATGGGGCAGTTGAATACCGCTGCCGACCACTGCTGCGAGGCCATATCGAGCACATAGCCGCTGACGTTGTGCAGGCAGACGGGGATGCGGTACAGTGCCGCCAGATCGGCGATGAGCCTGGTGCCTGTGATCCCACCGGCGTTGATCAAGTCCGGCTGCAGGCAGTCCACGGCCTGGTTTTGGAGGAAAGGCAGCGCGTTCTCGGCGAGTTCGATGTTCTCCCCGGTCATGATCGGCAGGCGCGTGCTGCGGCGCAGCGCCAACCACGATTCGGAAAAGGCCGGCATCAGCGGATCTTCAAAGAACAGCGGCTCGATCGGTTCGACTGCCTGCGCGACCCGGATCGCACTGGGCACGTCCAATTCGGCGTGGCAGTGGACGATCATGTCGATCTCTTCCCCCAGGGCTTCCCGGGCCAGCGCATAGGCTTTGCGGACGGTGCGCGCTTGCTGCGGATCGATGCTGGTGATCGTTTGCTGCATGTGGATGCCAAGGGGATGGTGGATGTCGACTTTGAAGGCCTTGAACCCTCTCGGGTCGGATTTAAGCTCCTGTGCCCGATCCCGCCAGGCCGCCCGGTCCAAAAAATCGCCGCCGGAGCAGTGGGAATAGAGCCTGATCTGGTCGCGGAAATTGCCCCCCAGCAGTTTGCAGACGGGCAGGTTCAGTATCTTGCCTGCCAGGTCCCACAAAGCGATGTCGATCCCGCTCAAGACGCGGACCTGGCGCCGGCGTTGAGGGTAGGCATAGAACATGTTTTGGAAATGCACCTGGATGGCCAATGGGTCCTTGCCAATCAATCCCAGGTGGGGCAGCCGGGGGCCTTCAAGTTCGGCGATGACTGCCCTGGCGAACGGACCACTCCCGCCGCAGGGGCCATAGCCGGCGATCCCGGCATCGGTTTCGATCTTGATCAGCGTCACGCCGTGCCTGGGCTGCATCGCTTTGATCTGGGTGATCTTGACCTGGTCCCGGGCCGGGGCAGACAGCGCATCGTACGGCGTTGTCTGCTGAGCTTCAGGTGATTGTTTCATCGTGCTATCCTCCATTCAAGGCAATCCGGAGTGATCGTTTTTCTGACTTGTGCGGCGCCGTGTGGGTGATGGATAACCACTGGGGCAGATATTCCTATTCGCCTCAAGTGATGGCGTCCGCGCCGACTGCAATCAGCATCTTTAAATAGCTCGCCTGCCCGGTGTGGTAGCCAGCGTCGATCAGGCAGTGGTGCAGCATCCACCACATTGACTTGATCTGATCGGGCGGGCGTATCACCCGGACAGACTGCCAGCCGGGATCGTGTTCAACCAGGTAGTCTTTGAGCGTTGCCCAGGCCTTTTGCAGATAGGCTGCGCGCTCGCTGCCCGAGACGCCGGGCAGGGGGGCGTTCTCGTCAAAGGTCAGGTTTTTGAGCCAGCCCTCGGGGATGCCGGAATCCAGCAGGTTGGCCTCGATTTTGTCGCCCGAAGCGAGGCCGTAACACTCCCACAGCACGCCGGCAAAATGGCCGATGAGCCAGCTAATCGAATTGTTGATCCCAAGCGGCGTCCAGGTCATTTGCTCATCGCCCAGTTGCTGGATGCCGTCTACCATTTTGGCTATCTGCCATTCCATGTTTTCGATATAGATCTCGAGTTGTTTGTCCACCTTTTCTCCTCGGTCTCGCTTGCGTGCGATCGGTTGGGGTGCGCTTTTTTTCCGGTCCGCCATCTCGGAGTATCCACCCGCTGTGAGACAGTATAGCATTGCTCAACTTGGCGTGCAAATCGATGCCCTATACGCGTCGATCATTTGTCTCTATCCGTTGTTTGATCTATGGCTGTTGCAAAGTAACTTGGCAACCCGTCTGGATCTGTCATTGCGAACGTAGTGAAGCAATCCCCACGCTATCTGAAGCAGCCTTTAAGATTGCTTCGTCGCTCCGCTCCTCGCAAAGACGCATGTGATGTCGATTTTGCCACAGCCGTATTGTGTGATCCGTGTTTACTTGACCCTTCCAGAGACCCGTGTTACACTGGATATGTTCTTCACTTGGCTGATGTATTGCGCACACGAAAAAAGGATGAGACAACCATGCCAACGTATTGCCCTCATTGTGGTGCTCCTCAAATGCAGCCCGACGCATTGCACTGTACGCAGTGTGGTCGCGCCTTGTCGGATGCGACATCCGTGTTGTCCGGCGGCGCGTATGTGTCCATTCAGTGGCCCGGGCAAGTGCCTGACACCTTTGCGTTGGACAAGCCGGCGATCGCCATCGGGCGAATGCCGGACAACGATCTTGTTTTGCGCTATCCAACCGTATCCGGGCACCATGCGCGCATTGACAGCCAGGCGGGCGTGCTGCAGCTTACGGATTTGAACTCGCGCAATGGGACCTATCTCAATGGGATGCGCATCCCGCCGCAACAGCCTTGTCCGTTGTTGCACCAGGATGTGATTCGCATTGGCGACGTACAAGGCAACTCGATCAGCCTGACCATCCATCACCCCGGCGGTGGTGCGCCCGATCGCGGCACGATGTTTGTCGATACCAGCCTGTTTGCCACCGTCCAGGCGATCACGATCGGCCGCGACCCGCAAAGCAACCTGCCGCTGCAGTCCCCTCAAGTGTCCCGGAACCACGCTCGTATTGAGCGAACACCGCAGGGGGATATCCTCGTCGATCTCAACTCGACCAACGGCACCTGGCTCGACGGCCGCCGCATCGAGCGCGCGTACCTGTCGCCCGGCTCGCAGATGCGCGCGGGCAGCTCGACGCTCACGTTCTCGCCGATCGACGAAGAGGTGACGGTCGAGCCCGA
>JAFGJF010000616.1 GCA_016929205.1 Anaerolineae bacterium
AGTTTGGGCCTTTCAGTATGGCTATTGTATGCTAGCATACAATAGTTTTGTTGTCAAGAAACATACATTTGGGCAGGGTATTCAAGAACACCGTGTCTTTGCTCTTGTCTGGAACTTGTGTTATACTCTGCACATTCATCCCTGATAGGATGTTGTCGTTTGGAGACGAGTTCATGCTTGAGAGGTGAGTGTATGGTTTTGGATGATTGGACTCCACCGCCGGGTTTTGTTCCTGTGCCTTCTCAGGTACCGGGCATTCAAGTGTATGCGCCTGCACCTGCGCAAGAAGAAAAGCAAGACGCACATACGTTTCGCTGTCCGCAGTGCCACGGCATTACCGCTTTTGATGCCGGTGGCCAGCAGTTGTCTTGTCCCTATTGCGGTTACAAGCACGAGGTAGGAACCCGCGTCGTCGGATTATCAGCCGACAGCTTTGAATTTACGTTGGAAGCACTGGATCGGTCGGAAAAGGGTTGGGGAACCAAGGACGACGAGCGCCGAGAGATTCATTGTGAATCATGTAATGCGGTTTTTAACGCCGAGAGCGGGGCGCTGTCCACGACTTGTCCATTCTGCAATTCAAATCGTGTCGCCGGCTATGCAGCGATGCATGATTTCATCCGTCCAGGATACCTCGTGCCCTTTGCTGTCGATGAAACGCAATGTAAAGAAGCCGTCAAGGCGTGGTTGGGCAAGGGATGGATGCATCCTCCGGAACTGCGCCAGGTTGATGCAATCGGGCGTTTTACGGGGATGTACCTTCCTTTTTGGGTTTTTGACGCGAATATTGATGCCAAGTGGAAAGCACAGGTCGGATACGAAAAGCAAGAGCGTCGTTATCGCGATGGCAAGTGGGAGACAGAGACGGTTGTCGAATGGCGATGGGAAAACGGTCACGTTCGTGTGCCAATCGAGAATCTATTGATCTATGGCACCGATAAAGTCAGTACAGTATTGCTGGAAAAGCTGTATCCCTATGATTTGACCAGGCTGACGGAATACGATGCTGGCTATCTGGCGGGATGGCGAGCGCAAGGATATGATATTCAACTAAAACCGGCCTGGGTCGTTGGAAAACAGCGGATGCGCGATCAAGCCCAGGATGCCTGTTACCGGGATATTTCTACATCGCGCGTGCGCGATTTCAGCATGGCGGCAGATTTTGATCAGGAACGATGGCGTTATGTGCTGCTGCCTGCTTATCTGGCAGCGTATACATTTGAGGATCGGGTTTACCACGCTATGGTCAACGGCCAGACCGGGACCGTGTCCGGCCAAAAGCCGGTGGCCTGGTTGCGTGTGTGGCTGGCGATAGGCCTTGCACTTTTGCCCGGCATCCTGACCGGGATACTGGGGTTGTTGTTATTGCTGTTTGGCATCGGTGTTTTTGTCCTGCCTTTGGCCTTTGTCCTATTCATTGCCGGTGTGGCTGCATCTATTTATCTTTTTGTCCAGGCGCGCTCTGCTGATGACATTTGAGGGAGGAAGATGACTGAACACAGCGTTTTAGAGCAAGAGATCAACACGACATGGGGCACCTCCCTTGACGTTTTTTACTGCTCTCACTGCCATAGTGCACACCTGGCTGCGGATGAGATCAAATTGGCAATTTGCCCTGTTTGCTTGCGGGCTACACTTACGTCTCAGCCAGAGCGAATTCGCCGCGAGCGGCCGGAATTGGTGATTCCGTTCGCAATCGGCCGGCAACGGGCCGAGGATGCGCTTGCAGCGTGGTGCAAAGGCATGTGGTTACGTCCCGGCGAATTGAATGCCAAGGGGCTGGGCCAGCGCTTGCAGCGTTACTTTTTGCCTTTGTGGCTGGTAGACGGTGACGTGGAAGCAGCGTGGCAGGCTGAAGTGGGGTACGACTATCAGGCGGCCTCTTTTCGAGAGCAGTATCAAGGTGGACAATGGTTATCTCAGGAAATCACCGAAACGCGCACCCGCTGGCAGGTTCGTGTGGGTACGTTGGATCGGCATTATGACAACATTGCTGTGCCTGCCCTGACCCAGCACGAGCAGTGGATGTCTCGCCTCGGCGGTTACAGTTTGCGCACGCGAAAGCCCTATTCCGCTCGTATTGTTGCCGAAGGGGTTGTTCGCATTCCCGATTACGAACCTGATGCGGCATGGATTGACGCCGAAAGCGCGCTGAACCGGTCAGCAGCCGTCGAATGCCAGGCTGCCAGTGGCGCCGAGCACATCCGAAATTGGGGGATGCGTGCCCAATACAAGGGGCTAAATTGGACTCAGCTTCTTGTGCCGGCCTACGTAACCTATTATCGAGAAGGTGAGGATGTTTATCCTGTTTGGGTCAACGGTCAAAATGGACACATCTATGGTATCAAGCTGATGTCGATGCAAAAGGCAACCGTCGCTTCGTTGGTCATTGGTGTCATTGCTTTGCTTTGTTTTCTCCTGGGGCTTGTTTTGGCCGTGATTGGCATCGGCATTTTGCTCGTTCTGTTGAGCTTGCCGTTGGGACTGCTTGCCTTTGGACCCCTCATCTGGGTGTGGGCCAGCAATCGGCAGGCACAGCGTCAGATGGCCGAACTTTGATCGTTTATGTCCGGCCTGTGTGCTCGGCGAATTTCGCTCATCGGCGAGTCTCGCTTGCGGACACAAATCGCCAAGCTGCACCTGTGCCGGGCATAGGTCTGTTACGGGATCGAACGCACGCCACTTTGGATCAGGTCTATAGAAAACCCTCGCGGATGGGATAAAAGCAGTCAATCAATCGCGCTGATTCATTTGGCAATGCTCACAAGTGCGAATATGACCATACGACCTGCCACACCAAGCCGATATGGTTCCACCTGGTCGGCCATCTCGTCGGGCAGGTTTTCTTCGCTTGCATCTCGCCAGGCGACCAGTGTGGAAGGAACCCCCCGTTCGCGGAAAGGCAGGTGGTCGCCCTGATCGGATGGTTTGGCCAACGCCAGCCGCCCGTCGACACGCTCTTCTGCTACCTGGAATCCAAAGCGCAGCAAACCTTCTTGCGCGGGGGTGCCTTCAACCTGAAGAAAGAATCCATCTCCCCCGCCTACCGCATCCAGATGGATTGCGGCAACCGTGCGGGTTAGTGGCAGCGCGGGATGGGCAACATAGTAGCGCGAGCCGATCTCGCCCGGCTCCTGAGCTCCCCAGGCTGCAAAGAGCACGCTGCGCTGCGGGCGGTAGTCTGTTTCGTGCCACAGGCGTGCGATTTCGAGCAACAAGGCGATGCCGCTGGCATTGTCGTTTTGGCCCGAATATCGCCGGTCAGGATCATCACCGACATGATCGTAATGGGCGCCAATGATGACGACTTGATCAAAAAGTGGATCGGCACCGGGCAGCAGTCCCAGTACATTGGCCGACTCGACCGTCTTCGGGGCGCAGAGTGGTACGTCTATGTGTACCTCCAGGCCGAGTGGCAGCGCCGGCAGCGATGTTCCGGCTTTCAACGCATTGGCTATTTCCAGCGGAACCAGATCGAACAAGCGATCGTAGCCCTTGTTTGAGAGCATCAGTACTGGGATGGTCTCCTCGGGCAAAGCCGTCACCGGAAACGGGGCTTTGGACAGCATCGATTTCGTGCTCGTTTTTTTGTCGAGCAAGATCAAGCCGCCTGCACCGTGCTCGATGGCCTGCGCCACTTCGTTCTCGACCGCGTCCGAAACAAGTCGCAGTGCGATTTTGCCGTCCAGGTACATTTCACCATAGTCCGACGTGTGGATCAGAATCACCTGGCCCGTTATGGCGCCGCCAAAGGCTGTGCCTCGCGGCAACGTAAAATCCTGGCGGTAGATCAAGGTAGCCATCGCCTTGCCGTTTTCATCGACGATCTCAAAACCTGGCGTGGCCATCAAGGTGGTGTAGCTGATCGGAAAATGCTGAAAAAAGGAAACGGCCGTTTGTCCAGAGAGTGTTGGGGTGATCGCAGCGGCAGGCATCAGCCCATATTCTTCGAACCGGTGCATGATATAGTCTGCCGCTTTTTCGGCACCCGGCGATCCGGCTTGACGGCCGGCGAATTCGGCGCCGACAAGCGCGGCGATATGCGCTTGCGCGCGTTCGGCATCAAACGCACGGGCAATTTCCAGCTCGTAGGGCGTGACGTGGGCATTTTCCAGGGAGAGCATCCAATCTGCTCGGAATTCGGCGAACGAATATGCCGGCCAGATAGTCTGCCATGCCATTTCCAAGTCCAACCCTTGCTGGATCGAGTGCACCAGTTGAATCAATTTGTCCCAACCAAGGGTTTGTACTAGGAAACGCAGCATATCCCACGTTTGCGCGTTTGTCATCCGGATCTGTTCTTGGGTCAGCATATGCGGGGCGGGCAATGACGATGCAGGATCATTCAGTTCTTGGTTGATAACGGCCTCTCGCATTTGGGCCAGATCGCTGGCGATTTGTCGCTCCATCTGCCCGCCATCCAGCCTTTGGGCAAGATACAGCCCGATCCCACGAAGCAGCCACTCGGTTTCGACGCCGCTTGTACGCAATAGATGGCGAGACATCAATATGGTCAGAGTCGAACGGTATGCGTCTGCCGGACGTGATTTGACCACACGCAGCTTGAGCGATTCATTTGTTTGGGCCCAATCGGACAGCCAGCGTGTTTCCGAGACCGACAGGGGGATCGATGACTGGAAAGCGTCGTCGGTATCATATACCTGGATTACCGTCTCTTTCGGACATTCGAGTTTCAGGTCCGTGCAGATTCTCGTGCGCACCATCTGTGCTTCAGTTAGCAACTCTTGGGCGAATGGTTCCAGTTCCTGCGCATAGTATACCTGCACCTGCGCACTGGCTAGCAATTCAAACGGGGTGCCGGCCCACAAAAGTCCGGTTTCTCCCGCGTTAAACTGAACTTGCCAGGTAAACGTCTCGCTAGCTGCCTGTTCGAATCCGTATTCCATTGTGACCCATGCGAGTATGCTGCCGTCCTGGTGCAACGCCAATGGGACGCCGCTGGACGCCAGGTGCATGGGATGGCGACTGGACAGATCGATAAACCATTGTTGCTGCTCTGCTTGCAGGTAAGAGTTGTCCTGATCTACTGTGCGCATAAAGGCGGCTTTGTCGCCGGACAGGATTGCTTTTGTGCGGGTGTTTAACAGTGTATCCAATGCCGTCTGCGCTGCCGCGATCCGATTTTGCCAGTACGTCTGCCAGGTTGTTTCAAAATCGTGATCCGGGTGGTCCGACCAGTTAGGTTTGATATCGGTCAGGATGGTTTCCAAATCGTCTTGGTCCTGGCACGCTGCCTCAAGGCAAGACTGTCCTATCGCGGTAACGAGCCGTCCCAGTCCCTGCCAGCCGAGCTGCTGTCGCAGGTATTCGACCGCTGCCCAGGCTTGTGTCTCACCGGGCAGGCTGTCTTGTTCAGCAAAGGCACGTTGTAGTGCCTGGATGTGCAAAGCCGTGCTTTCGCCTCGTTGTGCCTGGAGGACCAGCGGTAGTCCATCCCATAGCCAGGGTGTGGTTTGTTGTGTTACGCCGGCGTTGGCCAGTACAAGTTGCGTCAGCGCGCTGGATAGCTCAATGCTGGAGCTTATTTCTTTTCGATAGACCAGTTTCACTGTACTGGGCCCAACCCAACAATCTTGGCCTGGAGGCAGGGATAATGCCGTGCTTGTGCGCAGCGATTCGGCATCTGGAAACACCATGAGTGTTGAATCTGATTCCGGAGGCAGGCCCAACAAGGCTGCAATGTCGGCATATTGCAGCGCGGCCTGCTGCCCTAACTCGTCCAGCCTGGTTTGATTTCCCGGTGAAGACGCGACTGTCATTCCTACCTCTTGCCTGGACCAGGTTAGTTCGGGCCCCCCCCATTTCCAGCCATTTTCAGTGTGCACGAATCGTGCCGCCATCGATGCTGTGCGTTTTCTGGATTCTTGCTCGACCAGGTAGTCGACCGTGATCGCTATACGGGCTGTTGCTACGTCGCCCAAAATATCCAGGCGAGTGGCTTTGATGGCGAACCGGGAGGGTGAAAGTGTCTGCAGGTCCAAAAACCAGGCACGATCAGCATCCTGTTGTTGTGATAAAGATGTATCCACAAATGCTTCTATGTCGTTCGATTCAACTGCCGCAACGCGTTGGGCGATCAGTTCCTGGATGGCTGGCTCGCCTTCGGTCATTCCCAACAGCAAGATATTTACGATCTTGAGTATCGATGACATGCGATCAGGATCGATGTGTTCGATTGTGTCCGTAGGGCGATGATAAGTGGGATCTTGGCTCGAGTCCCAGATCAACAGATTCGCTGCACATCCGGCAGCCAGAAAAGGGGCGTGATCGCTGCGGCCAGAGTTTGTGTTGATCGTTTCAACACCTAACGATTCTGCCACTACGCGGATCTGTTCCGCCAGGCCAGGGTCTCCATCGATGACCAGTGTCTCGCTACCCGCACCAACCATGTCGAGTTGAAGCATGGCGACGGTGTTCTCGAGCGGATAGCGGGGATGTTGCACATAGTAACTGGACCCGATCAAGCCTTTTTCCTCGGCATCCCAGGCGGCGAAAATCACAGTATGCCGGGGAACGTAGCCATGTTCGTGCCACATGTGGGCGACCTCAAGCAGCACAGCCGTACCTGATGCGTTGTCATTGGCCCCAGCCCAGGTCGTGCCGTTTGGGGAGCGCCCCATATGGTCATAGTGTGCACCGAGAATGAGGACCTGATCGGCATAATCTGGATCGCGCCCCGGAAGGACGCCGAGAACGTTACGACCCTGACACATCGCGCGCGCGCACGCACCCGATCCAATTGTCGAGACCGTCATTCGAACATATGTAGCGAGGGGAAAAGATGCAAAGCTGATCGACAGGTCGTGGGCGGACTTGCCACTGCCTAACAGCATCTCGTCGATGACAGTTGGAAAAACAAAGAGGGTGGGGAGCGGCACTGGTACCCAAGGCTCGTAATACGGGGCGGCAAAATCGGGAGGATATTGTTCGGTGGGATTGGATAACAGTAACAAGCCGGCAGCGCCGTGTTCGATGGCGTTACGCTGCGCGTCTTGCAGGGAACGATAGCGACACAGAACTACCTTGTCTACGACCGAAACTGTGTCAAAATCTTCTCTCGCGCAGTTGTTGGTCCAAACGACCGGGGCATCGACCGATCCTGCACCGGCGTACCATCTCAGGATGGTAGAAAAGTCCTGGTAAGGCAGGTAATGGTCATAGAGTGTTCCGTCCGGGCCTCTGATAGCCAGGTGCGTTTCCTCTGCCAAAGTAATATACTCGATTGGAAATGATTGGAAAAAAGTCCCCACGTCGCCGATGGGTTGCAGCCCATACCTGGCGAACTGTTCGGCGATATAGTCTCCTGCGGCCCAGCCTCCCGGTGACCCGGCGCCTCGACCTGCAAAGGCGGCTCCGGTCAGGGTCGTTATTTCAGCCAAAGCCGCGTCGATGTCAAAGGTCGAGGCCAAGGCCATCGGGCTACCTGACGCAGCAACCGGATCGGGAGAATAGGATACTGGTTTGACCGAGGGTGTTTCGGCCGGTTTTGTTGGCTCTGCTTGCTGTTGGTTTGGGGTCGCCGTCACCAGTACGACGTTGTGCCCGACCTCGGCGATCGTTTGTTTGGGACGCGTGAACCGGAAAACGAGTGCGCCAGTTACCAGGACGACGACTGTGATGCCGACGATCCATATGACTGTTTTACGCCTGGCAAGTGACGGCGATCTCGTCGTCGTGTCATCGCGTTTGTTGCGTCTGGTTGTCTGGTAACCATAGGTGAGCGTTCGCCACAGCCATTCCATCGGCCCAAATGGGTAACGCTCCAACCACCATTGGCTGAAACGGATCTGTGCGGCATAGATGACGATGGTCAAGATCAGCCCACCTGTTGCACCCACCTCGCCATATAACCCTAAACCATACCCGTCAAAGATCCATGCACAAACCACTGATTGCAAAAGGTAATGGGTCAGCGACATTCGCCCCAACATGGCCAGCGGCATCAAACGGTCGCGCCAACGGGTTTGTTGTATCAGAAACAGGATGCCGCTCACGTAAAAGAGCATCATCGCCGGGGCAGCAATCACGCGTATACCTACCTGTACTGCTCGTAGATAATCTGGACGCACCAGGTCGGGGCGCGCGAAGAGAAGGGCGTATAGGCCATTGCCTATCGTGCCGACAAACAATCCATTCCACATGATCCACTTCCATAGCAGACGGTGCCGATGACGTTCAAAGAATAGCTCTGTTTTGCCAATGTACAGTCCCAACAATAGCATGGCCAGGACAGGGGCAAAGGTGTAGAGCGAGTTCGCGCGCATTTGGTTTGCGTCTTGCATACGAAGCGCCAAGATCTCAAGATAAGAACCGTCCGCGTATGAGCCAGACGGGTATGGGCGGGTGTGGAGGAACGACGTTGTATCCTGGTACCAGGCACGAAACGTATCCATCGCTTCGCCCGGCAAGTTGAGGACAATGGTAAAACAAAGCAAAAGTGTCATCGCAATCAAGGACTGCCTGGGAGAGCGCTTGAGAAAAAATAGCAACAGGATGCCAAGTACGGCGTAATAGGACAGAATGTCGCCAGACCAGAGCAATGTGCTATGCAGCAGGCCGAAGACGAGCAGCCAGAAAAGTCGCTTGAGATAGAATGGGACAAACTTGGTGCCACGCGTTTGGGCGCGTGCCATCTGCACGGTCGCTCCCCAGCCAAAAAGTAGGGCAAACAGCGAGTAGAATTTGGCTTCAATCAGAAACCGAATCAACAATACAATGGTCCGGTTGAACGGCTCCGATGCAGGTGGCAGCGCGCGTGGTAAGCCGCTATATCCCGCCATATTGGCAGCTAAAACGCCAAACAGAGCAAATCCGCGCAAAACGTCCACAAATTCCAACCGTTCTTTGGGTTGAACGGGTATGGGGTGCCCGGCTGGATGTGATTGTAAGGGATGTTTGCCTGGAGATTCTTTCAAGTGATCCGGCTGCCTTTCTACTTGTCCAATTCTTGTCGAACGGCGCGACAAAGCCTGTCTTGCGTATACGGTTTTTTGACAAATTGTCCCGCCCCAAGCTGTTGTGCTTGTTTGACGCGCCCAGTTTCAGAAAATCCGCTGGCAATGATTGCTTTTTGGTTGGGATGTAACTTGATCGCCTCTCGATACGTATCCAAACCATCAAACTCGCTTTCGGGATCGCATTCGTCCGGCATAATCATATCCAGAACGAGAAGGTCGGCGCTGTTGGTTTCAAGGTAGTTTATCGCCGATCGTCCCCCGGGCGCAGTGACGACAGTGTAGCCTTGTAATGAAAGTAATCTGCTGGCGATGATGCGTTGTTCTTCCAGGTCATCGATGACCAGGATGGTCTCGTTTCCGCTCAAATCCTGGTCATATAATTGTGGTTCGGCCAGTGTTTCTCGCGTTATTGGGAAATAGATAGCGAACTCGGTGCCTTTGCCCAGTTCGGTTTTCAAGTTAATCGCCCCTTTGTGATCGTGTACCACGCCATAGACGACGGCCAAACCGAGTCCGCTGCCACTGCGCCCCATTTTCTTTTTGGAATAAAATGGTTCGAAAATCCTGCCCAGGTCTTCCTTTTCAATGCCCGTTCCGGTGTCCGCGATCTGTAGAACGACATAGTCCCCAGGTGGAATGTGTTCGTATCCATCTATAGGGCGGTCCAGGCTTTGGTTTCTGGTGCGGATTTCGAGCCGTCCACCGTATGGCATAGATTCAAAGGCGTTTGTCACCAGATTCATCACTGCTTTTGTCAGGTGTGGTATAGACCCGGAGATATTGAGCAGATCGGGGGCCAGATCGATATCGTACAATACAGCCGGGTTTTTCACTTTCAATTCGGTAAACGACAGTGATCGAGTGTACTCGCGAACGACGGAGTTAAGTGCAAGTGGCATCATCTGGTATGCTCCTCTGCGGGCGAGAGTGAGCAAGTCCTGCACGACGGCAGCAGCTCGTTCTGCTGCCGTCTTGATCTGCAAAACGTCTTCGCGGATTGGGCTACGATCGGGAAGATCTAACAGGATCAAGTCAGGGTAGGCTACTAGTGGACCAAGGATATTGTTGAGATCGTGCGCAACCCCGCCGGCCAGCACGCCGAGCGATTCCATACGCTGTGCACGATCCAATTTGATCCCAAGCTCTTGTTTTTCCTTGGCTGCGCGTTCACGTTCGGTGATATCCCGATCGATGCCGACAACCAGGATTTCCTCGCCGACCTCGATCGGGACCGCCGTATACTCGATCAGGTTCTCTTTGCCGTCAGGGCGGATCCAGGTAAACAGTCCGAAAAACGGCTCGGCTACTTTTAGCGTTTCCAGATTCTGCTCCCAACTTGGGCCGGCGTTCTCGATCGGTTTTTGAATGAGGTTCATATCCACGATCTGGAACAGCTCTTGTTTGCTGCGTCCCGCCATTTCGGCATACCGTTCGTTACAGTCCAAAAGAACGCGTCTTTGTCCTGGGATCTTTTGGTGGATGCTAAGACCGTCGTAGACATTCTCGAAAATGAGATTTCGTTCTTTTTGTGTGTTCGTGCGTCGCTCGATTTCGATCTGTGCCTGCTCGTACAACCGCACATTTTCCAGTTCTACTGCTGCCAGATCGATAAGCGCGGTCAAGATCTGTAATTCTCCGTCGTCAACGGCATGTTTCTGGCTTTGATCGTAGGCAACCTCGACCACGCCAATGATGCGATCGACGACTTGAACGGGCGCAAAGATGCGCAGGAATCGCTCGTGCCCAAACTGTTTCCAGATTTGTTCGTTGAAACGGCTATCCCAACCGGCGATGATCTCGGTCTGTCCAGTGCGACAGATGTCGGCGATGATATCGGGATGATCGAGCGGATACTGGGCTTGCTTGATCCACTCGGGGAAAACGTCGAACTTGCCTTGCCAAAAACCGTGGCGAATGCCGATTGTGCCTGCTTGTTCATCCACAGTAGATAGGATAACGTGCTCGCAGTCCAGGGCCTGGTAGATGGTCTGTAAAATGACACGCATGGCCGTTTCTTCGTCTGACGAAAAAGCCAGCGCACGACTTGTTTCGTATAGCAGTTGAATTTGCCGGGCTGTTTTTTGCATTTGGACAAGCATCTGCGCATTTTGCGCCGCCTGTTGACGAATCTGGTTCTCGGCTTGCTCGCGCCGGGCGATCTCTTGAACGAGTTGGTTGTTGGCAGTCTGCAGATCGTGAATCGATTCCTCTCTTTTTTGCAGGTTTCTTTCAAGGCTGCGCGACAACATAGATAGCGAGCCGATCACGATTCCGTTAAGAAAGACAAAAGTGATTGTGGTGACGTACCATAAGTCCAACGAGAACGACATCGCATGCCAGTCCAGTCGTCGTATGTAGAGCAGCCAGGTTAACGTGCCTAACGTAGTCAAGTTGATGGCGGAGGCGATGAGTCCGGCCTTGACGCCCAAAAAGATAGTAGCCAGAATCGCAAACGAAAACAGCCAAAGCCGGCCACTACCCACCGGCCCACCGTCCAGCAGGCGCATAATGCCAAACGCATACAGCACCAGCAAGCCACCAGATGCGCGAATACGAAAGGGGATGCGGCGCACAAAGACGATCAGAAGGCTCCATAGATAAGCTACAGCGTAAGCAACTGCAAGTAGCCAATGTCCCGATTGGACAGCCAGCCTGGCACTTGTCACATAGGTGATCAGTCCGATCACGCTCCCTGAAAGAAAGATGGCTGAGAAAATGCATTCGCGCCAGGCTGATATCTCGCCGATCTCGATGCAAGGAAACAGTGATCTGAACAGCGCGTCTAGACGGGATTGTAGCGTAATTTCTGGCTCTGACTTGGATCGAATACCGGGCATCTGGCTTACTCGTTTCTCTAGTACGTGGTCTGGCGCACTATCTTGGTCAGTGCCAGGGCGAACAACTCGCCCATGGTCTGCAACCTGGCAGCCTCGATGCGCTCAAGGTTGTCCTGGTCGGGTGCAATCGTCGAATTGGACCACGACAAAAGTACCGGCGGAATGCGGCGTGTCACAATGTCACCATAAACCTGTGCGGATTGGAGATCTGCAACTGGGATGCCAACTTCTTGGGCCGTCTCTTGCAATAATTGGGCCAGTCGATTGTTCGAGTTGGGATGGATGGAAATAGCTTCGTCTCCGGCACCGGCATTGGTCAGTTGGAAAAGCAAGGCCGGTTTGTTCAAGGCAATGGCAGGCAAATGCCTAAAGTTTGCCGTGTGCTGAATAAAAGCTTCGGCCTCGGCGTTATCCAATTGGCCGCCGCCCCAGGCGACAAACATTACGGAACGCCGTGCATCCAAATCTTGCTTGTACCACAAACGCGCCGTTTCCAGCATGACACCTATGCCAGACGCGCTTTGGTTGGCTGCCGGAAATGCTGTTCCGTCGGGGTCTGTTCCCAGGCTGTCGTATGAGGCAAAGAGAATGACCAGTTCTCCTGCCAGATCATAGTCGGTACCGGGTTTGTACCCCAGTACGCAAGGAATCTCTGTATCTTGAGGTTCTCCCAGGTCCAAAGATACGTGTACCTCCAAGTTCAGGTCGCGCGTGAACCATCCGGAGCCAACCTGGTCGCTGTCCCGGATGTTGAGCAATTCGTCCAGCGAGGTGTGGTCTGTTTCAAGTAGCGCCTCGACCACTGAGGGTCGAATGCGGAAAATAGGTATGCCGGGCTGGCGCAACGTAGCTGGCCTGTTCAACGCAAGTTGGGAGCGTACGGCGTCGGGTTCGTCGTTCACGACCCACAGTACGCCACGTGCACCTCGGATCAAGGCTTCGCTGGCAAAATCGGCAGGTGCGTTCTCTTGTAACAACAGGACGATCCTGTCGCGTAAATCCAGGCCTTTGAACGATGACCAGTCATACCCACTCGGTCCGCGCTCAAAGCCAACAAAGGTCAGTGGGGCCTGTACATCCCCACTCCCGCCGTGCCCGGCGATGACAAACCCGAAATCGAGTTGGTGGCGGAAGGATTTGACAACCTGACCATCCTGGATCAGTGCCAAAACAGGTTGTGTTGCCGGTCGAACCAACTGTATGTTCAGCGGATAGATATAGCTGGAATGTGTCCAGCCGGGCTCCAGCCCATACTCTTGGAATTTTTGAGCAATGTATTCGGCTGCCTGCTTGCCACCCTCTCGACCGGCCGCACGGTCCTCGATTTCGATCAACGCCTGCACCTGTTCATAAGCGGTGTTACCGCTAAAGGCGCTGGCAACCTTGACAAACCACGGTGCGGGGCCGGTGTTATTGATGATGAATACGGTGGCAAAGACAAGCACGGCCACGACGATCAGCATCCGCTTGCGCAATAAAAAGGCTGTGTTCAATCCGTTTTTCTCGATCAGACGTCTCAAACCTTCTCCCAGGGCATTGAAACCGACGACCGAGACAAAAAACGCGATTGCCGGAGGCATGATGACAAATGGCCGCGAGCGCAACCAACGGTATCCATCGGCCAGCATCGCGCCCCATTCGGGGATCTCGATCAGGGTGCGGAACTCGAAGACAAAGGGGTCGGTTTCAATGCTGATCCGACTGCCTCCACCAATGTAAACACCGACAAAGCCCAGCTCACCCAGCAGCATCATCACTGCTCCCATTTCGAGAAAGGTGATAACCAGTAACTGGGATAGGACGTTGGGCAATACGTGCCGTACGGCCATTGCCAGGCTGTTGAGGCCAACAGCCCGTGCGCCTTCGATAAAGGGCATTTTGCGCAGAACCAGGAATTCGCTGCGTATATATTGGGCGATCTCGGTCCAGCCGATGATCGACAAGGCAACGATAAATGTAGGCAGACCCTGGCGAATATCCAGCGCGTAAATCAAGATCATGCTGCCGATTAACATCGGTACCGAGTTGATCACGCCAATCAGGCCCATCACCACACGATCGACCGACTTGTTTTCGTTCCAGCCTGCCCACCCACCCAGAACCGTGCCCAGGATAACGCGGACCATGGTGATAAAGGCGCAGGCGATGAGCGTGTTGCGCGCGCCGTGCAGCAGCAAGCTGAGCAAATCGTTGCCCCAGCGGTCGGTGCCCAAGGGGTATGCGTCTGAGGGGGATAGAGGAGGACGAAGGTATTCGCCTGTTTTGGGATCAAAATGTGGAACGAGGTGTTGGGCGGAAACATAGGGATTCTCTGGCGCCCAAATCGGCCCGAACAACACGATCAGGAAAAGGGCGAGCGTGATGAGGCTGCCCATGACCAAGGGCGGATTCATTGCCACGTCACGGACGCGCAGTCGCGAGCGTACACGAGATGGTACGCTCGATAGATCGTCGGTCTTGATACGCCCTAGCTTCGCAAGTTCGGATCTGGGATTGAGGAGACGGTCAATGACGTTTTTGGCCCAGCTCATGTTTGTTCTCTCATCCGTGGGTCTATCATCCGGTAGGCGATGTCAAGGAACAGGTTAATCAGTAACAAGGTCAAACCGAGAGACGATGCCAATACAGTCACCATTGACGTGTGCCGCATATTGATCGCTTCCAGCAGGCCGCGTCCTATTCCTGGCCAGGCAAAAAACAGCTCGACAATGGGCAGCGTGCCAAGCGAAAATCGCAGCGATACGCCGATGGCCGTCAGGATGGGCACGGCAATATTGCGCAGCGCATGCTCGACGACTGTGCGTTCGAGGGCCAGCCCCTTAGAGAATGCGGTGCGAATATAGTCCTCTTGCATCGTCCGGTCCAGGGCGATAAACGTGGCTCGCGTCAGGTAGGCCAGCGGACGTGCCGATAGCACCAGTACCGGCATCAACATGTGTTCCAGATCCCAACCAAATCCGGCCATGTTGACCAGCCTGCGGCCAAAGATGGTCAGGTATTCAAGCGCACCGATCTGCAAAAACAAGCCGGCGAAAAACGAAGGTGTCGAAATGCCTAGGATGGTCAGGGCAAGCAGCGGCAATGTGACGGCCTCTCTTTTGATCAACGCAACCAGCGTACCAACGATTGTGCCGATAACAGTTGACGCAAGAAGCGAAACCAACAGCAAGCCCATGCTGTTCAAGTACGTTTCGCGAAGGACTTGCTGCAGCGGCATCTGTCCACTGGCGACGCGGACGCTGCCCAAATCGCCCTTTAGGGCCCTGGTAAGGTAGCTCTGTGTATCTTGCCAGGCCATTTTGGAAAACCCAACCAGATCATAGTCAGGTTTGCCCACTTCCGAGTTGCGGATCATTCGCATCCCCAAGTGGACAAAAAAGATAATGCACACGTAGACCAGGATAATAAACAGGATGCGACGAATGACGAAACGGAGCATGCATTTCTCCTAAATTGCCTGCAGCTTGGACAGGCGCTGCTTTTCCTCTTGATAGAACGTATACCCGCCTGGATACTCGGTCAGCGCTCCGTCCTCGAGTTCGACGATCCGATCCACAACCCGATCCAAAAAGTAGCGATCGTGCGAGACGACCAATGCTGTGCCCTCAAACTCGTCCAGTGCGTTTTCCAGCACTTCGCACGAGGCCAGGTCGAGGTTGTTGGTCGGCTCGTCGAGCAGCAAAAAGTTGGCTCCGGAGAGCATCAATTTGGCCAACTGCATTCGGCTCTGCTCGCCGCCCGATAGATCGCGCACGCGCTTGCGTACCATCTGGTAGGGAAACAGGAACCGTCCCAAAAAGCGCACGGCATCTTGTTCGTACATAGGTTTGAGCTGGCGAATTTCTTCAATGAGTGTCTTGTTGGCGTCGAGTGTCTCGTGTTCCTGGGCATAGTATCCGATGCAGACGCTGGGTCCGATCTTGATCTCACCGCCGGTGGGCTGCATCTCGCCGAGGATGCATTGCAAAAGGACGCTCTTTCCGGAGCCGTTTGGCCCGAGCAGGCCGACACGTTCACCGTGCCAGATCAGCAGGTTCAGCCCGGCGAGCACGATCTGCTCATCGTCAAATAGTTTGTCCAGATCGACGATCTCGATGACTTTGTTCGATCCGCGCCAGCCGTCGAGTGCCAACCCCATCTGCCGCCGTTCGAGCGTCGGTTTTTCGATCTTTTCCATGCGTTCCAGTGTTTTTTGCCGGCTGCGTGCCTGGCGCGCGTGCCGCTCATTGACGACGATACTGGCCCACTGCTCGAAACGGGCGATCGAGTCCTCGAGATGCGCGATTTGTTTTTGTTGGGCCTCGTACAACTGCTGTTGCCGCAACTGTCTCAACTGTTTTTCGACGGCATAGACGGAATAATTACCCTGGTAAACGGCCAAGCGGTGATCCTCGACCTCGGCGATGGATTGTACCGTTTCGTCGAGCAAGTACCGGTCGTGAGAGACGATCACGACTGCGCCGGGAAAAGAGCGAATGAAGCGTTCCAGATAGGTTTTGCCGTCCAGGTCGAGATGATTGTCCGGTTCATCCAGAAGCAGCAAACTGGGTTCGGTCGATAACAATTTGGCCAATCCTACGAGCTTTTTCTGCCCGCCTGACAGGGCGTTCACGAACAGATCCAGGTCAGATGCGGCAAACCCCAGGGTTTCCAGTATCTCGCGGACGCGGCTCTCGTAGCGGTATCCATCCAAACGTTCGAATCTGGCCAGGGCACGAGCGTGTGCGGCGAGGGTGCGTTCTAGCCGGGTGTCGTCGCCGAACACGTCCGGATGGGCCATCTGTGCTTCCAACCGGCGCAAATCGGCTTCCAGGTCGAGCAGCTCCTGTGATGAACTGCATGCCTCTTGCCAGACGGTATGGTTCGGGTTCAGCGCCGGCTCTTGGGCCAGGTAACCGATGCGCAGTTCTTTGTTTCGGACGACAGTCCCATTGTTAGGGGGGATTTCCCCGGCTATGAGCCGCAGCAGTGTCGACTTGCCTGCACCGTTTGGTCCAACGAGGCCGATCTTTTGGCCGGATTGGATCTCCCAGGTCAAATCTTCCAGCACGGTTTGTGTGCCATAGCTGTGAAAAATGTGGTCGAGATGAATGACGATCATGGTGTCTCTCCTTTATTGTGGACGCTTTGCGCCACGGCCAGAAGAGAACTAGGAAGCTCGATCTGAATCAGAAAACCGCAGGCGCAATGCGCCCGCGGTTTGAAGTTGACATAATATTTTTCATCAGGGCGCACGGCTTGATCACGTTTGACCGTTGATGTAGCCCCTGATGTTGGGCAGGCTCATTTGTGTTTGACCTACCAAAACGTAAATCACAATTTATGCTCCCTGCAAGATGTCTTTATTATATGTCACCCCTGCTAGTGTGTCAAATCGCGGTCGTCTTTTGATGTGCATGGCTGGTCCCGGATCACCGCAGGCGAGATGGCACGTACAATGACGATGCGACTTGTGCCGTAGACAACAGGCTAGATTTGTGGTATAGTGCAGATCAAAGTGGGCAAATCAGAGTCGTCCATCTTGCCGAGCAAGACTTTAGTCATAGACAAGGCATGGACTTTGTGCTATAGTGGGCATCAAGTGCTTGCTCCGCACGCTGAATGGACACAAACCAATGGAGGCGAGCTTGTGGATCAAGTACCAAAGGAGGTGGCATAGCAGGACCTGCCGTTTTCTTTTCACTCTGTTGTGTGATATACTTTGCCTGCCGGCGAACAAGTTGGATTCTGTATATCCTGTACAGTCTTGTCCATCCTATGATGTCGGTCTTGATCAGTCGCAATCAATTACTCACCTACGAGGAGTGACAATGAACCCACGTGAACGATTTCGAGAGACGTTGCTGTTTGGCAATCCGGACAAGGTCCCACTTAGTCCCGGCGGACCGCGCGAGTCGACGCTACGTGCCTGGCACGAACAAGGTCTGCCTCGCGACGTACGCTGGTACGATGTGTTGATCGACCTGCTGGGCATCGAGCGGGAGGAGACGAAACCCCACGTCAACCTGGGTGTGTCGTTCAAAATGATCCCCACCTTTGAGGAAAAGGTGTTGGAACACAAGGACGACCATTACATCGTCCAGGACTGGATGGGCGCGATCACCGAGATCTCGGACGAATACGACTATACCTATATCCGTGCGGCGAGAGATTTTGTGACCCGCAAGTGGCACCGTTTCCCGGTGCAGTCGCGGCAGGATTGGGATGAGCGGATCAAGTGGCGCTATGACCCGCACGATTCGAGGCGCTTTCCCGATGATTTCTGGCAGCGATGTGAGGCGGCCCAGGATCGCGATACTCCGCTGTCGATCAGTTTTAACGGGCCGTTCTGGCAGATCCGCGAGTGGGTAGGGATGGAAAATCTGTGTGTGATGATGCTCGACGATCCCGAGTTTGTGATGGATATGGCCGACTTTTGGATGGAATTCATCTCGGCCACGGTCAAACAGATCACCGAGCGCGTCGAGTTGGACTGCGTGCACATGTCCGAGGATATGGCCTTCAAGTCCCATCCCATGATCTCGCCGGCAATGACCCGACAATTCCTCAAACCGTCGTACGTGCGCTGGGTGGAGGAAGTCAAGGCCAGCGGCTGCCCGTTGATCGACATGGACTCGGACGGGGCGATCGACCTGTTGATCCCGATCTGGATCGAGTCGGGGATCAACGTCTGCGACCCGATCGAGGTCGCGGCAGGCAACGACAT
>JAFGJF010000617.1 GCA_016929205.1 Anaerolineae bacterium
CCCGACCGGCACCTGGATCGGCTGGCCGGAATCGACCACCGGCAGCCAACGCTGCAAGCCGGAGGTGCTGCTCATGGCGATCCCTCTCACCGTGCGCGGGCTGATGTGTTCCTGGACTTCGACCACGATGTCTGTTTCGTCTTCGGTACGAACATAGAGCGCATTGTGAATGCTGGGCAAATCGCCAGATGGAAACTCGGCGTCGACTACCACGCCGGCGACCCGGTCGACCCATCCCGTACTCATACCCTATCCATACCCTTCAACTTTGTTTGACATCAAAAACGACCAGCGCCTTTTCGACCTGGCCGTTTCGCTCTTTTGCCACGACAGGCGATTTTACCACTAAATGCCAGGGGCGTCAACTCGACACACTTGAGAGTGGGCGAGCAGTGCTCCTGGCTGGTGACGTTCAACGGGCGTCGTCTTCAGCCCGGACACCCCGCCGTGACCGTGGTGAGACCCAGGCAGTCGATCTTGTGCGTGCGCGACGCGCTGGCCCATCTGGCCTCGGAGGAATAGGTGTTGTGTTTTCCAGCCACCGGGCGTATAATGGAGATCACTCGACCAAACCTTCTACCCTACCAGGTCGTTTAGCACGATCTAGAACAAGGACCTGGTTCCTGGTCGTGACAGGAGGCTGGAACATGACGATTCACCAGTTGACCATCCCATATTCCGAAGAGCTGCTGTTATCGCTGAAAAGCACGCCCGAGCAGTTTGAGACCGAGGCGCGCTTGCTTTTGGCGGTCAAGTTGTACGAGTTGGGGCGCGTTACCACCGGCGTGGGCGCACGGCTGGCCGGTATGGATCGCGTGCGTTTTATGTTCGAGCTGCAGCATTTTGGCCTTTCTCCCATTGGAGTCGAGCCGGACGAGTTGGAAGAGGATGTGGCCAATGCCTGAACGCATTGTGATTAGCAACACCACGCCGATCATCGCCCTGGCACTGGTCGGGCAGCTCGACCTGCTTCACGCGCTGTACGATGAGGTCTGGATCCCCCCGGAGGTGGCGGCGGAACTGCGGGCCGGCGGTGCACGCGCCGGTGCCGCTGAACTGGCAGCAACATCCTATATTCTCACCGTCGACTTGAGTGATCCTCGACGAGCCGACCTGCTGAGCGATCTGGATCGTGGAGAAGCCGAGGTGATTGCCCTGGCGCAAGAACGCCACGCCGACCTGGTGATCATCGATGAGCGCCTGGGCCGCCGCCATGCCCGCCGCCTGGGATTGCACATCACCGGCGTGTTAGGCGTACTGCTCAAGGCCAAGCAGTTGAGGCATTTGGACGCTGTGCGACCCCCTGTTGTGCAAATGCAGCAAGGCGGCATCCACTTGAGTGCGGCTCTGGTGCAGCGTGTGCTAGAGTCGGCCGGGGAAGCTGAATAAGCCTTGTGCCCCGCCTCTCATCCTCTTGCCTGTTAGGAGATTTTGCCAATGGAACAAACTGGCTTAAAAGTCTATGGTTACCGGTGGGTCGTGCTGCTTGCGTATATGTTTGTCGTCGCCGTCAATCAGCTCTTGTGGATCACCTTTGCCCCGATCACGAGCAGCGCCGCCACCTATTATGGAGTCTCGGATCTCAGCATCGGCCTCCTGTCCATGAGCTTTATGATCGTCTATGTCGTGATCTCGATCCCTGCCTCCTGGGCGATAGACACTTTCGGACAGCCCTTCATCCTCAATGCGGTGATGTTTTCGTAGGGTTGGGTGTGTTCAATGCGGCGACCACCTGGATCGAAGATATTGTCGGGCCGAGAGGGTTCTCGATCGTCCAGGCCGGCAACGCGGGCGGGTTGATGATCGTGGGTGGCATGATCGGGGCGATCGTGATCCCCATCCTCTCTGACCATTATCGCTCCCGAACGCCCTTTTTGTTGGCAGCGGTGATCGGCGCGACCATGGGGCTGGTCGGATTCCAGTATGGGGCCAAAGTGACCCATCCCACGCCGGAAGGCACCACAAACGGCCTGCTGCTGCTCATGGGCCAAATTTCGGGTATCATTTTCATCCTGGGCATGGACGGTTTAAAATCTCCGGACACAGGGTCCATGACCTTGCCGTTGGTGGTGCTCATCGCGCTCATGGTGCTGAGCCTGCTGCTCTGTACCGGGCTCAGGGAAGCACGAGCACGAGAATCAATTCTCGTGCTGATACAGAAGATGCGTTGAAACGCATTGTAGAATCCGTTTTAACGGATTTTTCGTGTCAGCTCGGTAGGGGCGAGGCATCGACCCGCCGCGGAGAGCTATCCACGAGACCGATCCGGACCAGTTTTGCCCCTTTTGCCCGTTTTGATCACCTCTTGTATAATAGATCATAGTAGACCAACAGAAAGAATAAAGACCTAATCATTGATGCGGGTCCGAGGCGAGACTCTATCCGGACACGCTCCAGACCCTTTACTGGCAGAATCTGGGCTATCACCTCGGAAAGCTGCTGGGTCCGATGACACGAGAGACCCAGATCGATGTGCACAACCTGTGTGTGCAACAGCAGCGAGAAAGATTGGCCATGGACAGGTAGCGTATACCTCAAGATGCCAAGAGCACCCCTTGGAGGTTCTGATGCCCACAGATGCGCAGCAGCGTGTATATGGCCTGCTCCAGAACATGCCCACCGCTGGCCTGGAAGCAGTCAAGCAGCTCTTTTGGACCGAGCTCAACTACGACCGCGCCAACGAGCCGCTCTCCATCCGCGACTGGCCGGAACGGGTCGAATGCTTGATCGACGGCGCGCCGCTTCTCCTGGCCCAAGCCACCTCGTCCTTTGGCGATTTTGACGTCATCTATGCCCGCCTGTCCGCCGACCAGCGCGGGTGCGATGCGACCCAGAGCATGTCCCTGGCCGCCGAACGCCAGGTGGTGACCCAACTGCTCAAGAACCATCCCTATGCCCTGTTCGTTTTTAGCGACGTGGATGGGCGACACTGGCATCTGGTCAACGTCAAGGTTGATGCCGGTTCGACTTTTGGTGACGAATCTGAGAGCATCACCCCCACCCGCCGCCGCGTCTTGCGACGTATCTCGATTGGCCCTCACGAGCGGCTACGTACCGCCTCCGAGCGGATCGCTATGCTCGACCTAGCCAGCCTCGATCCCGATCTGTTCGGCGTGTCACCAATGGCGATCCAGCAGCGGCACGACGAGGCGTTTGACGTTGAAGCGGTGACCAAACACTTTTTCACCACTTACCGCCGCGTCTTCGAGCAGGTTGAATCGAGCCTGTCCAGCATCGACGACGACGCGAGTCGCCGGCTGTTCACGCAGCGGCTGTTCAACCGCCTGCTGTTCCTGGTCTTCCTGGAGCGCAAAGGCTGGCTGATTTTCGACGGGAAATACGATTATCTGCAGGCGTTGTGGGCGGCGCACAAGGAAGAGTGTAGGGACAACCCTGGTGGTTGTCCCAATTTTGCACGCGACCGCCTGCTGCCCCTCTTTTTCGCCGGCTTGAATACCGCGCACGAGGTCGACGTGATCGGCATCAACCAGGGTGGTTTTCTGCAGGAGCGTATCGGGCAGGTGCCCTACCTGAACGGCGGACTGTTCGAGGAGGATGACCTGGATCGCGGCGGCGCGCTCGTGCCCGACGAAGTGTGGGAGCCAGCCTTCAACGATCTGCTGTACCACTATAATTTTACCGTCACCGAAAGCACACCGCTGGACATCGAGGTTGCCGTCGACCCGGAGATGCTGGGCAAGATTTTCGAGGAACTGGTCACCGGGCGGCACGAGAGCGGCAGTTATTACACCCCCAAGCCCATTGTCGCCTTTATGTGCCAGGAGGCATTGTACGGCTACCTGAGAACGGCCTGCCCGGGCGAATCGCCGGGGGCCATCGCCCACTTTTGTTACGCGCACGACGCCACCGGCCTGCGCGATCCCGAGCGGGTCTTGACCGCCTTGCGCCGGGTCAAGATCTGCGATCCGGCCTGCGGCAGCGGCGCGTACCTGCTGGGCATGCTGCACGAGCTGTTTGACCTGCGTGCCGCGCTTTTTGCCACGCGCCAGGTCGATGCGCGCACCGCCTACGAGCGCAAGCTGGAGATCATCCAGAACAACCTCTATGGCGTCGACATCGACCCCTTTGCGGTCAACATCGCCCGGCTGCGCCTGTGGCTGTCGTTGATCGTCGAGTTTGAAACGGACGCACAGCACCCGCACCCGCCGCCCCTGCCCAACCTGGAGTTCAAGATCGAGGTCGGCGACAGCCTGACCG
>JAFGJF010000618.1 GCA_016929205.1 Anaerolineae bacterium
CACAGTCGATCCCGGCGGCTGGGTCGCTCACTTGAGTGGCGAGCGGCGGATTGTGGAACAGTCCATTCCCACGGCGCGCGGCCCTGAGCATCGTTGGGTCGCCGCAGAATACCAGGCCGAGTACGAGGCTGCCTTTGGCATTGACAGGGATGCCCGCGAACAAGCCGATCTGCCGGTCGATCCGGTCGAGGCCCGACGCAGCATCTTGTGCCGTTTTTTGGGCCAGACTGGGCCGGTCACCTTGAGCGCGATTCGGGCGCGCTATGCGTTCGAGCCGGCGTGGCTGCAGGGAGAACTCGAGCGCCTGATCGAGGCGCGGCAACTCGTCCATGGGCAGTTTACCCCTCGCCGGGATGGGAACGCTTTGGCCGAGCCCGAGTATGTCGATCGACGCACGTTGGAACGGATTCACCGCCGTACTTTGCATATCCTGAGACACGAGGTCAAGCCCGTTCCCTTTTCTGTCTATGCCGATTTTCTCGCTCGCTGGCAGCACGTTCATCCCGAGACGAGATTGAGCGGCGAAGGTGCGTTGAGCCGGGTCTTGCAGCAGCTTCGGGCCTTCCCGGTGGCCGGCGTGGTTTGGGAGCGAGATGTGCTGTCCTTGCGCATAAGTGGCTATCGACCATCGGAATTGGATGCGCTGTGTCGGAGCGGCGAAGTGGTGTGGGTTGGATCAGGCGGCACCGATCCGCGCCGAGGGCGGGTTCGTTTCCTGTTTCGAAGTGAGGGCAGCGTTTACCTGGAAGCGGCTCCGAGTGGCGACGATCTGGCTGCTTTTAGTGACGAGGCGCAGCGGGTATACGCCTTGCTCAAGTCAGAAGGCGCGCTGTTTTATGCCGACATTTGTGCCGCCTCGGGCCTGACGCAAGAGGCGGTAGATCGTGCGCTCGTTGAGTTGTTTATGGCCGGCCTGGTGACCAATGACAGTCTGGCTGCTATGCGCAAGCTCTTCGAGCAGGGCTCTCCGAGATCGGTGGAACGCAAACCTTACAGTTCATTGGAAGAAGAGTTGGTCCGGCGTCGAAAACGGCTCGACCCCAAAACGGAACAGAGGGCGGGCAGGCCAAGTCCGGCCCGGTACAAAAGCGCCAAACGCCGCGTGCGGGCCCGGTTGGCGTCGCGCGGTGTCCAGCGTGCAAACCTGGAGCCGCGCGCAGACGACCTGCCCGACTCGCGCTGGGACGGGCGCTGGACGGCCGTCCACCGTTTTGGCGTGTTGGGCAAAGCCGTGACGGTGGAAGAACAGGTAACCAGGCAAACACGCCAACTGTTAGCCCGTTATGGCGTTGTGACCTACGCTTGCCTGGCGGACGAAACGGGTTCGTGGGAATGGCCGCTGATTTCCCAGCAGTTACAGCGGCTGGAAATGCGAGGCGAAGTGCGGCGCGGCTACTTTGTGCAGGGCCTGTCGGGCCTGCAATTCTCGCTGCCCGACGTGGTCGAACAATTGCGAGAACGACGCGACTCTGTCGCTGCAGATACCGGCATCGAGGGTCCGGATTTGGTGGTGATGAATGCTTGCGATCCGGCCAACCTGTACGGCCCGGCTCGCGACGATGCTGTACCTGAAGGATCGGATGCGCCTCCTGATCCCGAAGTGCAGAGCGCTCCGGTTGCGCCGTCTGCCGGAGAACCACTCACCTTTGCGCGCGTGCCTTCGACCTGGCTGGTGCAGCATCGCGGGCTGCCGGTCCTGGTTGCCGGAAACCGTGGCACACATCTGACCGTGGCTCCAGGAACGGACGACTCGCTCGTCCAGCGTGCCTTGCGTGCGTTGCTCACGCACCTGGGTGGTTTCGAGTCTCGCGTGGCGGTCGAAAGGTGGAATGGCGAGCCGGTCCTGGACACGGCCGGGCGGGCGCTGCTCGAGACGGTGGGGTTCTATCGCCGTTATCCAGGGATGATCTGGGAACGACGCCCATAAGCGAACACAATTAGGTGATGCTGCATAGCTGGGCGAGCGCATAGGCAAACATCGAGTCCATCGCGTCGGCACCGACCTTTCTGGCTTTCCACGGCTGTTTGTTTACGAACGCGTCCTTCCGTAAGCAACTCGTCGAGGGCTTCCAGCCCTCGACGAGCGCGAGTACGGTTATAATCTACAAATCTAGTCTATGCTGGTAGATGCTTGATCGCCCAACCCACGTCCAACTCGTGCAGCTTGCCTGTTGTGGGGATGCCGGTCTCTTGATCCCAACCCATCATACCATAATAGGTTTGTATCGCCTCGCGAAGTTCTTCGACATCTATCCCACCTTCGCTGAGCGCACCGTTGGTCGTCGGGCTGTAGCTGCGCGGGCAAAGCTGGTCATCCTCGGCAGTGAACCCTTCGCGCACATTAAACGTTCGAGCCAGGGTCATAGCTCGTTCGCCTACTTTGAGCAGCTCGTATTCGCTGACGTCCCATCCCGTCGCAGCTCGGACGATTGTGGCCAGGTCACGCAAACTCCAGCCGGTGAAGGAGCAGATTGGCACGCAGTTTTGCGTAATCGACGCCATCGAGTTGTAGAGCGAAGCCCGCACCTTTTCCGGTCCCAGGCTTTCCAGGTCCATCGCTTCCAGGACACCCATTTCGCGCAGTCCGCCGTTTTGTATAAAGCCATCCTCGCCGGGATAGACCAAGCCGGTATCGTGCAGCGAGTGGCAGTGGTCGGCCCCGGTAGGCGATATGGCATAGCCGATCGCCAGGCCGCGTTTCAGGCGGGGTTCGTGCATGGGCTGGGCCTGCCCCTTGGCGTGCACGGCATAGATCTCGGCGCCCTGCCCGATCTTGGCCGCGGCGGGCAGCAGACCTTCGGCGAGGATGTCTCCCAGGCCTTGGCGCTTGGCAATTTTGTCGACCATTTGAATCATAGCGTCGCTGTTGCCAAAGCGCAGGTCGATGCCGTCCGTGTCTTCCTTGGTGAGTAGGCCATTCTCATAGCACTCCATGGCAAAGGCGATGGTCACCCCGGTACCGATGGTGTCGAGCGAGTAGGCATTGCACAGCACGTTGGCCATGGATACGGCCACAATATCGCTCACACCGCAGGTGGAGCCGAGCGAGCCAATCGTCTCGTACTCGGGGCCGCCATAGTCGGGATCAACCTTGTAGGGCGCTTCCGCCTGAACAACTTTTTTGCAGCGCACAGCGCACCCCCAGCAGCCTTCCATCTTGACCCCGATCTTGTCCATGATGAATTCGAGCCCGCTGATCTCGGGGAATTCGCCGTCGCGAAAATTGCGGATCGGCATGTTGCCGGAAACGATGCCACCTTCCAGCTCTTTGCCACCGGTGCCGGCCTCTGACGCCCAGGCGGCGCGCGTTTTCTCTCGGACCTCTTGCGCAGCGCGGCGCCCAAGTTCGCGGATCGTGTCCGGGTCGATGCCGTCGATGCCCGTCGTCCCGCGGGCGACCACGGCTTTGAGCTTTTTGGAGCCCATCACCGCACCCATACCGGTGCGGCCGGCGGCATCTTTGAGCCCATTCATCACACAAGCATAACGCACCAGGTTCTCGCCGCCCGGGCCGATCATGGCCAGTTCGACGCGATCATCTTGCAGCTCGTCGCGAACAATAGACTGCGTTTCCTTGGTCGTTTTGCCCCACAGATGGGTGGCGTCGCGAATCTCGGCCTCGCCATCCTTGACCCACAAGTACACGGGCTTTTCCGAGGTACCCTCGACGATCAGGGCGTCAAATCCGGCACGCTTGAACTGCGCGCCCCAGTTTCCGCCGACCTCGGTGGCACCAAAGCCGCCGGTGGTGGGCGATTTGCCACCCACGGCGTTGCGCGACGC
>JAFGJF010000619.1 GCA_016929205.1 Anaerolineae bacterium
CTCATTATAGCGACAGAGAGAGGCTCTGTCAAGACGGACGATGCTGGTGGTGCAGAACGCGGCAATGCGGACAGTATAAAACCATTCACGCTTTGCACAAAACAGGACACGAGTACTAGCCAACTTTGACAAAAGATGGTATAATATTGTGTGCTGACCAGATGAATTTTGTAGGAATGGCTATGACACTTGAACCCGATCAGATTCAAAGGCAACTCATCGCTCTGACAGCCGTGCAACACATCGCCCAGGAAATCACGTCCGAGCTGAACACAAAACGCCTGCTGAACAAAATCCTCAGTTCGGCAGTAAAGGTATTGCAAGCAACCGAGGGCTCGCTTGTTTTGTGGGACGCCAGCACGGACGAGTTGGTTTGGGTCGTTACCGAAAACCCATCGCTTTTAGATTACCGCATGGCGGCAAATAAGGGAATCGCCGGATGGGTGTTTACAAACTGCGAACCTTTGATCGTGGGCGAAGCCAGCCAAGACAAGCGGTTTAACCCAGATGTTGACCAGGATACAGATTTTCATACACAATCCATGATTACAGTTCCATTGATGAACCCAACCGAAAAAATCGGCGTCATCCAGATATTGAACAAGAAATCGGGAGAGCAGTTTGACGAATCCGATCAAGACCTTCTCACCGCACTTGCTGCTCAAGCTACAAATGCCATCATCAATGCTCGTCTTTACCAGGATTTAGAAACCGAAAAGAACAAAATTCTCGAACTAGAAGACCAGGCGCGCAAAAAACTGGCCCGCGATCTGCACGATGGCCCGGCTCAGACGTTGGGCGCTATGATCATGAACATCGATTTCATAACCAAATTGTACGATCGCGAGCCCAACAAGGTACTTGACGAGCTGACCAGCTTGAGAGGGACAGCCAAAAAGACCTTGGCCCAGTTGCGCAATACGATGTTTGAATTGAGGCCGTTGGTTCTTGAAACCGAAGGGTTGAAAGCCGCGCTGGAAACGTACGTGGATCGCCTGGCGGAAACGGATGATATGAACATCCACCTGGACATCCGCAATCTCGACCAAAGAGTTTCTGACAGGATAGAAGAACTGTGTTTTGACATCGTCAAAGAGGCTATTGGCAATACGAGAAAACATGCCAGAGCAAAGGATACGTGGATTATCGTTGAACGACGCACCAAAGACTTGATTGTTGCCGTTCGTGACAACGGCAAAGGGTTCGACGTCGCAACGACACAAAAGGGATACGATCGTCGTGGCAGTCTTGGGTTGGTCAATATGCGCGAGCGTGCCGAATTGATGGGCGCACGGTACACGATCAATTCTGTGCCGGGACGCGGAACGCTTATCTCCTTGATCGTGCCGATCGATCAAAATGCGCAAACACAAGATGCACAGGTTGCCTCCCAAGAGCCTTACACGTCCGCCGCGCAAAACGGGCGAAGAAGAGGAACCGGCCCGCTACTTTGGCCCAGCGAAACACCCAGGCCCGAAGAATCCCAGGGCAGAGAAAAAGGCACCGGTCCCCTGATCGAAGACAAATAAAGCCGACGTTCAGGACGTCATTTTGATTGACGTTGATGATTGCCCTCCACACGATGTGCAGTCCCCTCTACAAAACCGGTTCGCGTTTGATTTGCCAGCGTGGTCATAAACCCACTTTGTTCGACAAACATAAACACCACAGACGCACTCCTGGACAGAGCCTGAAAATGGATTAACAAGGAGGATCATCCATGACGACCCCAAAACATCGACTCATCGAGATCGACTGGCCCGAGTTCGGTACGTGTGACCCGCCTCCACCGCAACCGTTAGCGGAATATGCGTCTCGTATCAACGCTGCGCGAACGGCAATGGCATCACGACGACTTTCACACCTCGTTATCTATGGCGACCGTGAGCATTTTGCCAATCTGGCTTATCTTACTGGCTTTGATCCCCGTTTTGAAGAAGCGTTGCTCGTGATCGGCAGGCAAGATATGCCCCTGTTGATCGTCGGCAACGAGTGCAAAGGCTACCTGCCTGTCAGCCCACTCTATGTCGCCGGGAACCTGAGACACGAGCGGTTCCAACCTTTTTCGCTGCTTAACCAGCCGCGCGACGACAGCCGCTTGCTGGGCGAGATATTTGCCGACGAGGGCATAGACGAACGATCTCAAGTCGGCTGTGTGGGGTGGAAATATTTTGGCGATGACGAACACCCCGATGGCTTGCGCGCCATCGACCTGCCATCCTACATCGTGGACACGCTGCGCAAGTTGGCGGGCTATGAAAACGTCGTTAATGCCACCGACCTGCTGATGCACCCAGGCTATGGGCTGCGAGCAACCTGTTCTGCTGCCGAGATTGCCTATTTCGAATTCACCAACGTGTTGGCTTCGGAAAGCATCAAGCGGCTGTTTTTTGGCCTTCAGGAAGGTATGACCGATCTTGAGGCGGCACGCTTGTTTGGTTACCCCGGCTTGCCACTCGGCTGCCACATCACGATGCTCACCGGCGACACGCGTGACTATGGCCTGACCAGCCCGGTCGGTGCAACCATCCGGCGCGGCGATCCAATGGCAACCAACCTCTGCTACTGGGGTAGTAACATCTGCCGTGCGGGTTGGATCGCCGAGAGCGCCACGGATTTGCCCGACAGCGCGCAAGACTATGTGGCATCCTTTGCTGGACCCTATTTTGAAGTCATGAGCGAGTGGTTCGATGCGCTACGAATCGGCACGCCAGGTAACAAGCTGGCCCGGCTGATCGCCGAAAAGTTACCATTTGACAAATTTGGCATCTTTTTAAACGCCGGACACCTGATTCATCTTGACGAATGGCTCAGTTCGCCCATCTACCCCGGATCCGATCTGCCGCTGCGTTCTGGTATGGCGATCCAGGTTGATGTCATTCCCGATTCGCCGGTTTACTTTTCCACGCGGATGGAAGATGGCATCGTGCTCGCCGATCGGGCGCTGCGCCAAGAACTGGAAAAGGCATTCCCAGGCTGTTACGCACGCTGCCAGCAGCGCCGCGCGTTTATGACCAACGTCCTGGGCATCCCCCTGCCGGACGAGGTGTTGCCACTATCAAACATCCCGGCTATCGTGCCACCCTTTTTCCTGAATCCTAACCTGATCTTGACAGTATAAGCCAGAG
>JAFGJF010000620.1 GCA_016929205.1 Anaerolineae bacterium
AGGAGGGTGAGGAAAAGCGCACGCTGCTCCTCGACGGGCCAGTGGGCGATCTGCCAGTCGTGGCCGACTTTGGCTGGAATCGCTGGGCCAACGAATCGACGATCGCAGCAACGCTGTTGTGGTGGCTGGCCGTCGCCCTGTTCGGGTGGCTGGTCTTGCCGATCGTCTTGCTCGTTTTTCGCGGCCTGCGCGACCGGGGCTATCTGCTCGCCCGTTCGATCGGCTTGATCGTGGTCGGCTACCTGGTATGGCTGCCATCTGCCCTGCACTGGCTGAAAAACGGCCTGCCGCTGACGTTCGCCGCCATTGCCTTGACCGCGCTGTGCTCGGGCCTGCTGCTGCGACGTCACTGGACGGAACTGAAGACGTTTCTCCGCGACAACTGGCGCGTCATCTTGATCGGTGAAGCCGTATTTGGACTGGCATTCCTGCTCTTTGTGGTCATCCGCGTGCTCAATCCCGATCTGTGGCATCCGTGGAATGGCGGCGAAAAGGGCATGGATATCGCCTACCTGAATGCCTGTATGCGCAGCGCACACCTGCCGCCCTACGATCCCTACTATTCAGATGGGTACCTGAATTATTACTATTACGGCCAGTTCTTGATCTCGATCCTCACCCGCCTGACCGGCCTGACGACGACGGTGGCTTTTAACCTGGCTGTGCCGCTCTATTTTGCCCTGACGGTGAGCAATGCCTTTTCGATCGGCTATACTCTGGCCGGAAAGGTACTGGCTGGCCAGATGCGGGCCGGGAAACGAACGTTATCTGGAGAAAAAGGAACGGAGGCTTTAGCCGGTCAAGGCTCGCAAGAGATCAAAATGCCGCCCACATTCGGCATCGGGCACGGACTGCTGGCCGTATTGTGCGTGACCATCCTCGGCAACCTGGCCAGCGCCACGCAGCTGATCAACAAGCTGGGCAACCTTGGCCTGGGAGCATCCACGTTTACCAGCCGCATCCCCGGCCTGCAGGAAATCGTGTGGGCCGTGCAGGGGGTGTGGCAGATCTTGTTCCACGATGCCGTGCTGCCCACCTTTAACTATTGGGATCCCAGCCGTGTGGTAGGATTGACGATCAACGAGTTTCCCTATTGGAGCTTTTTATTTGCCGATCTGCACCCGCACATGATGAACATCCCGTTCACGGTCCTGGTGATTGCCTTTGCCCTCAACTGGCTGCTGCGCACGCGCGCACCTGCCCGTTCCATTCCGCCGCTCGAACGCGACGCGCCAACGCCCACCACCGAATGGGCATTGCTGAAAACCAGTTGGCGCTATCTCACACGGCAGCTCGACTGGGGCGAACTGTTGAACTGGGTATTGTGGCCGCTGGCGCTGGGCGTGCTGGCCGCGATCAATACCTGGGATTTCCCCGCCTATGCCGGGTTGAGCGGCCTGATCGTGCTTTTTGTATCCATCCGAACACGCGGCAAACAGGGTGTCATACCCGCCCTGCTCGTGGGTGTGGCCTTGGCCGCAGCCGGTCTGCTGCTCTATTCGCCCTTTTTCAAGTACTATACCGTGCTCTATGCCGGTTTGGGCTGGAGCCTGGGGCGCACAGCCACCGATCTGGGTGAGTTTTTGACCATGTGGGGATTCATGCTCTTTCTTGCCGTCTCGCTGCTGATCGTGGTCTGGTGGACAGGACGCTCGCGGTGGGGCATCTTGCGCCTCAGCCGCCTGGCAGTGCGCTACCTGCCGCGCCTCCATCGTCTGGAACAGGCCTACGGACTGTTTGTGCACAAGCCCGGTTTGGGCTATCGCCTTTCTTTCCTCGGCCTTGTGGCCCTGATCCTGCTGCTGGCCTTGTTTGCCTACAAGAGCTACTGGCTGCTCTTTGTGATGGTCCCCCTGTTGCTGCTGGCTGCCGTATTGATGGCCGACGCACAGTTGACCGACGAACGGCGTTTTGTACTTGCCTTGGTCTTTACCTCGTTCTTGCTCCTGGTGGGCACCGAACTCTTTTATCTCAAGGACTTTTTGGCCGGAGACACGTCCGGCTGGTGGCGCATGAACACGCTATTCAAGTTCTATCTACAGGTCTGGATTATGCTCGGCATCGCCATTGGTGTGTCACTGCCGGGAATATGGCAGGCTGTAGAGCGGTGGGGGGCCGGATGGCGATGGCTGTGGACAATGGCCTTTACCCTGCTGCTGACCGCCGCGGCGTTGTTCCCGCTCCTGGGCACGCCGGCACGGGTGATCGAGCGGTTTCCCAAAGAACGCCCGCCGATCGGCACGCTCGACGGCATGGCGTTTATGACCGTGGGCGTCTACACCTGGCCCGATGAAAACAACCCCATCACCTTGCGCGGCGATTACGAGGCCATCCGCTGGCTGCGCGACAACGTCAAAGGCACGCCGGTGTTGGCCGAGGCGCCAATCGGCTACTATCGCGAGTTTGGCGTCCGCGTGACCAGCTATACCGGGCTGCCAACGTTGAAAGGCATGCACGCCTCGGAGCAGCGATACGGCTGGCAGGTGGGCACGCGCAGCGGACAGGCCAACGAACTGTTTATGTCCAACGATCTGCCACGAACGGTCGAGCTGATCGACGAGTTGGGCGTCAAGTACATTTACGTCGGCCCGCTAGAACGAACCCAATACCCGCACTCGATCGCCAAATTCGAGGAACTGGTATTCAGCAAATACCTGTCGATCGTCTATCAAAACGACCTGGTCACCATTTATCAAGTCGACTAGTCATCCAAATTCTTGATCTTTTATCGTCCAGATCTACACTTACAAGAGGAGAAAACCCATGCCTGACGTTCAGTTCAACACCTATTACCGTTACGACAACCTGACGCGCATCATCAAAGAATTTGCCGAGACCTACCCCGGCCTCGTGCGCCTGGAAAGTATAGGCCAGAGCTTCGAGGGACGCGACATCTGGGTCGCGGTCGTCACCAATTTTGAGACGGGACAAGACGGACACAAGCCCGCGCTGTGGGTCGACGGCAACATCCACGCCACCGAACTCTCTCCTTCCATCGCCTGCCTGTACCTGATCAACAAACTGGTCACCGGGTACGGCGAAAACGCTGACGTGACCCGCTGCCTGGACTCACGCGTCTTTTACGTTTGTCCCCGCGTCAATCCCGATGGTGCAGAACTGGCCCTGGCCGATAAACCCAAATACATCCGTTCCAGCGCGCGCCCTTATCCATACGATGAAGATCCGATTGGCGGCCTGGTGACAGAAGACATCGACGGCGATGGGCGGATGCTTTGGATGCGCGTCCCCGACGCCAACGGCGTCTGGAAAGTATGTCCCGAGGAACCACGTCTGATGGTGCGTCGCGATCCCGCAGAAACGAGCGGACAATACTATCGCCTCTTGCCCGAAGGTTACGTCGAGGACTATGACGAGGTGACGCTGAATATCCAGCCGAAAAAAGAGCGGCTGGACTTGAACCGCAATTTTCCCTTCAACTGGCGGCAGGAATACGAGCAGCAAGGGTCAGGCCCTTACCCGACCTCCGAGTCGGAAACACGGGCATTGGCTCATTTCATCACCAACCACCCCAATATCACCGGGGCAGTGGCTTTTCACACCTACAGCGGCGTCATCCTGCGGCCTTATGACGACCGGCCTGATGAAAAGTTCCCGGCCGAAGATTTGTGGACCTACCAGAAAATCGGCCAAAAGGGCACCGCCATCACAAACTATCCGAACGTTTCCGTCTATCACGACTTTCGTTACCATCCCAACCAGGTCATCACCGGTGGGTTCGATACCTGGATGTACGATCACTTGGGCACTTTTGGCTGGACGGTCGAGATTTGGAGCCCGCAGCGGCAGGCAGGCATCAAGGAATATAAATACATCGAATGGTATCGTGAGCATCCGCTGGAAGAAGACCTGAAAATGCTCCAGTGGAGCGACGAAACGCTAAATGGCAAGGGTTACATTGACTGGTACACGTTCGATCACCCCCAGTTGGGCCCGGTTGAACTGGGCGGTTGGGACGAAGTGTATGCCTGGCGCAACCCGCCGCCGGCATTCCTGGAAACCGAGATCGCACCTTTTGCCGACTGGCTGGTGTGGCATCTGCTGATCTCGCCGCGCCTGGAGCTGTACGAGGCAAGCGCCAAGCCGCTGGGCGAGGGCGCGTATCGCGTGCGTCTGGTGGTGCACAACACCGGCTGGCTGCCTTCCTATGTGACCAAAAAGGCGCTGGAGAAAAAGGTGGCACGTGGTTTGGTGTGCGAGATCGAACTACCGGAAGGGGCTACCCTGGAAACGGGCAAGCCGCGCGAAGAACTGGGCCAGTTGGAAGGCCGGGCCTATAAAGAGACATTCCCCAGCGTCGATGATGCCACCAGCGATCGGATCAAGGTCGAGTGGGTGGTGCGCCTGCCAGACGGTGCCACGGCGGTTGAACCCCGCCGCACACGGGAAGGAGCCGAGGCACAAAACAACATAGTCAAACTGACCGCCCGGCACGATCGCGCCGGCACAGTCTTTGCCGAGGTGACCCTGACATAACAACAAATTGTAATAGTCGGCATTTTTCAGCATCTCTATAAATAGCCCGACTGTATTTTCAGTAGAGGCTTGTGGTCACCGCTGTCCGATGAGGAGTTCCGTGTGAGTCAGCGCGGCAAATACGAGATCCTGGCACAGCACTATAGCGAATATTTGCCCCGCGTGCTCAACTATATGCGTTTGCGCACAGATAACGAAGCGCTGGCACAAGACTTGACAGCACGCACGTTCGAGCGCGCGCTCTCACGGCTGTCCAGCTTGCGCGATGCGGGCGCATTCGGTGGCTGGTTGTTCGCCATCGCACGCACAGAGGTCGCCGGGCACTACCGGCGTCACCGCCCACAGTTGCCGCTCGAAAGTGCATATGGATGCCCCACTCCCGGCGAGTCAGCGGAAGGCCAGGTTGTGCAATCGGAAGAACTGGCAAACCTGGTTGGTGCATTGGCTTCTCTGCAAGCGCGCGAACAAGAGATCATCCGGCTCAAATTCATCGCCGGATTGACCAATCGCGCCATCGGAAAAGCAATGGGATTGCGCGCGGGCAATGTGGCCGTGATCCTGCACCGGGCACTGCGTAAACTGCGTACGCAGCTAGAATCAGAGGACTAGATATGCCAAAGAAAGAAAAGACAAAAGCAGAACGCTCCAAAGCACAGACATTGAGCGCCGAGATTGACCGTATGTTGTCCGGCGGACCTGGACAGACAGATCGGGATCCACTGATCGAGACGGCATACCGCCTGGGGCAAATCAACGTTTTGTTACCCACCGTGCCCAAGTCTCTCGAACAAAGGGTAGCAGGCGCGATAGCCGCAGCTGCCGGGCCGCAGATATCGTTCCGGCAACGCATCCAACCGGCGCTGTGGGGCGCGATGGCGGCGACGGTAGTGCTGTTACTTTTGTGGACGATCACGCCCGGTGGGCGGATGGTCTTGGCAGATATGCTGAGCACGCTGCACCTGGGTCAGACATGGATCACAGTGACCCCGACCTCGGTCCCGGCCGATGTGCAAGAAACACCTTCGCTGCGTGAGTTGTTGCCCAACTTGGCTGCTGTTGAAGCGCAGATGGGACGCCCGCCTGCCGTGCCACAGACGCTGCCCGGGGGCTATGAACTGACCGAGATCACCGCCGTATCATATCCCGATCTGCCGGCTCTGACCTCACAACCCTTTCTCTATGAGCTGTGTTATGGTCATCCTGAAGACGAACCGGCTTTTTATCTCAAAGAATACCGCCTGGCGTTGAGTGAATTCAAAAACATCTCGGGCATCGATTACGCCGGCGACATCGTGATGGAACAGGTCAGCGTGTCGGGCATCGACGGCGCGCTGCTGACGGCCACGGGAAAAGAAACGCAGTATATCCTGGTCTGGGAACGGGATGGGTTACTGCTGGAATTGCAGAGCACGATCCTGTCCAAAGAAGAATTGTTAGACATCGCGCAGACGGTAAGGTAGGAGGAATTCGTTGTCATATACGGCATACACACCCAATACCTGGCTTGAGATCGGTTACACCATTGTATGGTGGCTGGTGCTGCATGCAACCGGATGGCTGGTCTGGCCGTTGGTCTATCGTCTGTTCCGTAATTTGCCTGACCGAGGCTATGCCTTTTCCAAGCCGCTGGGATTGATCCTGATCAATTACGCGCTGTGGATGTTGAGCACGCTCGGTTTTTTCAAGAATACCTGGGGCAACATCTTGTTGGTGATGATCGGCGTGCTGGCTTTGTCCATCTTGCTCTACGGGCAGCGCAGAACCGACGCCGGGC
>JAFGJF010000621.1 GCA_016929205.1 Anaerolineae bacterium
GTCTGTTCCGTCATTGACCACCGTCGCTATACCCAGGGTCGAGATGGGGTACCGGGCGGTTGAAATGCTGCTTGCTGCACTGCATGGCAGTCCGATGTCAGCTCCGGTGGTTTTGTCTCCGCGCCTGGTCGTGCGCCGCTCGTGTGGTTGTCTGACCTCGGCGGTGGTGCAGGCGGACGTGCCGCTCTGCCTGTCTAGTGGACAGGGATCGCTCAACGCAGTGTTATCCGAGCGGCGAGCTGACATCCTCTTGGCCATGAGACAATCGATGGGCCAGATGGAGAGCGACCGGCCCGTGGACGCTGCCCGAGGGCCTGCATCGAATGCCGCCCTCCGCGTCGGGATAGAGCCAGGCTGGGCAGAGCAACTTTTGGATGGCCTGGCTTCCGACATCAGCCAACCTAAAGCAGTGAGCGCGTTCTTGACGGCGTTGGAAACCGGCTTGGAGCAGACGGTGCTCGGCCAAGGCGACGTAAAAGTGTGGCAGGACGTGCTTTCAGCATTGCGCCGCCAGCTCGTGCCGTGCCTGGATGGCCTGGTTGTGGCTGATGGCGCTTCGGCTCTGCCGCGGATCGAGAGCCTTTTCCAGCAGGCCAGGGTCGTGGTGGCCGAAGCGATCGACCAGGCGGCGGCTCGGCGGCGGCTGCGCACAGAGCAGCAGTCCCAGGCACTGCGCACGATCGGACAACGGCTGGTTACGCTGTTTGACCTGGACGAGCTGCGGGATACGCTCGTCCGGGAACTGCCGGCGTTGGGGATCAAGAGTGCTTATCTCGCCCTGTATCAAGACTCCGTTACCCTGGATCCGATGCCATTGGGTATCACCTCTGTAGGCAAGTGGGCGCAGTTGATGCTGGCCTACGACGGATCGGATCGCGGCGAACGGCCGCCGGATGAGCGGCGTTTTCCGGTTCATCGACTGCTGCCCGACGATATTCTACCCAACCGGGCGCACCATTTCGTCGTCGAGCCGCTCTTTGTCGGTGAGGAGCAGCTTGGATTCTTGCTGTTGGATTCGGACCAAGAGGGATACGTCTATGAGGCCTTGCGCGGGCAGATCAGCAGCGCGCTGTATGGTGTGCTCTTGTTGCGGCAGCAAAAACTGGTCCAGATTGAGGCCGATCAGTCCCGCCAGCAGTTGGAAAGGGCACTGCGCGATCTGCAGGCCACGCAACGCCGTTATGTGGAGCAGACCTGGGAGGGATACGTCTCTTCGGCAGATACAGTGCAAGGATACGTGCACGCCGACGATGAACAAGGGCCAACGACCGAGGCCTGGCTGCCCGAGATGACGGACGTGGTGCAGCATGGCGAACCGGTTGTCAAAAAAGATGGCTCGGCGTTGGCCGTGCCTATCACTCTGTCGGGCGAGATCGTCGGCGTATTGGGCGGCAGCGGTTCGCATCGAGAGCGCTGGAGCGAACAAGAGATTGATGCCGTGCAGGCTATTGTCGATCAGATGGCCTTGGCCCTGAACAGCCAGCGGTTGTTCGACCAGGCGCGGGGCCGTTCGGAAGAATTGACCGTGCTGTACGAGATGGGCCGCTCGCTTTCGGCGCAGCTTGACGTCGATCAGGTGCTGGATCAAGTGTATGAGAGCGTTTCGCACTTGATCGAGGCGGCCAATTTCTATGTTGGGTTGTACGATCCGGACACGAATCAGGTTACTTTTCCTTTGGATGTCAGCAATTCGCAAGTCGACAAAGCGATTACGGTCATATCTGCGGACGAAGGCATGACCGGCTATGTCATTCGCTCCGCACAAAGCCTGCTGATCGATCATGACGTGCCGGGCTGGATGCGAGCGCACGATGTGCCGGTTGTCGGCGAGCTGGCCCAGTGCTGGATGGGGGCACCGCTGCTGCTCGGCGACCAGGTCCAGGGCGTGATCGCGGTGCAGAGCTATGATACGCCTTTTGCATACGACGAAGACGATTTGAACACCTTGACCGCGATCGCCAGCCAGGCGACGACGGCACTCCAGAACGCCCGCTTGTTCGAGCAGGCACGCCTTCGCTCCGAAGAGCTGCTGGTTCTGAACGAGTTGGGACAGGCTTTGACCGCACGCCTGGAGGTGGATGACGTGCTGCAAGAGGCCTACCAGCAGGTTTCCCGCTTGATGGTTACCGAAAATTTCTACATCGGGTTGTACGATCAGCAAACGAGAACGATCGACTTTGTTTTCACCGTCACCGATTCCGAGATCGATCGTTCGATCGTGTCTGTCTCGGTCGATCAAGGACTTGCCGGATACATTGTGCGCAATCGTACCAGCGTGCTGTTGCCGGACAACGTCAGAGAGCGGCAGGAGGCGTTGGGCATTACCATAGTCGGGCAAGAGTCGGCGTCGTGGTTGGGCGTGCCGATGTTGATCGGCGATCGTGTGCTGGGTGTCATTGCCGTCCAGAGCTACACGGCATCTCGCTTGTATGGCGAGCACGAACGTGAGCTGCTGGTGGCCGTAGCTGGCCCGACGGCGATCGCGATCCAGAACGCACTTTTGCTCGATGAGGCCAGAGAGCGCGCCCGCCGCGAGCAGATTCTGCGCGAGATCAGCACCCGGCTGCGCGGCTCGACCGATCCCGACGTAATCGTGCGTGCGGCGGTGCGCGAACTGGGTCTTGCTTTGAACCGGCGCACCTTTGTGCGCCTGGGGAGTGTCGACGAGCTGTCCGTTGCACTCTCGGTGCGTCAGGCGGCGGATAGTGCCGCAAATCACGCGATAGAAGGAGGCGAGTAGAATGGAGCGACTCGCGTCGATGCTGCAAGCGCAATTTGAACAATTGACCAGACAATACGAACAACGCCTGTCCACTATAGACGCCTATGCGCAACTGCCCGTGCAAGAGCGGCTAGGGATCGCGCATACTGTGTTCGGCTTTGTGATCGAGAGCCTTAAAAAGCAGGATGATCGTGGGCTCGCGGAATTTATGCGGGCTCGCGTTCAAGTCTTCCTTGAGCGATCAGGGCAATCTGGGTATATCGCAATCGAATCCTTTTTGCGGGTTTTGTCCGAATTGGAAGACATGCTCTTGCCTCTGGTCGACACCGTCGAAGATGCCAAGTTTTTGTGGCGCTCGCTCTCCCGGGCGCGAACGATGGTATCCGATCTGGTGTCCGGCGCGTTTGGTGAATCGCAGCAGATATTACGCTTGATTATGGACAATATGCCGCAAACGGCGTTTTGGAAGGACCGGGATCTGACCTATTTGGGCTGTAATCAGGCTTTTGCCGAAAAAAGAGGGCTGTCCGCCCCCGACGACGTCATCGGCAAGACGGACTTTGATCTCTCGCCGCGTGCTCAGGCAGAGCTTTACCGGGCCGACGATTTTCAAGTGCTCGAGTCGGGCATCCCAAGGCTCAATTACGAGGAGCCGATGATTACCCCACAGGGCGAGCGGCGCTGGCTGCGCACCAGCAAGGTGCCGCTGCGCGATGCGGAGCAGAACGTGATCGCCGTATTGGGGATGTATGAAGACATCACCGAAAGCAAACAGGCCGAGATCGAATTACAGCGGTTGGCGAGCGCCATCGATGCCGTACACGAGATCGTCTTCATTACCGATCGAAACGGGGATGTCCAGTTTGTCAACCCGGCCTTTGAACGGGTGACCGGGTATACGCCGGAAGAAGTGCTGGGCCAGAACCCGCGCGTCCTCAAGAGCGGTCGCCAGGGCGAGACATTTTACGCGCATATGTGGCAGACGATTGCTTCGGGAAACGTGTGGGAGGGCGAGGTCACCAACCGGCGCAAGGATGGCACCCTGTATGAAGCGCAGGTGACCATTTCGCCGGTGCGCGGCGTGGATGGTGAGGTCGATCGTTTTGTCGCCATCCAACGTGATGTGACCGAGCAGAAGCGCCTGGAACAAGAGATGCAGCAAGAGTTGGCCGAGCGCACCAGGGCAGAACAGGCGCTGCGCGACGAAAAACGGCTGATGGACGCCCTGATGAACAACATCACCGACAGCATCTTTTTCAAGGATCGTGAGGCGCGGCTGACGCGGGTTAGCCAGAATATGGCGACCAGTCTGGGGTTGGACGACCCGGTGCAGATCGTCGGCAAGACCGACGTGGACTTGTTTGGCGAGCAGTACGGCCAGCAGACCCTGGTCGACGATTTGCGGGTGATGGAGCGCGGCGAGGCTGCTATCGGGGTGATTGAAAGCCGCGACACCGGCGATGGGGGCAAGATCTGGACGTCGACGACCAAGGTGCCGCTGCGCGATGAGGATGGCAAGATCGTGGGCCTGGCCGGCATTGCCCGCGACATCAGCGAGATGATGCGAGCCGAAAACGCGCTGCGCGAATCACAGCAAATGCTGCGCTCGATCGTCGATACCATCCCGGAGATGATTTTCTGGAAGGATCGAAATTCGGTCTTTATGGGGTGCAACGAACGCTTTGCCTTGGCGGCGGGTATGGAGAGCCCGGAAGAGATTATCGGCAAGACCGATTACAACATGGCCTGGACCAAAGAGCAGTCCGATGCCTTTATCGCTGACGACCGTGAGGTGATCGAGTCGGCGACGCCCAATCTGCACATCATCGAGACACAGCGCCAGGCCGACGGGCGGCAGACGTGGCAAGAGACGAACAAAGTGCCGTTGTTCGATGCAGAGGGCAACGTGTCTGGCATTCTTGGTACGGCGGTCGATATCACCGAGCGGATGGCGGCACAGGAGGCGCTGCGCGCTTCTCAGCAGATGCTCCAGTCCGTGATCGACAGCATTCCCCAGACCGTGTTTTGGAAAGATCGAAACCTGGTCTTTTTGGGATGTAATGAGGCCTTTGCCAGGTCGGCGCGGCTGGATTCGGCTCAGGATATCGTCGGCAAAACTGACTTTGATCTGTGGTGGGCAGACAATGCCGAGCAGTTTCGAGCAGAGGACAAAAAGGTCATTGAGACGGGCATTCCCATTTTACACCAGGAACAGCTTCGAGCCGGTTCCGACGGCTGGCAAAGCTGGATCGAGGTCAACAAGGTTCCTTTGCGCGATGAAAAGGGCGACGTTTGGGCCGTGTTGAACACCCAAGAAGACATCACCGAGCGCAAACTGGCCGAGGACGCGCTGCGTACCTCGCAGCAGCGCCTGGCATTTCACGTGCAGCAAACACCGTTGGCTGTGATCGAGTGGAACGCCGCGTTTGAGGTCACGGACTGGAACCCCGCTGCGGAACGTATCTTTGGTTATAGCCGCGCAGAAGCTGTCGGACGCCACGCGGCAGGCCTGATCGTCCCCGTATCGGTCAAAGAGAGTGTCGACCAGGTGTGGCAGGATCTGCTGACCCAGCGCGGGGGATCGCGCAGCACCAATGAAAACGTGACCAAGGATGGGCGCACGATTATTTGCGAGTGGTACAACACCCCGCTCATCGACCAGGACAACAATGTGCTTGGCGTGGCTTCGCTGGTTCAGGACGTCACCGAGCAAAGCCAGGCCTACGAACGTCGCGCCCAACAGGTGCGGGCCAGCACCGAGGTGGCGCAAGAGATCGCCGCCGCGCCGGCGCTGGAACTGCTTCTCGAACGTGTGGTGACGCTGGTCAAGGATCGGTTTGGCTACTATCATGTCCAGCTTTACCGCTACGAGCCGGACCGGAACGAGATGGTTCTGCTGGTTGGATATGGCGAGCCAGGCGCCAGGATGGTCGCTTCGGGTCACGCCCTGCAAATGGGCACCGGCATCGTCGGCGCCGCCGCCGCGAGCGGGCAATCTATCCTGGTGAACAATATCGCCCAGGAGCCGGATTGGGAGCCGAATCCGAACCTGCCGGAGACAAAGGACGAGCTGGCGGTGCCGATCAAGTGGCGCGATGACGTGGTGGGCATCCTCGACGTGCAGAGCGACCAGGTGGGGGCGCTGACCGCAGAGGATCAACTCGTGCTCGAAGGATTGTGCGGCCAGATTGCGATTGCGATCCAGAATACGCAGGCGCTCGACGAAGCGCGGACGTTCCGCCAGTTGGTGGAAGGCACGGGGCAAGGCATCGGGATGGGTACACTGGACGGCAATACCTTTTATGGCAATCCGGCGCTCATCCGCATGTTGGATGAGCCTGGCCTGGAAGCCTTTATCGGTAAGCCGTTCCTGACGTACTATGGCCAGGTCGAGCAGCAGCGGTTGGAAAACGAGATTATACCTGCCGTGATGAACCAAGGCCGGTGGCAGGGTGAGGTGACCATGCTCTCGCGGAAAGGGCAGATGATCCCGACCATTCACAACCTCTTTTTGCTCAGGGACGAAGCGGGGCAGCCGCGCTACCTGGTCAACATGGTCACCGATATCACCGCCAGCAAGCGCACCCAGGCCGAGATGGAGGAGCGCTTGCAAGAGTTGAACAACCTCTACCGCACGATGAGCGAGGAAGGATGGCAGGCCTTCCGCGAGACGGCAGATTTGCCGGGTGGGTATCTGTTCGACGGCGTCGAGGCGCGCGGGGCAGATGATTTGTGGCTGCCCGAGATGGGCTTGGCTGTTGTCGAACGCAAGCTCGTTTCCCCGGCGGCGGACCAAGGCGCCACCGTCGCGCCGCTGGCGGTGGCCGGTGGTGAGGTCGTTGGAGCGCTGGGCGTCTATGACGATCCAGACCATCCATTGTCCGCCCAAGAGGAGACTTTGATCCAGGCTGTGGCTGACGAGGTCGCTCAGGCGCTGGAAAGCGCGCGGCTTTCTCAGGAAACCCAGGCGGCGTTGAGGCAGACCCAGACGCTGTACGATATTAATCGCGATCTGAGTACGGCACAGAATGAGGACGAGCTGCTCCAGATCCTGGCCCGTCCGGCGATCAATGTTGGCGCAGCTAACGTGAGTCTGGTGTACCTGGATCTCGATCGCGCCGGTCAGCCAGAGTGGGCCGAGGTCGTTGCTGTCTGGACGCAGAGCGGCATACCATCTGCTCCGGTGGGCACGCGCTTTTATTTGCCAGAAATGCCCTTTACGCGTTTGTGGGTATCTGACCCGAATAATGCGGTATTTGTTACTGATATCTCAACCGATGAACGGGTCGATCAATCGACAAGGCGTGTTTTGGCCCAGAGTGGCAGCCGGGCAATGGTCAACGTTCCCTTGACCAGGGCTGGGCATTGGATCGGGCTAATCACCTTTAACTGGGCTGTAACGCACCGGTTTGATCAGCAAGAGATCGCGCTCTATAACGCGTTTGCCGGCATGGTCGCGCCGATTGTAGAGAGCCGCCAGCTATTGCAGCAAACACAGGCCCGTGCCCAGCGCGAGCAGCAGCTCCGCGAGATATCGGAGCGTTTGCGCAGCCAGCCCGATGTCGACGGCGTATTGCGCGCTTTGGCCAGAGAACTGGGGCAGGCTTTGGGGCGGCGTACGTTTGTAGGCATGAGTCGTGCAACTGCCGCGCGGCCGCGCGTGCAGGAGGATGTGTAATATGAGCAAAGAGAATGACCTGTACAGGGTATTGTTCGAGTCTTCCGACGATGCGATCCTGTTGATAGAAGGCGAGCAGTTTGTCGAATGCAATGCCAGCGCGCTGGCCTTGTTTGGCTGCGAACGAGACGACTTGATTGGCAAAACCCCGCTTACCTTTTCGCCGCCCACACAGCCCGATGGACGCACCTCTGCCGAGGCGGTCCAGGAGCGGGTCGGGGCTGCGTTGTCCGGGGAACCCCAACGCTTCGAGTGGCTGCATCAGCGCCTGGACGGCGAGCCGTTTTATGTTCGTGTGTCTTTGCACCGGGTTGATGCCGGCGAGAGCACGTTGCTCCAGGTGTCGTTGCACGACATCACCGACAACAAACAGGCCGAACAGGCGCTACAGGACGCTCGGGAACGCCAGCAGATCGTGCTAGAGACGGCGCCGACGGCTATCCTGGTGACGAGTTTGTCCGAGGGCGTGGTCAAGTATGCCAATCACGAGTTCTCGACCATGTCGGGGTACCAGGTGGACGAGATATTGGGACAGCTCAGTCCCAATCTGTACTATCATTCGCAGGATCGTGCCCGGCTTTTGAGCCAGGTACAGGCGCAGGGCACGGTTCATGGATTCGAGATGCAGGGAAAGCACAAGGATGGCAGCCCGATCTGGGTCCTGCTCTCCGCAGAGCCTATTCAGTACGACAACGAACCGGCGCTGCTCACGTCGTTTATCGATATTTCAGAGCGCAAGCGTTTGGAACAGGCTGTTCAAGACTCATTGGTGCGCCGCGAGCGGCAGGTCGAGATCACCACCCAGGTTGCACAACAAATCGCTGCCGCACCGGCGCTCGACATATTGTTCGATCAGGTTGTGACCCTGGTAAAGGAACGATTCGGCTATTACCATGCCCAGCTCTTTCGTTACGATCCGGAGCGGGATCTGATGGCTTTGGTAGCCGGCTATGGCCAGGCCGGGCAGGATATGCTTGCCCACCAGCATAGTCTGACCATAGGCACGGGGGTGGTGGGAATGGCCGCCGCAACCGGCGAGTCGGTGCTCGTGCCTGACGTTCGCGTCGACGAGTACTGGCAGCCCAATCCCGGCTTGCCCGATACACAGGGCGAATTGGCCGTCCCGATCAAGTGGCAGGATCAGGTGCTGGGCATCCTCGACGTGCAGAGCGACCGGGCTGGCGCGTTGACCGGTGAAGACCAGCTTTTGCTCGAAAGCCTGTGTGGTCAGATTGCCATTGCCATTGAGAATAGACGCCTCTTGGCCGATGCCGACAATCAGCATAGAATGCTGCAGGCCGTGCTTGACAACATCCCGACTGCCGTCTTTGTGGCCGATGTGTCAACCGGCCAGCCGGTGCTGGCGAACAATCATGCAGAACAGTTGCTGGGCAAGGGCATCGCGCCCGATGCCACCAGCGACGAGCTGGCCGAGGTTTATGACGCTTACGTATACGGCACCGACGAGCTGTATCCGGCCAACCGTATGCCCCTCGTGCGGGGGATGCTTGGTGAAAGCAGCGTGGTTGAGGATATGGAGATTCGCCGCCCGGATGGCGAGCGGATTCTGCTCCAGGTGTCCGGCGCTCCAATCAAGGATGAAACGGGCAAGATCTCTGCTAGCGTGGCTGTTTTCCAGGACATTACGGAGCAGAGACAAATCAGGGAACGAATTGAGGCCGAGGTCGCTGAACGCACCACAGCATTTCTCGAGTCGCAGCAAATGTTGCAGCTGATAATGGACAACATCCCGCAGTCCATTTTCTGGAAGGACCGCGATCTGATATATCTGGGGTGCAACCGGAACTTTGCCGAGGATGCCGGCAAGAATTCGCCGGACGAGATAGTGGGCAAAACGGATTTTGATATGCCCTGGGGCACGCAAGCCGAACTCTATCGCGCCGACGACAGCCAGGTGATGGAATCGGGCATTGCCAAGATGGATTTCGAGGAGCCACAAGACGCGCCGGATGGCGGGCAGACCTGGCTGCGCACCAACAAGGTGCCGCTGCGCGATGAGGATGGGAATGTGTGGGCGGTCTTGGGCATGTACGAAGACATCACCGCGCGCAAGCAGGTGGAACAAGCGCTGCGTGACTCGGAGGCCAGGTATTCGATTCTGGTGGAGCAAGCCAAGGATGGGGTGTTGTTGATCCAGGACAACATCCTGACCTTTGTGAACCAGGCGCTAGCCGGCATGCTGGGTTACGCTTCACCGGCCGAGATGGAGGGCACGCCCTTTATCCAACACGTGGCCCCGGCATCGAAAGGGTTGATTGCAGACCGCGTGCGCCGGCGTCTGTCCGGTGAGGATGTGCCAGCGGTGTATGAGGCGCAGTTGCAGTGTCAAGACGGCACAGTCAAGGATGTCGAGGTGTCGGGTGCGGTGATCGAGTATGGCGGCAAGCAGACCAACGTAGGGCTGATTCGCGACATCACGGGGCGCAAGCAAGCGGATGAGGAGCGGGAGCGGCTGATCGAACGCCGGATGCAGCAGGCGCGAGTGAGCGCGCGAGTGTCGCAAGAGCTGGCCGACGTGCCGCGACTGGAAGAATTGTTCCAGCGTGTGGTAGCATTGGCCAAGGAGCAACTGGGCTACTATCACGCCCAGATTTTCCGTCACGATGCCGATCAAGATCGGATGGTCGTCGTTGCCGGCTATGGCGAGGCCGGCGCGGCGATGGTCGCTGCCGGTCACAGCCTGGCGATGGGCACGGGCGTGGTCGGTACGGCGGCGACGACGGGCAAATCGGTGCTGGCCCCGGA
>JAFGJF010000622.1 GCA_016929205.1 Anaerolineae bacterium
CTGTTGGCGCTCAGAATGGCCCACGCTGACTCTAGCAGGTTTTTTGTCTCCTGGAGGGCCGTTTCAAACTCGGCTGTGCGCTCCTGGACCAGCTCTTCCAGGTGATCACGATGCTTCCTTAATTCTTCCTCGGCCCAATTGCGTTTGAGGAGATGCCCCAATGTTGTGGCATAGAGTCTCAAAATCTCGAGTTGTTGCTCCGTGATAGGTCGACGGCAGATAAGATTATCACTATATATGAGGCCAATGACCTGATCGCCATCCCAAAGCGCGCCTGCAGCAAGGTTTCCCTCACCCAACTCCTGGCCCTGGTGTACCAATGCTGTGTGCTCGCTATAAGCCACAGGGTTTTTTTGAGAGAAAACCTGCCAGCCCAAGCCCCCCGGCCTGAATTCAGATCGCAGGTTCCGCTCGTCCCGTAGTTTTCCTTGTTCGTCTATCCCAAACGAACCGCGCAGGAAGCCGCAATCCTCTTCGATAAACCAGATACCGACTCGATCGAATCCCAGGTGGGATCGTGCCAACTCGACCGCGCGCCGGCACAGGTCATCGGAAGATTTGGCCTTGGAAAGTTGAATGGTAACCTGCTGAAGTGCCGACAATTGCTCGGAAAATCGCACTGCAGCCTCACGATTTTGTCGTAACTCATACTCCGCCTGCCGGCGCTCGGTGATGTCATGGGCAATAACGAGTACGGTGACAACGTTTCCGGTGGCGTCTTTCTCCGGCACATTGCGAATCTCAAAGATTCGCTTACCCATCTGTGTACCCCAATATACCTCGGTTTCATTAGTGACGCCCTCGTCAAAAGCATGGCGGATCAGCGCTATGAGCGCATCGTTCTGTTCCGACTGGTAGCGTTGTGGCAATTCCTGCAACGTTTTGCCGAGGAAGGTTTCAGCAGGCATACCAAACGCTTTTTCGGCAGCGGGGTTGACATAGATGCACCTGCAATCACGATCGAAGCGGACGACAAAGTCGGGAAAGTTCTCTGCCAGCATCCGAAAGTGACGTTCTTTTTCCTTGATTTCGTGGATGTCGCGCCCGATGGCAAGCACAGAAACCACCTGACCATCTGGGCCGAATTCCGGTACAAACCGCATATGGCCCCAATGCATCTCGCCCTGGGCAGTGCGAAACGGCATTTCAATGACGCGCTCGGTGGCAGTCTCAATTACCTGCCGCAACTGGTCAACGTAGACTTGTGGGGTGTAAACCGGTGATTGATCACCCGGTGTCTTGTTCAGCACACTCTCCATTGGTTGTCCGAATAGCTTCTGAATGGCAGGATTTACGTAGATGCGACGGAATCCCCGGTCGTAGCGAGCGATAAAATCGGGCGAGTTCTCCACGAGGGCGCGAAAGAGCTGTTCGCTGGCAAGGATCTGCATCTCTGCCTTTTTACGTTCGGTGACGTCGCGGGCAACGGCATAAATGTCTGTCTCGCGCGGAAAGGAGCGCCATTCAATCCAGCGATAGGCGCCACTTTTGCAGCGATAGCGATTGGTAAAATTCAGCACCTCTTTTTGCCCGGCAAGCCGGGACAGCGCCTGCAAGGTTGCTTCGAGATCGTCTGGATGGACAAAGTCCAAAAAACGCCGGCCCTCGAGTTCCGCAATAGAAAAACCGAGTGTAGATTCCCATTCCGGGTTCAAGCGACGAAAGTATCCGTCTGTGTCGGCGATACACAATAAATCTAGGGCATTGGTAAAGTAGCGATCCAGTTCCTCCGTCTTTTCCCGCAGCGCTTCTTCTGCCCGTTTGCGCTCAGCGCTAGTACGCAAGGCGACGATGCCGAAGGCTAAATCGCCGGCCAGCTCTTTCAAAAGGTGTATTTCATCCGGGGTGAAGGCATTCGGTTGTGAGGCATAGATAAAGAGGCCACCGAAGGTGTTGGCGTTTTCGTCCTTCAGGGGCAGGGCGATGGTAGAGCGATAGCCATGCTGCAAGGCACTCTCCCGCCACAGGGCCAGTTGTGGGTTAGTGGCGAAATCCTGAACATAGATCGGTTCACCGCTCCGGATAGCCATTCCGGCAGGGCCTCGTCCCCGGTCCGTGTCGTCTGCCCAGCTTATGTTGGCATCTGCGAGATAGCCACTTTCGAACCCGGCCCAGGCTACGGGACGCACAGTCTTGGCATCATCGTTCTCAGCATATCCTACCCAGGCCATACGATAGCCGGCCTGGTCGCAAACGATATGGCAAATGTCGTTGAGTAAGGTCTGTTCATCAACTGCCCGCAAAAGCGTTTCGTTACAGTTGCTGATGGCCCATAGTTCCCGGTTCAGACGGCGCTGCGTTTCTTCGGCCTTTTTGCGCTCGGTGATGTCCAACAATACGGCGATGTTGCCGATGATCTGATCTTGGTCGTCACGCAACGGCGAGGCATAGATACTGTAGTCAATGGGACTGCCGTCGCGCCGCTGCCGGTGGACTTGCACACCGTCCAGGGTCAAGCCACTACGTATCCGTTCTCTGAAATGCCTGAATTCCTCTTGGCTCTCCGCTGGTACGCTAGGGAGCGGGCGCCCCATGATCTCTTGGGCGCTCCAGCCGAGCATTTTCTCAGCCGCCGGATTCCACACCATCTGCACGTTTCCATCCAGATCTAGGCCGATCGTAGCTGTTGGCGTAGCTTCGATGATGGCCCGCAGCAATTCGTTGGAGCGCTGCAATTCCCTCTCGACCTGCTTGCGCTCAGTGATGTTTTCAACAACGGCCAGGATACGCGTAATCTGACCATTTTGGTCAGCTAGCGGCACAACTTGGTACAGTTGATATTGATCGTCAATGTATAATTCGAAAGAAGTTTCTTCGCCGTGAAAGGCTTTGAGGTAATGTTCCCTGACAGTCGGCGTATGCTCGCCAAAAACCTGTTCCAACGATAGTCCTTCAAAGCTCTTTGGATCTAGACCCCGGTTTTTGAACTCCTGCCCGCTGGTAAAGCCGATGGTCAAATCCTGTTCAACGATCGAGAGATAAGCATTGGGATAGTTGGCGGCAATTTCCGCCAGTAGATGCTCGCTTTCTCGGAGCGCCTCCTCGGTCCGTTTGCGCTCGGTGATGTCGCGTACCATCCCCAGCAAGATACCATCCGAAAGCATCCAAGCACGGATTTCTACAAACAGCAAGCGGCCATCCTTGCGGCGCAACCGGCATTCCTCGAGCATGTTTTCTCCGGCCCTCAAGTCGTCCAGCCGCAACGGATTGTGCACCAGATCCTCGTCGGGAGTCAAGTCCTCTATAGAAAGGCCCAGCATTTCCTCACATGTGTAGCCCAACATCTCACAGCCACGCTGGTTGACTTGAAGGTAGCGTCCTTGCGCGTCAGCGATAAAAATGCCGTCGACAGACTGCTCAAAGAGGGCTTGGACCAATTCTGTCGAAACATAATGAGGAGTGGTTTTTGCAGCTTTGTCCCTTGATCCCTGGCTCATCGGTGCACCTCTGCACTTCTGCTTTTATTGACAACCTGCCGTTTAGTCTTGTTCCTCTCCGGCGGTTCACTACCGGACACTTTTCAAAAATGTTGACTCATAGTATGCTCAAGCTCCAACCACAGAGCAAGGAGC
>JAFGJF010000098.1 GCA_016929205.1 Anaerolineae bacterium
ATGCCGCCATTTTCAAGGGTCAAACGGTCGGCCGCTCAAGCTGGCACGGCATGTCCACCTTGACCGAGATCGGCCAGGATCACGTCCTGGTCCTCGGTTGCGGCGGCGAGCGCATTTTGCTCCACGCCACGGATGCCGAACTGCCCAAGAAATACCAGCTTTGGCTGCAATTCGAGGACGGTATGTCGCTGACGGTCACCATTTCCGGCTGGGGCAACACGCTGCTGCTGCCCGTGTCGGAGGCCGGACAGCACAACCACGTCCAGCAAGACCGCATTATGCCATTGGACGAGGCCTTTACCCTGGATTATTTTCAGCAGCTCTTTGCCGACGTCGACCCAAAAAGCGCGAAAAGCATCAAGTACTTTATGATCAGCGAACCGGGCGTGCACGGCATCGGCAATGGCTGTCTTCAAGATATTCTTTTCCACGCCAGGCTCGATCCCCGGCGCAAGGTGGTCGATATCGCCGATGACGAGCAACGCGCGTTATACGACGCGCTCGGGCGCACGCTCAAGCAAATGATCGACCTGGGCGGCCGCAGTTCCGAGCTCGACCTATACGGCCACAAAGGGGGCTATGTGCGTTTGCTCGACAACACGACCAAGGACATGCCTTGCCCCGAGTGCGGAACACCCATTGAGAAAATCCAATACCTCGGCGGGGCGTGCTACCTCTGCCCCACCTGCCAGACCTGAAACAGGAGAAATAAGAGGGGGTTGAATGGACAGACAAGAGATCCTGAACTGGCTCCTGGGAAACGACAACCCGCCGGTCCGCCTGCTGGCCTTGACCCGCCTCCTTGGCTGGTCAGGGACGGACGCTCAGGTTCAGGACGCCAGGGCCCGGTTGATGGACTATTCGGTCACCCAGGGCATTCTGGCACACAGCGAGCAGTTCTGGCAAATGGACGACCGGGCATACTGGAAATACACCGGCAAGTACTGGCAGGTCATCTTTTTGGGACAATTCCTGGCCGATGGATGCGATCCGCGCATCGCAGACGGCATCCACTATTTGCTGGCTCACCCCAAGTGGGTGAACGAACGCGGCGGTCAATGCCTGACCGCCAACATGCTCGCCGCCTTCAGGCGCCTCGGTTATGGCACGCATCCCGTCGTGCAAGCGGAAACCGAAGCCCTGGCCAATCGCGTCCTGGCCAATCGGGGCATCTCGTGCGAAGCGATGGGCTACAGCCTGCTCTCGCAGTGCCACATGGCACTGCCCAAGCTGCTGTTCTGCTTTAGCGAGGTGCCGCCTGAGGAACGATCCCCGGCGGTGAAAGGTGCCATCGACTTGATCGCCCAGGCGCTGATCGCCAGTCAAGTGTATGTCTATGTACCCGGCAACCGAAAAGCGTGGCAAAAAATACTGGCCCAGGCGCCCAAACGCGCTGACCTGCCGCCGGGAGAAACGGTCAAGAGCTGGATTGCCGATCAGCGGGAGCGATTCTTAACCGAGCATGGTGTAGGGGAGCGGGAGCCCAAGCCCGGCTGGACCCAATTTGGCTTTCCGCTGAACTACAACTCGGACATCCTGGAGGCGATGCTTGCCCTGGCTGCCGTTGGCACACCGATGAGTGGGGCTCTGGAGAAACCCCTGCAAGTCATTCGCGACAAGCGCGCGGCCGATGGGGTATGGCTGCTTGAAAAGTCGCTGAACGGGAAAATGTGGGTAGATGTCGAAGTCAAAGGCCAGCCCAGCAAGTGGATCACCCTCTTTGCGTTGATCGTCCTGGACCACTTTGACTAGGTTCTGTTGACATTTCACATAAACGGTCCAGTTTGCCACTTTCACGATGAATGCGGACTAGCATACGTCATTCCCGCATGTTTTTAGCGGGAATCCAGCTTTATCATAGCCCGTGGATGCCCGATAAAGACATTCGGGCATGACAGTCCAGTTGAATGCGGACTAGCATACGTCATTCCCGCATGTTTTTAGCGGGAATCCAGCTTTATCATAGCCCGTGGATGCCCGATAGAGACATTCGGGCATGACAACCCAGTTGAATGCGGGCTAGCGAATGTCATTTCCGCATGTTCTTGGCGGGAATCCAGCTTTTTCATAGCCCGTGGATGCCCGATAGAGACATGCGGGCATGACAACCCAAGTGCAATTCAAAACGTCAACAGAACCAAGCCGGCAGGCCATGTGAGCCCAGATTGGCTGAACCGAACAAAAGTTCTAGTTTTATGACGCTTTCTTGCCTAAATATGGCGCGTTCTGACATGTTTGTGTGATATGCTTTTGGTGATGCGTACGTTCCACTCGAGATGCTGTCCATAACAAAAGAACCAACATAACAAATATAATGTGTGCCGGCGCCGGTGCATAAACAATGAGGGAGAAAAATGAGTGACCCGGAACCACTGATCGCTGAACTGAAACACCAGTACCACAGCACCCTGGCTATGTATACCAGCCTGCTTGAAGGCTGCCCGGATGAGATCTGGAATAAGGAATTCGCCGGCGTCGCTTTTTGGCGCGAGGCCTACCACACGATCTTTTGGGTGCACAACTTTTTGGGACCGCAAGACAAACAGTTTCAATTCCACCCCTTTGGCAAAGACATTGACCCGAGATTGTTCACCCCGCCCAACAACAGATGCGAGCGAGAGCAAGCGCTCCGGTACGCGGCGCAGACCGCAACCTATATCGATGAGGTTTTCGCCACGCTGACACTCGACGAATTGAACGGGCCGGACGGTTACGACGAGTCCAACTTTCGATCCGTATACCACCGCCTCATGTATGGCCTGCGTCACGGGCAGCATCACGTCGGCAAGCTGACAGCCTGCCTGAACCTGGAAGGCATCCAGCTCAATCACTGGAAAGGTTAAGCTGGCAAACCAGCAAGGAGACAGTTCGTATGTACAAGGCTATCGCCAGCAAGCCGCGGACTCTGGCAGAAAGTGTTCACATTGCCCTCGACGAGATGTTCAAGGCACTCGAGACCTCGATGGCCGGGTTGAGTGACGAGCAGATGTGGTCGCATCCCATCGATGGACGGCACAGCATCGGTACGATCATCCTCCACGTCTTTGGCAATATCGACCAGCACGCCAGCTACATCCAGGTCGGTACTTTAGCCTTGGATCGCGAGCAACACGATCGGTTCAGCGTCAATGGCAGGCCGCTCGAGGATTTTCTCAATTTGACCGACGTGCCTGGCGTTCAAGAGATTGAGGCGCAACTGCAGACGCTCAAGGCCGCCGTTTTTCAAACGTTGGATGGGGTGACCGACCGCGACCTCTACAGCCCACGCTATGGTGAGCAGACCTATTGGTGGACGCAGCACAGACGCTTAAGCATCGACGCGTACCATCGCGTGGTCTGGCACGCCAATGCACACGTCCGTCAGATCTGGTGCCTGCGGGGAGTAATGGGGGCGGTCGATCGCGAACACTTTCCAAGGCAATTCTGGCACTAAACAAAGGGGAGGAATGCCATTGAAGGCAAAGCAGTTGTTACTCAAAGAACTCTGCGATGCATTCTCGGGAGATGACGAGATGTCCCTCCTGGCGTCGCTGGGCGACCTCACTCAGGAGGAAGCATCGTGGCGCATAAACGACACCACGTGGACGATTCAAGAGATCCTGTACCACGTCGCGGCGTGCGAGATCGAGTACTGCAAGCAAGGCTTTGGCCTGGGTCTCGAGTACGGCAAGCCGAGTGGCGACGTTGGACAGATGCTCAAATTACTCGACCAGGCACACGCGCACCTCGTCGGCTGCCTGGAAGCACTCCCGGAGGAAGAACTGGACAAGCCGATCCCCATTGAATGGCACGGTGAGTCGACGGCCCATTTCTTTTGGATTATGGTTATGCACCGCGTCAGCCACGCTGCACAGATCAGGACCATCCGCCGGGCCTATGGCTCACGGACCGATTACTATCCGATATCGTAACTCGACGGAACGAAAAGGGGACAAAATGGTATCGCTAGAAACCGACAGGCTGATCATCCGCAGCTTTAGTCCTGACGACTGGCAGGATCTTCAAGAGGTAGCAATCGCTTACCAGGCCTCCGAGTGGGCCAAGTACGAAGACCCGTGGCCAACCGAGGCAGAAAAAGTCAAGGGTATGGCAGAGTGGTTCGCCAATGGCGACGACTATCTCGCCGTCTGTCTCAAGACAACAAACAAGCTCATTGGGCTCATTGCCATTAACCGCCGCCAGGAGCAAGACAAGCCGGTACACAATCTCGGTTACGTCTTTCATCCCGGCTATTACGGTAAAGGATATGCCACGGAAGGCTGCCGCGCGGCGATGGGTTATCTGTTCGAACAATTGGCGGCAGACGGGATACTAACCGGCACCCATCCGGACAACGAGCCTTCGGTCAGATTGATCGAGAGATTGGGGCTAAAGGCGACGGATCGGGGGGAATATGCCATTTCGAGAGAGGAGTGGCTGACGCTTGGTCAAGCGACCGAATAAAGGAGATGTTTCTATGGAACCCAAAACCATCACGTATCAATCTTCTGTTATTTTCGTCCAGGACATGATCGCCTCGCGCCACTTTTACGAAGCGTTGCTCGGCCAGCAAGTGGATATGGATTTTGGTCTCAACGTGGGTTTTAAGGCCGGCTTTGCGCTTTGGCAGGTCGACCATGCCTTCCAGATGATCTATGAGCACGCGCCGGAAAAGGTCGGGCCGCTTGGACGCCAGAACTATGAGCTGTATTTTGAGACGGCCGACCTTGAGGCCGCATCAACCCGCCTTTTGGAGGCCGGCGTCGTGTTTCTCCATCCGCTGCGCGAACAGCCCTGGGGCCAGCGCGCGTTCCGCGTCTATGACCCCGATGGGCACATTGTCGAATTGGGAGAACCGATGCCTGCCGTCATCGTACGCCTTTTCGGCGAGGGCATGTCGGCAAAAGCGGTGGCCGAGCGCACGGGTATGCCGCTGGATATCGTAAAACAGATTGCCGGCAAATAAAGAGAAACCGGGGTTTTGACAAAACCCCGGTTTCTCGGCTCCAATCATTCAAGCTACATTTGCCGGATAACAATAATCGAGGAGAGAACCAAATGATCAGTCGAGTCTGGCACGGATGGACGACGCCACAAAACGCCGATGCCTACGAGGCATTACTCAAGAGCGAGATTTTTGTCGGCATCGGTACACGTCAAATCGAAGGTTATAAAGGCATCCAACTCTTTCGCCGCAGCGTCGGCGATGAGGTCGAGTTTGTTACCGTGATGTGGTTCGAGTCGCTCGATGCTGTGCGCGTATTTGCCGGTGACGATTACGAGGTGGCTGTCGTGCCCCCAAAGGCACAGGCACTGCTGTCACGATTCGACGCGCACTCGCAGCACTATGACGTCAAGGCACAGGTAATGAGATAATTGCCAGGAAAGGAACCACATGAGTTCTTGTCCAGAAACAGTCACATTGACGCAAGCAGACATTAAAGACCGGCTGCGGCAGATTGGGCTTTCTCGCGGCGTCGTCGTCGAGGTCCACAGCTCCTTGAGCAGCCTGGGTTGGGTCGAAGGTGGAGCAGTCACGGTAGTCGATAGAGTGGTACGTCATCCACAGCGAACCGACCAAGTCTGAACCTCAGCCAGCGTCTGAATCCATCGGCGCGTGGGAAAAAGTCGAGGCAGAAGCAGAACGCAGGGGATTGATTGTCAAGCAGCGTATCGGAAACGCCGGATGTATGGTGTTCAAAGCCAGCCGGTTGGTCGAGATCTATGCCGAGGCCAGGCGTAAAGATCCGTTTGGCTTGTACAATGTCGAGAGTGAAGGGTAGAGAGAAAAAGCCAGATCTGAAATAGGAGGGCCAATATGCCATTTGCGAACAAGTTCCGCGCCATGATGGATTTTCCCTTTGCCGGAGATACCCTTGGCGACTTTATCGTTGAAAGTGTGGACGTTCGCGACGAGCGAGGTGGCTCGGAAGGGTATGTCTACGCCGTGCGCATGGTGTTGCGCGGTCCCGGGGGACAGCAGGGAGTCCGCCGTGCCCTCAAGTCCTTGTTCTCCCTGCACCTGACCACCTTTTCGGGATATGGCAACCCTTACCAACTGTGGTTCAGAAAACCACAGATCGAGAGCCTCGGCGACCAGCGATACGTGGTAACGGTCAAAGGGGCCGGGGCACGTATCGTCCTTGCTCCAGAACTGGATCGCTTTTTGCAATACCTTGAGGACAATGGTCGCCTGGCGACGCAGCCCGATCCGGCCGCTCGAGATATGCTGATCGAGACCTACCTGGACCAGTATCGTGCCGAGATCAAACGCCAGGTAGATCGCTACCGGAGACGTTTGACGAAAGCAGAGAACAAAACATGAGCCATACCATCGAATTCAGAAAAGCCAAGGCGAGCGACGCCGAGGCGCTGGCCCAGGCCTCCGAACGGGCGTTTCACAGCGACATCCACTGCGGTGCGCCGGAGATAGGCGGCCCGCCTGGATACAACTCGGCCGCGTGGCAGAAAAAAACGATGCGCTTTGCAGACTATTATGCTATCCTGGCCGATGGTCGTATCGTTGGCGGGATCATTGTCTTTCGTAAGGAAACCCGCCAGTACGAACTGGGACGCATTTTTGTCGATCCCGATGTCCAGAACCAGGGAATCGGCACACAAGCATTCGCGTTCCTGTGGGAAACCTATCCCCTGGCCAAACGGTGGACCCTGGGGACACCCGCCTGGAACCGCCGCACGCGCCATTTCTACAAAAAAGTGGGGTTTGTCGAGATCGGTGAAGACGAACACGAGGGGATCCTGTTTGAGCGGCGGATCTCGACAGCCAAGTGAAAGGAGTCTTGTACCCATGACATCAGAAGAACGAGGCACAGCATTTGAGAACATCTCACAAAGAGTGGTATTCTCATACCAGCGACAGCTGCCCGAGTTTGTTCCTGTGCTGCCTGCAAACCTCTCACCAGACGAGCAGCGCGGCGATAGGGCGATGGCCAGGTTTCTTTTTGCGCGCTGTGACTTTCGGGCGCTTGATCCGGACTACCAACCAGATGTGCTGGACATGCTACAAACCGTTCTTTGCCCCTCCGAGTATGAACACGTGGTCAACTTGCACCACGCCTTGGCCGAGATGGCCTATACGCCAGCCCTAAACATAGGTGGTGTCTCTGAGTGGCGGATCCAGTACCAGGGCAAGCGGGCGGTCAAGGCAACACCATTCTTCGAGTTCGAATATGATGAACGCCAAAAGAGCCAATATATCATGCGCGTCAAGTGTGCCAGCACCAACCGGCTCGTCCCACTCGTTGCCCAACAACCCGAGATCTTGCAGCAAGATTTCTTCAACCACGCGAACAACTGTGGCGGAGCCAACTGTGGCTGGTGTAAAACGAGGAAAGCGCTGGGGCCATCTGTGCTTGAATATGGCGGTGAAAAGAAGACCATTTGCTGGTACATGCAGCGCCACTTTGCCGAGGCAGACGGCGAGGCCGCCGACCTTGTCAGACACTATGCATTGCTTCATGAAGCTTTGGTGGCTGCATAGCACAAAAAGGTACGATAAAAGGAGCTAGAGATGGGCAAGGAAAAGCTTGTGTTGAGAGAATTCGATCTCGAGCGAGATGCGCCAAAAATGGCCGAAATGATGAAGGCCAGCGACGACCAGTGGCCCGGCACCTGGAGCGGCGGTGCCGAGATCACCACCGAGATGATCACCGAATGGCACGAACGAGGCAGCGCGCTCAACCGCTGGATCTTTGAGGTGGACAACAAGATGATCGCTTACTGCTCGTTCCACGAAATGGAAGAGGAAAAGAACGCCGGATACGTCGGCCTGCTCAACGTCCAGCCCGAGTACCAGGGGCGCAGCCTGGGGCGCCGTCTCCTGCAGAAAAGTATAGAGCGCTGCAGTGAACTGGGCTACCACATGTTGTCGCTGTACACCTGGTCGGGCAATCTCAAGTCGGTGCCGCTCTACAAAAAGACCGGCTTTTTCTGGATGCCCGATACCAGCGTCTGGATGCTCAACTATGTGCCCGGCATCCTCAGCCAGCCTTGTGCACAGCCCTACTTTTCCAAACACGATTGGTACCAGACCTCCAAGCGCGAACTGAACCAGGTCGAGGACAAACAGCTGTGGGAAGGGATCAAGGTCTTTACCTATCACTGGGAATCAGACGGCGATAGTCTGACTGCCTGGATCGACCGCGAGGCGCGCAAGCTGACCGCTATCGAAACCGACGCGTTTTTTGCCGGCGCCATCGCTGCGAACATCGAGCCAGCCAAGGGCATGTCCACCACAATGCGCTGGCGGCTGGTCAACAAGCAGGACCATCCTATGTCCGTCTCGCTGCTCGCCAGCGGCGACGAGCACATCCAGATCGATCATCGCGCGACGGTGACCGTCGCTCCCGGCGAGACGACCGAACTGGAGGCCAGCGTCGACATCGCCGCCGACACGCCCGACGTCAAACGCCACAAGGCCGTTCCTGCCGTGCGCACGATCCTGATCATCGATGGCGAGGTGCTGGAACTGGGCACCGGTTTGCATCCCCGGCCCGCCGTGGAGATCGACACGTCACCCCATCACGTCACGCTTTTCCCGGGGGTTCCCAAAATCGTTCACCTGCAACTGCGCAGCCGTCTCGAACAGGATGTGCAAGCCACGATCAGCCTGGCCCCGGCTTCCGGCCTGAACGTCGATCGCACCGAGCACACGATCGCCATTCCGTCCAAAAGTTTTGCCGCCCTGCCCGTAGAACTCGTCGCGGATGACGGCGGTGTGTATGAACTGTCTGCGACCATCTATTTTGAGGGTGGCAAGACGCTGCCCGAGCGGCTGCCGATCTTTTGCTTGCCGGCCGGCGGCGTGTTGGCTTACCAGGGTGCAAAGGAAACGCGGATCGAAAACGAGTGGACGCGCGTCGTGCTCAAGAACCAGGGGGGAGAGGCGTTCATCGACGCCGTCCAGGACAACGTCGGGTTGGGCGGCTTTGGAGAGCGGTTGGGACCGCCCTTTTGGCCTTCTGAGCTGGACGACAAGACGTTCAGGATCGAGCTAGAGCGGGATGGCGGACGCGTCACGGCATTGATGTCGGCCGACCTGGAAGAAAGCTATCCCGAGTTGACGCTTTACCGCCGGGTCACGCTGAGCGGAGGCCCTCTGATCGAGCTGGCACACACCCTGGCGAACAACAGCACGGAAACGTACCGGCTCCAAGTGAGTGCGGGCGTCCGTTACTGGCACAACGATGCATCGACGATCACCGTTCCCCTCAAGGGCGGCATCGTACACAGTTACAAGCCCGAGTTCCCGGCCGTCGACGAAGACATTGGCAAAACGCCGGAAGCCTTTGCCGAGCGATGGGCGGCCTTTAGCTCGAGGTGGGGTACGCTGGGTGTTTTGTGGGAAACGTCCGTTGAAGAGAACGAAGTCGGTTGGGGCGTCTCTTTGCTCACCCCGGAACTGGCCTGCGAACCACAACAACGCGTGCCGGCCAGCAGGCTCTACATCTATGCCGGGCCGGGCGACTGGCGTACCGTGCGCAAGCACGCGCGCCGGCTGGCTGGAACGGACGACGATCCCGAACCGATTCCCGTTCAGGCACGCCAGGTCCACGATGCCCGCATCGAGCCCGCACCGTTGGTCACGGTCGATGATCAGGTAACGGCGACGTTCACGGTCGACAACCTGCGCCGACGTCCCCTGAAGGGCCACGCCCGGCTCCTGCTGCCCCAGGGCCTGTCGAGCGATCGCGACCGGTTTGAACTGCACGATATTTCTTGCGATCGTCCCCTGAGCGAGCCGATCGTGCTTGCACTTGCGCCGACGGCTGCGGCGTATGAGGGCAGCGTCGATCTCGGCACACAGCTAGCCGATACCCGGGTTCAGGTTCCCGTGATCCGCCTGGGCAATCGCAGCGACGTCACCGTGGCAAAGCATGAGCAAGAGGGCGCAACACGCTATGCGATCGACAACGGGCGCACCCGCTTTGATGTGGCACCGGGCTTTTGTGGCGCGCTGGTTCGCTGGCAAGAAAACGGCGTCAACCACGTCATCTCATCCTTCCCCGGACGCAAAACCTTTGGCTGGATGAGCCCCTGGTACGGCGGCATCACGCCACTGGTGGTCGAGGAACACCGGTCTTTTCCGGGACACCTCGAGCAGGAAACGTTGAGCGGGCAGATCATCGACCTACCCGACTGGCGCGGCATTCCCTGGCGCGGTGTCCGGGTCAGTGCCGAGATCACGCGCGAGGACCTGGTTGGTCTGCGGGCTGAACTCGACTATCTCACCGTGGGGCAGAGCAACGTGCTCAAGTTGGTGTGCCGAGTCCACAACGCCACATCGGGCAAGCGACGCCTCGTCGTAGGCTGGCTCACTTTTTGGCAGCCGGATGGATCGTGCGAGGCCAATGTCCTTCGTAGCGCGTACGTCGAGCGCAAGCCGATGCCGTGGGAGAGTTGGTCGTGGGCGCGTCACTGGGCGACGGTCACCAACAACACGACGGGACGGACCGCGATCCTGGTCAGCCCCTATCCCGACGTGTGCGCGATGGACTGGGGCGATCCCGGCGGGCACCTGGGCTGCTGGTCGCATGTCGACGTGCTGCCCGAATCGACCACCGAGCGCGTGTGTTACGTGGCACTGTGCAACGAGCTGGAACAGGCCAAGCGCTACACCTGGCTCAAAGATTATTTGGAACACAACAGCTAAGGGCAGCGACAGCATAAAAAGTCGACCGGTTCACACCTGATCGACCTTTTGAAAGGAGATCAAGATGAAAGCACTGAAAAACTGTCGGTGGGCACCCAGGTGGGTCTCACACCTGGGCTGCATCAAGGGGTGCCTGGACTTTTTGGGGATCGAGGTCAGCGACGCCTGGTTGTACGGCGGGACGGGGCACGCCTTTGTGATCAACCTGCACGAAGAGGTCTGCCCCAGCGGGCCGACGGCGTGGAGGACGGTCAAACTCTTTGAACTGGGCAACAACCTCGGCTACAAGTTTGACGGCGTCTTTGCCTCCAAGCACCGGGATGACTTTGCCGCACAGCAAAAACGTGCCTGGGAACACGTCCAGCAGGCCATCGACCAGGGCATCCCCTGCTACGGCTGGGAACTCGAGATCCCCGAGTTTTACGTGGTCTATGGCTATGACGGCGTCGGCTTTTACTACTCCGGCCCCGGCTGCGACGAGGGCAAGGGACCCAAACCCTGGAAGGAATTGGGAGACACCGGGATTGGTATCCTCGAGCTGTACAGCGTGTGGCCCGGCGAAGCGGCCGATGACGCGACGACGGTAAAACAGGCCTTGGCCTTTGCCCTGGAACACGCTGCCAACCCCGAGGAATGGATCTTTGAAGGTTACCGGGCCGGGTTGGAGGGCTATGACAACTGGATCCACGCCCTGCGAGCGGGCAAGGCTTCGGACATGGGCATGCGCTACAATACGGGCGTATGGCTGGAATGCCGCCAATTCGCCGTTGGCTTTCTGGAGGAGGCCAAGGAACGGCTGGCAGGCCGTGCAGATGGGCTGTTTGACGAGGCGATCGCCCATTACCAGGGCGTGTCAGCGAACCTGGGCAAGGTCGCCGAGATCTATCCGTGGACCTTTGAGTCTTCCGACGAGGATGTGCTGCCGGTCGACGACAACAGCCGCACCGCCGTCGAGGCCCTCCAGGCAGCCAGGAAAGCAGAGGCGGCCGGATTGCAGGTTCTGGACAAGATCGTCCTGGCGCTCTAGATTGCATCGAGAACGCCAACCTTGAGAAAAGAAGGCAAACCAATATGCTAACACTGAGCGAACCAACAATCATCGAGCGGGAACCCTACCTGGTCGTCGGCGCCTATTGCGCCTTTGAGGGTGAGGATGAAGGCCCGGGCTGGTCAGGAGCATCCCAAACATTCTATGCTCGACGAGATGAGATCACAAACAGAAAAGACGATAGGGTGCTCGGCTTCTTGTATCGCCCGCACAAGGACGACCCAAATATCCCAGAGAGTACAAGAGCGTGCTTTGTCGGCGTCGACGTCACCGACCTGAATCACGTGCCTGAAGGCTTGTCTACGACGCAGTTCTCCGGCGGCAAATATGTCATCGTCGCGTGTCAAGGCGACACGGAGGACGAGGCGGCTATGGGCGTCGGCGAGGGTGTGGGTTTTCTCGAAAAGTGGATCAACGAGAACGGATATGTTCAGGGCGACGCCTGTTTTGCGTGCAGCCACGAGAATGCACCCAAGCCACCGTTCGTCGAATACGTCTATATCAAGATTGAGCAGAAGCAACAAGGCGTATAGCCGGATGCTCAAGTTCCCCGAGATCGTATGCATGCGCAACCATATGCGCGAGACGTTGGTCGGCAAACGGAATCAGGGAGGCGCGTGCTATGTGTGTTCGAGATGCCAGCCTCCGCCACCCCAGTGACAGCTAGCACAATAGGAGCAAAACCATGCGACCCAAGATCGTCAGTCGAAAGGCATTTGCAGTAATGGGCGTTATCGGTCATTTTGAGAGCGCCAGTGAGAATTTTGGCCCGCTGTGGAACGAATACATGGCGGTCCACGATCAGATCGAACCCCTGAGCGCCGGCGAGGGACACTATGGCATCTACCTTAGCGCCGATCACTCCAAGTCGATTGACTATTTGGCTGGCATGGCTGTGAGAGACGCCGCAGCCGCCCCCGACGGCATCAAACTGCGCGAACTGCCAGCCGCTCTTTATGCCGTGTTCGAGTGCGCGTTCCAGAAAATCGGTCCCACATATGGTTATATCTGGTCTGTGCAGCGCTGCGATCCTGCACCCGACGACCAGGTTGTAAGGGATGGATTGGCATTCGCCCTCGAGCACGCAAAGAATCCACCCGAGTGGATCGATCCGCAGGCCAAGTCGGGCCCGGCAGCATGGGCCTATTGGGCCGAAGCGCTGAAAAAGGAAAAAGCCAAGCGCGACCACCACACCTACAACGCCCAACTGTGGCTCGAATGCCGCGAGATGGCGGTGGCGTTTCTCCAGGAAGCCAAGGAGCGTTTGCCTGGACGATGCGATGAGCTGTTCGACGAGACGGCAGCGTACTATGCCGCCGTATGTGAAAAGCTCGATGCATTGATCGCGCTGCACCCACCCCGCGAAAAACCAGACTGGGGGCCGGACTCGACGTTCTCCAGCGTGGAAGCAGCCGAGATCGTCCACGCGGCGGGCGAGGCCGATGACAAAGGGATGGCAACGTTACAAAAGATCGTAGCCGCACTGAACTAGCCAGAAGGAGAGGTAACATGGATAATCAAATGTTGGTTTCCTATTGCGGTTTGTATTGCGATCTGTGTGGCGCTCGAAACGATACCCCCAAGCGAGCGCAAGCCCTGATCGTCTCGCTGAGACAAGCCGAGATGGACAAATGGGGCACAGGGATGCCCGATTTCATCGAATTCTGGCGTTTTTTGAACGACCTCACTGACGTGCCCGAGGACAAGTGCTGTCGCAGTGGCAAATGCGGCGCGCCCAACTGTGCGATCCGCAACTGCGCCAGGTCGCGTCAAATCGAGGTCTGTGTGCTCTGTCCCGATTACCCCTGCGCCAGGATCGAGACGTTTGCCCAAAGCGAGCCGCTGCTGGTCCACGATGGCCAACGGATCAAACAAGTTGGCCTTGAGCAGTGGATTGAGGAGCAGATTGCGCGCAAACAGACCGGCTTTGATTATGGTCACGTGCGCTGCCTGCCGTGCATTGTGCCGACAGAGTAATGCCAGACCAGACTAACAAGCGGAACTATCGCGCCCAGTTTTTCTATTTGCACCGTTCAACCTGTAACTGTCTTACGGAGGCAACCGATGGAACCTGAAATGATCCACAAAGACATAATCACCTTGCTCGGCCTGCAAGAACGCTTTACGCCCGACAACGAGGATCACGAAGGGATCTGGAAGCAATTCATGAAATACCACGACCAGATCCAGGCCTTCAGTGTCGATGGGGCCTACTATGGGGCCAATTTCGGCGCGAAAGAAGGAAAAGCAATCGATTACCTGGCGGCGATGGCTGTTGCCGGCGTGCAAAACATCCCCGAAGGTCTGACCTTGCGCGAAGTGCCAGCATCACGTTACGCCGTGTTCAAGTGTACGGTCAAGACGATCGGCGAAACCTATGATTGGATCTTTGGCCAATGGCTCAAGACAGCGTCTTATCCGCGCCCAGGCCTGGACTCGCCCAAGGCCGATTTCGAGCGCTATCCGCCGGCGACAAACTCGGGAGATAACCCAGTCTTGCTCCATATTGCCCTTGAGGACGATCCCAAGGAGGAATAGGCATCAGCACCAGAACTATCACTGGGGGCAGTTGCCGACGATCGCCAAGTTGAGTCAAAGGACCGGTAAAACGCTTTGAAAAGGAGGGCCCTCGATGGGTTGGACGAAACACGTGCCAAAGCAGATACCTTTAGACTGGTTGCTAGAACTCGACAATCCCTCGGTGCGAGCCTTGGCGCTGATCGAGCTCTTGGATCGGGACGCGGAGGATGCAGAGGTTGTCGAAGCCCGGAAACAGGTCGCGGATGCCCCTTACATCGCACGGATTTTAAAAGGCCAACATGCGAAGGGATATTGGAGCATGCCGGAACGCTATTTCCACAGGCACACTGGCACGGCGTGGCGCTGGCTGCTGCTGCACGAGCTGGGCTTTGATCCGATGCACCCGCAAATGCTCAAGACAGCCGATTTCCTGCTCGACATCGCTTTCAACGACGAAACAGGTGCCTTTTCTTCGCAGCCTGGCATAGATTCCGTGCCTTGCTATAACGGCTGGCTGCTCTGGGGACTGCACCGCAGCGGATATGGGGATGATCCGAGGGTACACAGTGCACTGCGCTGGGTAGTGGACAAGATGCGCTATGACGACGGCGACAACCGGGTGGCTGACCCCGACAATGGCTGTTGGGGGCGCCACGTCTGTGTTCGTGGCGTCATCCCCATTCTGCGCGCCCTGTCAGAACTGCCGGACACCTATCGCAGCGAGGAAACGGTGCACGTCCTGCAGACGGGCATTGAATTTATGTTGCTGCACCACGTTTACAAACGCAGCCACAACCTGGACAAACCGATGAACAGTAAACTGACGCAGCTCACCTTTCCGAGTTTCTACTGGCCCGATTTCGTCGAGGTCTTGTTGATCCTCACCCACCTGGAATGCGGGGATCCGCGCATGGAGGAGGCCATCGCTTACCTGCAAAAAAAGCAGGCCAAAGACGGCACCTGGACACTGCAACGCACCTACAACGAGCGCAGCAAGCACGACACGTTCCCGGTGGTCATCCCGCTGGAAGCGCGCGGTGCGCCGAGCAAGTGGGTCACCCTGCGTGCGCTCATTGTACTGAAGCGCTGGTTTGGTGCATAAAAGTCAGAAAGGACGTACCCTTGAAACTCTCCATCCCAGCAGCGCGTAGACTGGCACTTTTGTGCCAGGGCCTCGATGGGCAGTGGCCTTTGCCTCCGGGCAAAGAAGGGGCTGCTCAGGTCATCGAGCGGCTGAGCTACGTCCAGATCGACACCATTTCTGTCGTTCAGCGCGCTCACCATCACGTCTTTTGGACGCGACAGCCGGACTATACCCCCCAACTGCTCGACGATCTTTTGACGCACGATCGCCGTGTGTTCGAGGGATGGACGCACGCCGCATCGTACATCCCACTGCGCGACTATCGTTACCATCTGCCGCGCATGCGCGCTCGGCGATCCCATGCTCAAGAATGGCTACGAGAGCACAAACAGCTTGTCAAGGAGGTACTTGATCGCATCCGCGCGGAGGGCCCCCTGGGTACGGCCGATTTCAAAGCACCGGAAGAGTTTGAACGCGGCACGTGGTGGTCGTGGAAGCCGGCCAAGGAAGCGCTGGAGACCCTTCTGGCGGTAGGGGATCTAATGGTCGCCGAACGCCGCAACTTTCAGCGCATTTATGATCTGACAGAGCGCGTGCTGCCCGATTGGGTCGATACCGAGGAACCAATCCCGGAAGAGGTGGCCCGCTTTGAGATCCGGCGCGTGCTGGCCATGCTCGGCGCCGCTTCGAAAAGTGAGATCCAGTGGAGACGTGGCAATAAAAAAGCGCTCTCTGAGGCGATAGACGAGCTGGTGGACAGCGGCGAGATGGTAGCCGTCGAGATCGATGGACAGCAAGGACCGCCCTGGTACGCATTGGCGGAACGGATCGAGCAGGTGACTGACGCTGCCGCAGGCGATCAGGACAGCGCATCGCTTCACATCCTCTCTCCCTTTGATAACCTGGTCATTCTCCGCCGGTGGACTGAAGCGCTCTATGATTTCAGGTATCGTATCGAGTGTTATACCCCCGAGGCCAAACGGCAATACGGCTATTTTGCCCTGCCGGTCCTCTGGGGCGAGCAGTTTGTCGCACGGGTCGACACCAAGGCAGACCGCAAGACACAAACGTTGATCGTGCGCCAACTCACCTTCGAACCGCAGGTGACCGGCTATGAACGCTTGCTGCCCGTGCTTGCCGGCAAACTGTGGGCCTTTGCCGCGTTCAACGACTGCCAGCGGATCGTCGTCGAACGTGTAGAACCCACCGAGATGACGACCGAGCTTGTGCAAAAACTGGCACAAAATCAAGTATCTGTGCCATAAACCAGGGGATCTGCCAGCATCTGTTTTGGCCCTCGCCAAACCACGGTCTATTGTCGTCGGGATACCCTTTTTTTTCAAGTTCACCTCATATTTTATACAAGGAGTACAAAATCATGTCCACAAACCCATCACCCAAATCAGGCGATTTTGCGCCATACGAATTGCTGCCAACCGGCTTTGAGGCCACCTATACTGGACAAACGGACGTTGAGGGTATCGACACAACGGATGCCGGTTTGACCTACCGGCCCGACGCCGATGGTCACCTGTTTATGCAATACTCACTGTGGGGCTTTGCCTACACCAAAACGGAAGACTGGACGGACGAAATTCGGGCCATCAACCGGCTGCAAGACCAGCTCGGGCCGCTGGACGACGAAACGCGGGCGATCCGCGCCCACATCGCCAGCCTGGTGCCCTGTGATAGCGGCGTACCGGTTACGATCGATGAGATATTGGACGCTATCGGCACGGGGCACTTGCCCGAACCGGCCTTTCACCCCGGTTGCTGGTTGAGCAGGGGGAGACGCTCGACGCAGCCTCATCAGGTCGAGAGCATGCGCATCATCGAGAGCGTGTTACGCGGCTACCTGGAGGGTCAAGCCAGAGAGGGTGTCATTGCCCAATATCCCTATGCCGCAGGCTTTGTCGATCGCGCCTATGCCTGGCTTGGGCCTGTCCACGAGTTAAGCGACATACAAAAGCTCATGATCGAGCGCATGCTGCTGCCGTTTGACTTTTTCGCCAAGCACACTGAGGATCGAAGGCAGGTCTACCTGGATTGTTTCCAGGACGGTGGGCGTGGCAAGCAACTGGATGCTCAGATCGCTGCCCTGGCCGGACTGCCCGAGATCTATGCCAATTATCGAGAGGAATACAAGCAAAACCTCGCGTCGCTCACCGATCCTGAAAAACGCACACTGTATTCGATCTGCGCCCATATCGCCGACTGTGTCTCCGAAATGTCCGACTGCCATCACAGCACCTTCCGGCGCATTGAGCGTTGGATCCACAGTATCGGCACGCTGACCTGGGACATCCCCACGCGGGCACCGCACAGTGAAGGGATCCGCCTGGGCCGGCTGCTTTTCGGCTACGCATTGGGGCTGGATCGATGGCTGCAGGGTGTGCCGATGCAATTTTTGCTGCTAGACCTGGGCCACGTCGACCTTGGGTTCGATCCCAAAAACGAGATCCTGCGCGTCTATGCCCACCTGGGCGAGGATCGGTCACCGATCAAGCAATGGCTGGCAGCTTGCCTGTGGTTTACGCTCGTCTTGATGCCGCCTGCAAGTTTGTACAAGTGGGGACGCCGGCACAAGGAATTGATCGCGCAGGCCGAAAAGTTGGGAATCAGCGTGCGCGAATGGATCGATATTATACTTGCTGAACAAGGAATGGAATAATGGCCACACTCAAAAGCATGTACAACGAACAGTGCGTCACCGACTTTGCGGCAGCGATCAAGGCAGCGTATCCGGAATTCGACCAAGCGGCATTTATCGCCGGCGTTCTGGACGATAACTGGGAAAACCGTGAATTGAAGGAACGGACGCGGCACATCTCGCACACCTTGCACGACTTTTTGCCCGCTGGCTATCGCGCCGCACTCGCTGTCCTTGGCCGTGCCGCTCCCCTGCTTGCCAACTATGGGTTCCAAAACATGGTCTTTGCCGATTACGTCGAGGCATATGGGCTCGACGACTGGGAGGCATCGATCCCGGCGCTGGAGCAGTTCACCCACCTGGCCTCAGCCGAGTTTGCCATCCGCCCCTTTATCGTCCGCTACCCGGAACAGACTATGGCACAGATGGTGGAATGGTCTAAATCGGATGATGTGGATTTGCGCCGTCTGGCCAGCGAGGGCTGCCGCCCGCGCCTGCCGTGGGGCATCGCCCTGCCGGTATTCAAGGCCGATCCGTTTCCTATCCTGCCGATCCTCGAACGACTCAAAGATGATGAGTCGGAAAACGTACGAAATAGTGTAGCCAACAACCTCAACGACATCTCCAAGGACAATCCCCAGGTGGTTCTCAAATTGTTGCAGCGCTGGCAAGCCATCGAGACCGAAGAAATGCAATGGATTACCCGCCACGCCCTGCGTACGTTGATCAAACAAGGACATCCCGCTGCGCTCGAGTTGCTCGGTTATCCCACGCATCCGGCTATTGTCGTGCACAACCTGGTGCTTGATCCCACTGTGGTGCCGCCAGAAGGCACGATAACATTCTCGTTTGACATTGAATCGTTGGCTGATAAAGCACAGAATTTGATGATCGACTTTGTGCTCTATTTGATGCGGGCCAATGGCAAGCAGACACCCAAGGTATTCAAACTGACCACCAAAACCATCCGGCCCGGCGAGACGCTGCACATTCTCAAGTCGTATAGCTTTAAGCCGGTGACCACCCGCAAATACTATGCCGGCGCTCACGCCATCGAGCCGCAGATCAACGGCCACAAGGTCGGCCGCGTTGAATTTGTGTTGGGCTAAAGAAAGAATAGGTGCTCTATGGCAAGACAAGTCTCGCTGAACGTCCAATACACCGTCGATCTTGTTCCCA
>JAFGJF010000623.1 GCA_016929205.1 Anaerolineae bacterium
CCAGGCGAGTCGTGCTCAGCTTACCTGCATAGAGTCCCAGCTCGGCCTCGCGCCCCACAAACCCATCCACCTGCGGCGGGCCGGCCGGCTCCGGCGGCGGAGCCAACTCTGGCGTGGCCGCCAGGGCCGCCTCCACTCCTTCCTCTGCGCCCGCCCGGCCCCACAACCGGCCAGATTGGAGACGCATAAAGAGCACCGGCACACCTGCATCCGGCCGCCCGGCAGTGAACAGCGTGCTGCGCGCCTCGTTGACGGCAAGGTCGATACAGCCGTGCTCCAGCAGGCGTCGATACAGGGCCGCTTCGAACGCGCGCGCCGTCTCGACGGTGATCACATCCTGCATAGCCACCACAGCCGGTACACCCACCGAAACCAGCTCTGGCCCCAGGCCGGCAAAAGCATCGACTGTGGATCGAGCCGCACTCTGGCAGGCGACGAGCGTCACCAGCCACGGCTGAACGCCCTGCCGCGCCAGCATGCCGGCCAAAGCATCGTCGAGCAGGCGGTAGGCGTGACCCTGCTCGTCTTGCACGTACAGAGCAGCCTTGCCCCGGCGCGCGCTGAACGCGCCGTGCCCGACATAATGCAGGACGTGATACCCTTCGCGCAGCGCGTCCTCCAGCCGCTGCGGCGTCACCGGCGCGGCGAGGAAATCGGCCTGCACCTCTCCAGTCTCAAACGTCGCCAAGACCGACTCGAGCAGATCGCGCTCCGCAGCGACGTCAACCGGCGGCAGATCGTACCACGACGTCAGGTCACCGGGGTTCGAGATCACGACCAGGATCCGCAGCGGGCGCTCGTGGGCCGCGCCGCGCCAGGGCAGGGCCACGGGCAGATAGCGCGAAAAAGGTGTGTCGGCGTGCGCGGAAAAGATGTGGTGACGATCTCGCATCAGCTCCCACGGCAGAGTATGCAGCTCGGCCGCAGCGGGATCGATGCGCAAGCGGATCCGGCGGCGGGGCGATTGGCCGCTCGCCTGTGCCCACGCATGGCGCAGCGCCTTGTCCTGGAAAAACAGGTCAAACAGATCCTGCCCATCTTCAACCGGGTTGGCTCCCGACATCCAGGGCAAAATGCCGGCATCCAGCACGCCACGGGGGAATTCTTGTTTTCCTCTTTCCCGATCCCCCAGGGTGATTTCAACCGGGTACCCATTCAGGCCCGCGTCGCGCGCGAAAATGCGGATTTCCAGATCCAGCGGCTGTTGCTCCGTGGCGCGATCCATATTCCATCCCCCTTGACCAATCTATCGATCCAGACAGGCGCCATTTTAGCACACGTCGCACGTTTTGACAATCAAATCTGTAACGATTTAGTCATTCTCTGGCCAACCGTTTCATGTTAAGATACGATCGGGCCGACCCTTAGCGGCGGCACCAGAACGGCCAGTGGAATTCCCCCCTCCGCTGGTCGTTCCCTTTTAGTCCAGCCTGATCGTCACCGTCACTTGCCCGTGATCCGACTGCCAGGCGGGGATCTTGTCGGCGCTCAAGGTGTCGTCGACGAGATGGTCGTTGTAGACCCGCACGTACTCGACAATGCCGATGTGGTCGGGATTCTGGTTCACAAACTCCTGGCTGACCAGGATGTGATCCAGGCTCTCGTAATGGCCGTTGTGGATATGAGTGTAATAAATATCGCGGTAGCTCTGGCGGGCCTGGATATCGTTGACGTTGTACAGCAGCACGTCCCACACGCCCTTTTTGACCTTGAGCGGCAGCGTGCGCCAGGGCGGCGATCCGGCTATGATCTCGCTGGTTACTGCCTGGCCGGTATCGTTGATGTCGCCCAGGATCACCACCGGGTCGTCGTTGCCCTTGAGCCGGTCGAGCAGCAGGCAGCGCACCGCCGTCGCCTCGGCCGCGCGGCGGATCAGCGACCTGGCTTTACCGATCGCCCGTTCCATCGGATCGTGGTCGTCGGCCCCATCGCGGATCATCGGGTTCTTGGACTTGAGATGGACGACAAAGACCATCACCCGGTGACCGGTGGGCAGCTCGACCCGGGCGCAGAGCACGGGGCGCGAGAACGTCGTCAGCGGAATGGGGACACCGTCCATCTCGAGCCGGGCCTGGGTGGGGAACTCTAGAACAAACTCGGACTCGAGCACCGGAAAGCGCGAGAGCAAGCCGACCACCGGCCCCTCCGGGCGCTCCTGACCGGTGACCAGGGCCGATTGGGGATAGATGCCGCTGTGGTCGATCACCTGGGCAAGCGCGGCACGGTGAAAAATCTCTTGAAATCCCACCAGGTCGGCGTCCATCCTGCCCAGTTGGCCGGCAATCCAGTCCACCTTTTTTTCGTAACTCTCTGACGAATACATGCGCCGGCCATAATAATAGGTCTTGGGCAACACCAGGTTATAGAGATTAAAGGTACCGATTTTGAACCGTTCTCTAGCCATGATACATCTCCTTCTCTACTGTATCGTTTGTCTAACTGATTCTGTTCAGCCTGCTAATCTGGCCAATCCTGTACTTGTTTTTGTCCCAACAACCCTGTTCACCCAAATAATCACGATTGCCCCGAATCCAGTTCATCCTATATTTCTTTCACCGGGGCACATAAATCTGCTCCCCCCAGGCCAAAAGACGTTCCAGGTAGCGAGACTTGACTTGCTTGCTGGCCAGCACTTGCTTGACCGGCGGCAGCTTGAGAATCACGCCCAGGATAGCAGCCATCGCCCGGTGGCTGGCCAGGGCGTGGTTGTCAAAGATCAAATTCTGCAGCACACCCCGTTCGATGGCCATCATCACACTTTTGTGCGTCGAATCGACCGGTGTGATCACCCGTTCGGGCCGCGACGCGAGGTGGATCGCCTGCGATGGGCAATTGCGCACGCACACGCCGCAGCCCAGGCACAGGTCTTCGTCGAGTTTGGCCACGCGCCGCCTGGCGTGGTGCGGGTCGTTGGCCGAGACCAGGGTCATGGCCTCGACAGGGCAGAGCTCGACACATTTTCCACAACCGGTACACACGTCGGTCTTGATATCCGGGATGAAATTGGTGGTATGGATCGGATGCATCACCCCAAAACGCCTCGCCGCAATCATGGCTTCGCAGCAACAGCCGCAGCAGTTGCAGATGAAATTGATCCCCTGCTGCGCGTTTTCGCCAAACTGGACCAGATTGTAATCCTGGGCCTGCTGCAGCAGATCCAATCCCTCGGCGACATCCACCTCACGGGCAAACCCATGCCTGGTCAACGACGCAGCGCAGGTGTTAAACGTCATGCAGATATCCATCGGCGCATCACAGGAACGATCCAGGTGCTGCATCTTGTGCCGGCAGTAACAGACGCCGATGCCGCGATGGGTAGCCGTCTTGATCGCCTCGCTGGCGCGCTCGTAATCCAGCACGTGAAGGGCATTTTCGTTCGACAGCACCGCTTCCTGGACGAAAACTCGCCCCAACTGGGTCTCGCCGTCGGTAAAGAGGGCGCGGATAAACTCCTCTTCGACATTCATGTATTGGTAAAAAAGCTCCCCCAGCACCTTTTGATCGACATCGCCGCGAATGCGCATCATTGAAAACTCAAAAAAGCCGGCCATGGGCGGCGGCAAGGCATAACACTGCTGCCCGTCCGGGTTAGCAATGTCGATCAGAATCGCCCGCCCGGCCAATTCGTCCAGCACCTTTTGCGCCTCGGTCTCATTCACCTTCCAGCAGCGGGCCGCCCGGGCAACCGTAAAAGGCCGGATCGGCAGCAGGGAAACCAATTCCGCTTCCCGTTCGCTGAACAGCATCTCGAGGATGCGATAGAGCACATCCGCCGGCGGCGCACCCTGCGGAAAGCGGTTCAGGCGATCAACCAGTTGTTCGTATCCCGATTTGAGTGTACGATGAGCCATGATCTGTCCTTGTCTGCGTCTTGAAAAAAGTTGGGACGGGAGTAGGTCGGAATCGTATTCCGACCTACATACCCTCAGATTCTTGGAAAATCAACCACTGGCCTTTTGAGCTAGTTTGGCAAACAGGTCGCGAAAGATCGGATCACGATTCACGTAACTGGCAAAGCGCACGAAATGCCGCGATCGATCCACACTCCAGGTGACCTGGTCGGTCAGGAGCGGGCTGTGCACGACCTCGGTGGGCACCCACGATCCATCGAGCAGCCAGGCCACGCCAGAAATGTCCCAGATCACCTTGGACCAGGCAAAGTGATCGACGTGATAGGCCTTAAAAATCTGGGCCAAATAGTCGCCGATCGCGCCCTGCCCCTCGACGTAACGCTCGATCTCGGCTACCGTGGTCAGCAGGTGCGAGGCTACGCCCGAGCACGGGATCTGAACCAACGGCACGCCGCTGTCCAAAATGACCCGCGCGGCTTGCACGTCCTGCCCGAGGTTAAATTCCCTGGTGTGAGGCCAGTGCAGCGGCTGCCCGCCCAGCCAGACGACGACGATCCGCTCGACGATCCGGGGTTCGATCAGGATCGCCGAGGCGACGTTGGTGATCGCGCCGATGGCGAGCACGTACAGCGGCTGCTCATCGTCCGACATGGCCCGCGCCACCAGGTCGAGCGCCGCCTCGCTGCGGTGCGGGTGATCCCAATCCGGCAAAAAGCCGCTCGATCCACGAAAGACGAACCCGGCCGGCGAAACATCCAGCCGTTCCAGCAGGCGCAGGATCTCTTGATAACTTTTTTCCATGCCGTCGCCGGGGCCGCTGGAGCGTGAATTGTAGAACGGCGCGGCATAGATCGCTTCCAGGTTCAGCTTGTCCGGGGAGAGCAGGGCATAAACGACGGCAAACTGGTCGTCGATCTCGTTATAGGTGTCGGTGTCGAGCACCATACGGATCCTGCCAGCCGGCGGTTCGAGTCGCGCCAGGCGCAGGGCGTTGGATAGTTCAGGAAAATTCATGGTTGGACCTTTCTCCCTATTGCGTCGAAAAGGCATAGACGGTCGTCGTCTGGTAGGTTTCCCCCGGTCGCAGCGTTGTCGTCGGGAACTCGGGCTTGTTGGGCGAATCGGGATAGTGCTGCGTCTCCAGGCACAGCCCGCAGCGGCGGACATAGGTCGCGCCACCTTTACCGGGCATTGAGGGCGGCCACATGTTGCCGGAATAAAACTGGATCGCGGGTTCAGTGGTATGCACCTCCATCACCCGTCCCGACCCCGGCTCAGTGACGCGCGCCGCCAGGCGCAATTCGCCGGCTTGGCCGTTGACGATCCAGTTGTGGTCATAGCCGCCGCCATACTTGAGCTGCTCGTCGTCGGCATCGACCCGCGCGCCGATGGGCGTGGAGCGACGAAAATCGAGCGGCGTGCCCTCGACGGAGCGCAGTTCTCCCGTGGGGATCAACGTGCCGTCAACCGGCGTAAAGCGGTCAGCATTGAGCATCATCTCGTGATCCAAAATATCCTGGGCCGCGCCGGCCGAGAGATTGAAATAAGAGTGATTGGTCAGGTTGACGATCGTCGGTTTGTCGGTGGTCGCCGTGTACGCGATCTGGAGCGCGTTATCGTCACGCAGCGTATACACGACCTTGACCGACAGGGTGCCCGGATACCCTTCTTCACCATCGGGGCTGGTGTAAGTGAGTTTCAGCGCCGGGCCGGTGTCGCTCTCAAAACCCCGGGCCTGCCACACCTTTTTGTCAAAGCCCTTGCGACCGCCGTGCAGGTGATTTGGGCCGGCATTCTTTTCCAGCACGATCTCGACGCCGTCGAGCGTGAATTTGCCCTGGGCGATGCGGTTGCCGAAACGCCCGACCAGGCAGCCAAAGAAAGGATTTCGAGTGGCGTACTGCTCCAGGGTATCCAGCCCGAGCACGACATCCCCCATCTTGCCATCACGATCCGGCGCAGTCAGCGAGACGATAATGCCACCATAGTTGGTGATCGTCGCTTTCATGCCCTGCTCGTTCACCAGCGTGTACAGATCGACCACCGTGCCATCAGCCAACGTGCCAAATACTTGTTTCTTGATTTTCATTTCTCTACAGTCTCCTTTGAATACAAATCATTTACAGCGATTTAACAACCAACGTGATCCCCAAGATCAGCAACAGCACGTACATGTAACGGCGGAACTGCGCTTGAGGAATGATCCGGCCCAAGTACCAGCCGGCCAGCGTGCCCACCCCGAGCACCGGCAAGGAAAAGCCAAAAAACTGCCACACTCTCCAGGTCAGCGAACCAGAAAGGCTGTGCCCGATCAGGACAAACAACCCCACCAGAAAAAAGTAACCTTGCAGCGTGGCCCGGAAGCGGTCGGCCGACCAGCGCGTCAATGCACCATAGACAACGACCGGCGGTCCAGCCGTATTGTACGCGCCGCCCAGAACCCCGGCAACAAACCCCGCCACGTAAACCAACCACGACTGAGTCGCCTCAACCAGGCCGATGTCAAACAGCCTGTACAATGAAAAAACGATCAGCAGCACACCCAACCCGGCCTTAACCACATTACCATACGCCTCTTGCAGGAACAACAAGCCGACCGGCACGCCAACCGCAGAAGCGAGCGTGAGCTGCCACATCCCCTTCCAGTCAACGTCACGCCAACTTTTCGCCAAGATCACGATTGAGAGCAGGCAGCCGATCAAAGCCATCAACGGTGAAGCCACGCGCACGCCGACGGCCAGGGTCAACAAAGGCATAGCCACCAACGCCGCACCGAAGCCAAAAACAGTGCGGGTCAGGGCAGCAACAAAGACCGAGAACAGGACGGCACTCATTGCCGGCGATACCAGATCGACAGGCATCAAGCCTGCATCCCATATTTTGCCAACGCCTCGTCGACAAACCGCTGCCAGATGTGATTCGGCTGCCAGACGTCGAGCATCGCCTTGCGCGCCGTGCGCAGCGGCACGCCCAGGCGAATCACACGATACAAAAAGACAAAGGCCGACACGCGATAGTTCTTGATACAGTGCACGAATACCTTGTTGCCTTGCTGGCGATCCATCGTCTCGAAAAACGCCTTCAGATCGTCCAGTGTGGGCTCGGTCCACACCACGGGAATGGGCTTGTAAGACATGCCGAGTTCCCTGACGAGATCGGCCTCGCCGGGCAAGGCATCGTCCGAGTCGGGCATGGCCAGGTTGACCACCACTTTGTACCCGGCGTCACGTATGGCAGCAAGTTGCTCGGCCGTTGGCTGCCCG
>JAFGJF010000624.1 GCA_016929205.1 Anaerolineae bacterium
GGCCATTTTTTCCTTGATCATTGCCTCGGCCGACTCATTGTCCAGCGTGCCCAACACAATCAACGGCGGCGGGTCGCCTGCCTCGGGCAGAATGGACGCCAACTGCGCCCTGTGGTCCGCTGCCAAAACGAGCGGCACGCTACAAGCAAACAACGCGGGCATCCAGCCCGATGACGCATCGCGTGCGTTGTCGATTAGCAAGACCAACTGGCGATGGTCGAATTGCCCCTTGAGCAGATCCACGTAGGCATTCCAGGCCGAGACCGGATCCTCAGAAAAGGACGCCACCTGGGGCGGGTCAACACGCATCGTGGTTTGCTCGCGCACGACACGGCCAATTTCACCGGCAATCTGCAATAGCGGCGAGGACGTATCCCAGCCATCAGCTTTCTGGGCATCCAGATAGATAGCCAAGTATTCACGTGGCAGCAGGTCCGGCAGCTCTTTGAGCAGCGCACTTTTGCCGATATAGCGCGGGCCACAAATTGCCAACACCTGTTGCCCGTATGCCAATTGTTCGGTTATCCAGGCGATTTCGGTCTGCCGCCCCAAGAACAACTTTTTTTGCGTGGATTCGATGTCACGAGCGTTCATTTTGGCTTTGATCTGTTCTAGAAAATGCTTGTGGGCTCTGTCCGCTCAAGCCATTTCGTTTCAACCGGACAAAGCGGATAGCCGTCCCAGGAAAACGTTTTGCACCTCAAGCCGTGGTATAGTTAGTATAACTCAACTGGCCTCAAACGTCAACTGTGTTTTAGATTTTAGCTGCATGTTTGAAAACCTACACAAAATATGGTACACTGGTTGGTAGATACTAAACCTGTTCATTGGCCGGAGTTCCGATGCGCAAACGCTTGCTTTTTTCATTGCTGTTGGTCATCATTGCTGCCCTCTTGCCGATCGCACCCGGGCGCGCGGTTTCGAGCGTGCCAGACTTGATGCCGCGATCGGAACACATACTATCTCAGGCCAGCCCAAGCCTCTCATCTTTGACCCTCCCGGGCGCGAACGATCTGGGCCTATGCTTTGTTTACCACGACCTGTCGATTTGGCACGAATTGGCGCAGGAAAGCGGCGCATCGCTGAACCGTTGGCAGTTGAGTTGGTACGACATCGAGGTCACCAAGGGCCAATTTGATTTCAGTGCTTTCGATCCGCGCGTGGATCAAGACGTTGCCACGGGGTTGGCAGTAAGCGCGATCTTGATGGGCACACCCGACTGGGCCGCCACGCAAGGCACGACACTGGCCCCGCAGATCAAGGCAGAGGTAAAAACGGAACCATGGACGATCAAAGCCCTGGGCCTGGCCAGTACCAGCGCTTCACCACCGGCAAACCTCGATCTACCGTGGGATCACGCCGATAACTATTGGGGACGGTTTGTCTACAATACCGTGTCCCATTTCAAAGACCGGATCAAAATCTGGGAACTATGGAACGAAGAGGATTGGTCCTTTTTCTGGACAGGCAGCGCGCAGGACTATTACGATTTGCTCAAGGTTGGCTACCAGGCAGCCAAAGCCGCCGACCCCGACTGCACCGTCCTATTTGGCGGATTATTCCTCTTTGAAAACCCCGAGTTTTTCCAGGACGTGCTCGACCTGGCACGCCAAGACTCGCAGGCGGCTGAAAACGGCTACTATTTTGATGCACTGCCCCTTCATCTATACAGTCGTTCTTCTCAGCCTTACGACACCGTCAATTGGGTGCGCTGGCGGATGAGCGTAAAAGGCATCCACAAGCCGATCTGGATCAATGAAACCGGCGCGCCCGTTTGGAATGACGGGGTGGGCCCTGGCTCTCTGTACGAGTGGAGTGTAACCCGTGAAGAGCAAGCCGCCTATCTGGTCCAGGCTTACGCCAACGCACTAGCCGCGGGCGTGGACAAGTTTTTCGTCTTTCGGTTGCACGACGCCAACCTGTGGGAAGCATACGGTATCGTCAAAAACGACCTCTCGCACCGTCCGGCCTTTGACGCCCTACAGATGATCAGCACGACCTTTCGCCATCCTGCCTGGACAACGCGCCACATCAGCGGCGGCAACGTCATCGTCACCCTTTATGGGACCGAACGGGGCAAGGTCACAATCATGTGGAACGAACGTCCCGTCGCCAGCCGCTATGCCTTTCCCGCCGTCACGGACTCGGCACTTGTACTGGATCAGACGGGGCATGCAGAGGTCGTATACCCTCAAGACAGTGAATACGTCGTTACCCTTTCCGGCGCAACCGCAACCCGCCTATCTGACCCCGGCGACTATATTGTCGGTGGCAAGCCGGTCATTATCGTCGAACAAGATACCACGCCTCCCGAAGCGAGCGTCAGCCAATTACCGGATCTGACAGCGCAATCGTCATTTCCAGTAGGCTGGCATGGCAGCGACGATGAATCAGGCATCTTGAGCTATGACGTGCAGGTGCGCGATGGGCTCGACGGCGACTGGCAAAATTGGCTCAATTGGACCTCCCAGGCGTCGGCGACGTTCGAAGGCCAAGACGGACACAGCTATTATTTCCGCGTTCGCGCACGCGACAATGCGGGCAATACCGCCGCCTACCCCGATCAAGCACAGGCCTGGACCACTGTACAATTGCCCACGCCAACGCCTACCGCCACGCCGACAAGCACATCTACA
>JAFGJF010000625.1 GCA_016929205.1 Anaerolineae bacterium
ACGCGGCCCGTCTCCAGCACGTACGCCCGGTTGGCGACGGACAAAGCCATAGCAGCGTTCTGTTCAACCAGCAAGATGCTCACTCCCTGCTCGTGGATGTGCTGAATGATGTCAAAGATCTCTTCAACCAGGATCGGCGCCAATCCCATGGATGGTTCGTCGAGCAGCAGCAGCTCGGGTTTGGCCATCAGCCCCCGGCCCATGGCCAGCATCTGTTGTTCGCCGCCAGAAAGCGTGCCTCCCAACTGCGTCAGGCGTTCTTGAAGCCGGGGAAAGTGACCAAAAACGCGTTCCATTGCCTCTTGTATCTCGGCCTTGTCGCTGCGCGTAAAAGCGCCCATTTCCAAATTTTCCTGCACCGTCAGCGGAGCAAAGATCTTGCGACCCTCAGGAACCTGGATGATGCCTTTTTTGACAATGAAATCGGCAGGATGCCCGACAATGCTTTCTCCCTTGTACAAGATCCGGCCTGCCGTCGGCAGCAGCAGCCCCGAGATTGTCTTGAGGGTGGTGCTTTTGCCTGCGCCGTTGGCCCCGATCAGGGTGACGATTTCGCCCTCTTGCACGTGAAACGTGATGCCCTGCAGGGCCTGGATTGCGCCGTAATTGACGGCCAGATTTTCAACGTTCAGAATGTCGTTCATATCACGCCTCCGCCCTCGCACCAACCACTTTGCCCTTGCCCAGATAGGCCTCGATCACCAGCGGGTTGGTCTGGATCTCGCGCGCCTTGCCCCGGGCGATCACTTCGCCAAAGTCCATCACCGTGATGTGTTCGCAGATGCCCATCACCACGCGCATCTGGTGCTCGATCAGCAGGATCGTCAGCTTGAAGCGGTCGCGGATAAAGTGGATCAAGTCCATCAGTTCCACCGTTTCCTGTGGGTTCATTCCCGCCGCCGGTTCGTCAAGCAAAAGCAAGTGTGGCTCTGCGGCCAGTGCGCGGGCGATCTCTAGCCTTCGCTGCTGGCCGTAAGGCAAGCTGGATGCCACCTCGTCTTGCAGATCCTGCAAGCTAAAGACGGACAAAAAGTCCTGAGTCTCTTCGGTCAGCTCTCTTTCGCGTTTGGCAAAACGGTCAGTGCGCAAGATGGCGTCGACCAGTCCATAGCCCGCGTGTGGGTGGTAGGCGATGCGCACGTTGTCCAGTACGGTCAGCTTGGGAAAGATGCGAATGTTTTGAAAGGTGCGGGCGATGCCAAGTTGTGTGATCCGGTGCGGCTCCAGGCCGACGACGTTCTGGCCCATAAACTGGACCCCGCCTTCACTGGGAGCGTACAGACCGGTAATCATGTTGAATACCGTGGTTTTTCCCGCCCCGTTTGGGCCGATCAGCCCATAGAGCGCGCCTTCCGGCACCTCGATGCTAAAATCGTGCACAGCCCGCAGGCCGCCAAAAAACTTGCCAAGCCCGTCAATCTTTAGCACTGACATGGTGTTCTCTCCTCGGCCAAATCTTGGATTTGAGAAAGCCTAATTCGGTTCCGCCGAAAAGACCCTGCGGCCTGAGCAGCATCACCAGCAGCAGGATCAAGGGATAGATTACGTACCGCCACAGCTCCATCCCTTGCGGGAGCAGTCGCAATCCTTCCAGGCTGATCGCCCAGGCAAAAGCCGCGACCACGGTGCCGCTGATGCTGCCTAACCCGCCAAATACGACGATGATTAACGGGTCGAACGACTTGATAAAGTGAAATGCTGTCGGGTGCAGGGTGGGATAGCGATGTGCGTACAATGCCCCGGCCAACCCGGCAAAGAAACTGCCGACCACAAAAGGCAGCGTTTTGTACTTTATGGTGTCAATACCCATCGATTTTGCAGCAATTTCGTCCTCGCGGATAGAGAGAATCGCCCGTCCCTCGCTCGATTGCATCAGGTTGCGCATCACCACGACCGCTATACCCAGTAGCACAAAACTCCAAAACCACGAAGCAAGCTGTGGCGTGCCAACCATGCCGCGCGCGCCCTTCATTTCTGGAAAGACGCTGTCCGCGTTATCAGCCAGTACCTTGACCACCATCGTAAAGCCCAGCGTGGCAATGCCAAAATAGTCGCCGCCCATCTTGAGTACGATCAGGCCGAAAAAGTAACTGATAATGGCAGCCAACGTTGCACCAAAGGCCAACGCAAGCAAAAAGGCGATTTGTCCTGCAACCACATCGGGCAGAAACGTAATTACACCACATATATCTTTCAAATAGATCCATGGGCTGGCACCGCCGGTTACGGCCCAATGAACGATCCAGCCGACGGCTGCAGCGGCCAATACGCCAATGCTGACCCATTTGGCAGTGCCTTTTTGCAGAAATGCGACGATGGCTAACCCGATCAATAGCGTGGCCAATACCACAGCCAGGCCGGCCAGATCGTCGTTCTTCCAGCGGTAGGTGATATCTGCTGCGGCGTATGCACCGATGGCATAAAATCCCCACTGTCCCAACGAAAACTGGCCGTTAAATCCGTAAATGAGGTTCAGTCCCAGGGAAACGATGGCCATAATGCACGCCTTTTGCAGAATCGTCGCCCAATAGGTCGTCAACAGTCCGAGGCTGATCATCAGTTGCACTATGGCGTAAACGGCAGCACTACCGATGATCCATTTCCAGTGTCCGAAAAATCGTTTGAGCATGACCAACTCCTATGCTTTCTCGCCCTCAGGTTCGCCAAAAATGCCCGTAGGCTTGATTACGAGAACGATAATCAAAATTGTGAAGGCAATCGCATCGCGCATCGGCGTGGAAATATAGGCCGCGCTCAGTTCCTCAGCCTGGCCCATAATCAGCGAACCGACAAACGCGCCGGGGATGTTGCCAATGCCGCCCAGCACCGCGGCTACAAAAGCACGCAAACCGGGCATAATGCCCATATTCCACACGATCTGCGGGTAGGCGACAGCATAGAGCACGCTCGCCGCACCGGCCAGGGCAGCGCCCAGGGCAAAGGTGAAGGAAATGATCAAGTTGACGTTGATACCCATCAGGCTGGCCGTAGCTTTGTCCCAAGCCGAGGCACGCATCGCTTTGCCGATCTTGGTTTGGTTGACGACGTACTGCAAGGCGATCAGCAAAAAGATCGATGCGGTCATGACAATGATCTGGATATTGGTGACGCCCACGTCCAGAACGGTCAAGGTCATATACATGCTGCCCGCGCCGCCGGTCAGCAACCCAAAGCGAACGAGCAACTTGAGATATGGGTTTTGTGCGATGGCTGCCCCACGCCCGTTTTTGCCCGCTTTCTGTATTCCCCAAAATGCCAACTGCACGATGCCCGAAAGCAGCAAGGTGGCCAAAAAGACGATCAGCAAGGTTGTGTTTGGATTAGTGGTATCCCAGCGAATGAGGTCGAACGGTCGCTCGTAGGTGACAAAGTCAGGCCCAAAGCTGAAATCGAGAGCTGAAAAATACTCGAGGAAAAACGAGACGCCAACGGCGGTGATCAACGCCGCGATGCGCGGTGCGTTCCGAAGCGGTTTGTATGCCACACGCTCGACGACGACGGCCAGGAACGCGCTGATTGTTGTCGAGGTCAAGATGATCAACAAAACGCCCAGTGCCAGCGTCCAGCCTGGCGCCTGCTCGGTTCCGGTTAGACTGGTGTACAACGCACCGGGCCAATGATGCATATTAAATCTAGAAGTCGTATAAAAGCTGACAAACGCGCCAACCATAAAAAAGTCGCCGTGAGCAAAGTTGATCAGCTTGACCACGCCGTAAACCATCGTGTATCCCAACGCAATCAGGGCGTAAATGAATCCTTTTTGCAATCCGCCAGCCACGATCGCGGCAAACAGGCCGGGATTGAGAATAAATTCTCCCAGCAACTTGATCATCACTCCGACGATGAGAGTGAGAAACCACCCTTTGGCAACGGCTTCCTGGGGTGTTTGTCGACGGACCAGTCCGACCAGCATCAGCACCGTCCAGGCAATGGCCACGTACAAGATCACCGATCGCAGGCTCTGGACGGCGGCAAGTGCCGGGCCACTCAGGCTGGTGTTGAGTTCGCCCTCCGCGATTGCGATCATGGTTTTGGCCAGAGAGTTATTAAAAACAAGGACGCCCAGGTAAATGCCCACCAATCCTGCACCGAGCACGAGGATCCAAAGCACAATCGTTCTTGTACGGTTTGTCTTGTTGTCGTTCATAACCAACTCTTTTCAAACAAAGAAAGAGAGGGCGACGCAATGTCTTGGTCGCATCGCCCTCTCTAGAATCTGAGCTAGATAAAAAGCTTATGGGGCGACAAACTTGACAAACTGCATTTGGCCATCTTTGACTTGGTTGATAGCTGCAGTCTTGATCGGGTCGCCTTCTTCGTTAAACGTAATCTTGCCGGCTACACCCTCGAAATTGATCCCGGCCAATGCGTCACGCACTTTGACCGGATCGTTGCTGTTGGCCTTTTTGATTGCCTCAAACAGCACGTTGGTCGCGTCATAGGCCAAGACAGCCAGCGCGTCGGGGGCCTTTCCGTATTTGGCCTCGTACGCCTGCAGGAAATTCTGCACAACCGGGCGTGGGTCGGCCGCCGAATAGTGGTTGGAGTGATACCCGCCGTCTACTGCGGCCAGGTCCAGGTCTGCCGAGTCCCAGCCGTCGCCGCCCATCAACGTGGCGGTGATGCCTTTTTCCTTGGCTTGCTTGCCGATCAGGTTGACCTTGTTGTAATAGTCGGGCAGGAACAGGACGTCGGGGTTGGCATCTGCCACCTTGGACAGGATCGCAGAAAAGTCGGTGTCTTCGGCGGTGTAGGCCTCATACACGACGACCTTGCCGCCCATTTCCTCAAAGTACTGCTGGAAATATTCGGCCAGGCCCAACACATAGTCGTTGCCCTTGTCGTACATCACGGCTGCGGTCGCAGCATTCAGGTCTTTTTTGGCAAAGCTGGCCAGCACCTCGCCCTGGAAGGGGTCGAGGAAACAAGCGCGGAAGGTGTATGGCTTGCCGAGAGTCACCTTGGGATTGGTCGAGGTGGGGCTGATCTGCAAAACTTGCTTGGGGTTGGCGACCTCAGAGATGGGGATGGACGCGCTGGAGCAAACTTCGCCAACGATAAACTTGACGCCATCCTGGTCGATCACCTTGTTCGCTGCGTCAGTCGCGGTCGCGCCATCGCAGCCGCCGTCCGCCAGAACCCACTCAATCGGTTTGCCCAACAGTCCGCCTTTGTCGTTCCATTCATTGATCGCCATCTCGGCGCCTTCCTGGCTCGACTGGCCGTAGGTTGGTACCGGGCCGGTCATCGGAAAGATCAAGGCGAGCTTGACACCTTTTGCGGCGCCACCCGTACAGCCCGCTGCGCCAACGAGCGCGGCCAATACCAACACAATCGCTACAAATTTCCATGCGTTCTTCATTTAGAAAACTCCTCCTTTTGAGATAAACGACGTTGATCCTATACCATCTTGTGGGTGCCTAGCCCGAACTGTCATCACGCTGCAGGCTAATTCACCTCCCTTCGTATACAAGCATCATATTATATTCATTTTCTCTTCTTTGAGATAATGAGTGTAACTAGGATTCAAAGATCAACTGGACTTCTGGTTTGTCAATATACGATAAAATGAGCCAGGATAACACGATGGAACTCAAATAGGTAATCAATATCGCCCATTTGAACCCGCTCTCTACCGTGTAAACATTGCCAAACAAGGTGATGATCCGAATAACGATGTTCAGGCCTTGCGTAAAAATGGTGAGCGTGCGCCCCCACGGCTTGTGGGACCAAAGCGCCCACCCCAGGAATGCACAGAGCAGTGCTAGCACCAACACAACAACCAGGCTCTGGAGCGTCATTGTCCAGGGAAAGAGGATGAATGGTACAATCTGGGCAATAGCGATATAGGTGATCATACGGGATGAAGTTTGTTCCATAAAGCAACTCGATCTGTCAATATCCTAAAAAGCGAACGACTCGACACAAGCAAACGTTTGACGACGGCATCAAAGGTAAAAAGGCATCTTGGCAAGAGGATAAAGATTGGCCGACAATGAACACTTGCCAAATGGACACATCATTGTGGCATTTGAGCACGAGGAAACACAGCCAAGAAAAATATGGAACTGATTATACCAAAAGACGGTCACGTTGTCAAAAGCGATTTTCGGTCATTTGAACTGGACAGACGCTGCAAATCAAGTATAATATCTTTTGTCCATAAGGGTCGGTTTAGCGAGGTTTTGTCGGCCCTTTTTGTTTGTCTGGTATGGGTTGGCTGGAATGAAAAAACAGGATCTCTTGATTGTTATTGGACTTGTCGCCGACGTTTTGTATGCGTACGGTTTTTTTCTTTTTGTACCGGCATTAATCGGCCTATTCGCTGCCGAGTACGCACAGGCGGCAACGTTTGCCGTTGGTGTGGTATTGCTCGTCCCGGGATGCTGGGTATTGCGTAAAAGGAACCTGGCGATCAATGTCCACATCCGGCATGCGGCAATTGCCCTAGCCGTCTCTTGGACTTTTCTGTCTCTGTTCTCCAGCGTGCCCTTTTTGGTCAACGGCATGCCCTGGGTCGATGCGCTGTTTGAATCCTTTTCGGCCTGGACCGATACCGGCTTTACCATGATCCCACGCCCGCAAGCGCTGCCCGTTTCGTTGAGCGTGTTCCGCATCTTGAGCCAATGGGCGAGCGGGATTGGGATCGTGATTTTGATGCTGTTTCTACACGGACCTTCACCCAAGGCGGCGCGCAGCCTTTTTCAAGCCGAGGGGCGCTTTGAGGATTTTAGCACCAACATCTGGCGAGTTGGGCGCGCGACGGTGCTGATTTACGTCGGGTATACGCTGGCCGGGTTCCTGCTCTTTGTCGCGCTGGGCGTGCCACCGTTTCATGCATTTACCCATGCCATTACCAGTTTGTCCACCGGCGGGTTCTCGACAAACAGCATTGGCGTCGGGCTGTACGGCGCTTTGCCTTCGATTGTAGCCATGGGATTGATGTTGTGTGGCGGGATCAGCTTTGGCAGTCACCAGGCATTGCTCAGTGGCAACCTGAAAAAGTTTCTTCGCAATCCAGAGATACGAGCGTTGTTCTGGATCATTACCTGAACCACGGGATTATTGGTGCTCGAACAGGTGCTTGCGCGGGGTCGGGTTGTGGATCGTTTGCTGGAATTGCTGTTTTACGTTATTTCCGCGATCAGCACTTGTGGTGCGGGGACTATGCTGTCGCTTGCCGATATGCCCGATATGTCTATTTTTACAATCATATTCTTGATGATTACGGGAGCGATGTACGGCTCGACGACCGGTGGGCTGAAATTGTGGCGAATCATCATTGTCGCCAAACTCATTGGCCGGGAGGTTGCCAGGCCGTTCTATCCCACGGGCACGGTGATGCCAATCCGGATGGGGAACAATGTTATTACGCAAGACACGGTGCTTCAGGTAACGGCATACGTGCTGCTTTACCTTGCCTTTGCACTGGTTGGCAGTCTGGTTTTTATGCTCTTTGGGTACCGTTCCTTGCACGCGTTGTTTACGGTGTTCTCGGCGCAGGGGAATATTGGCCTGAACGCCATGCCCGATGCGATTTATTACGGTATGCATCCAGTGCTCAAGATGCAGCTCGTCTTTCATATGTCGATCGGGCGGATGGAGATTTTTCCGCTGTTCTACCTCATTCGAGCTCTGGGCAGGTCGGCGTTGAGAGCCGGCAAATAGGGGGAAACAATGGCTTTACAAGCGAAGGCAAGAATGAACGTTGTTGTCGTTGGATACAGTACTTTTTCCTGGGAGTTGGTTGCTCAGCTAAAAGGCCAGGTGAGCGGACGGCTCTATTACCTGCTATCCGATCCGGATCTGGCAATGGAAGCCAGTCTGCAAGAGAATGTCGTTGTCGTACGCGGCGACATCACGGATACGGATATGCTGGATCAGCTCGACCTGGCGCATTGTCACACCTTTGTCGCCGGTTCACGCGAGGATCAGGTGAACGTGTTGAGCGCACTGTATGCGCGCAACCAGGGCGCACAGCACGTTTACGCCCGTGTTTTTGAGATCAAGTTCGGCGCTTTGCTCGAATCGGTCGGCGTGATCCCGATTCAAACCTCACACACGGCGGCGGCTTCAATGGCACTCACGATCCTCAAACCCGCCGTCGCCGGGTTGGTCAGCCTGACCGGCGGGCAGTTCGACTTGGAAGAGATCCGCGCTGCCGACTATGCTGAACTGGTAGGCTGCCGTCTGGGGAATTTGCAGGCCGAGCAGTTGCACATCATCGCCGTGGCCAAAGGAGAGGAAATCTTGCTCAGCTACAACACCCTTGTTGAAGCTGAGTCCAAGTTGATCATCATGTATAACAAAAAAATCAGGCGGCATCTACACCAAGAACTGCAGCAGGTTGCCACGCAGGCTGCCAGACGGTTCAAGCAGGAGCCAAGATGACGGATATTGTTCAGCGCAACGTTTCTGTTAGTATGATTCGCGACAATCTGGAAGACATTCCAGGTGACACTTGGCCTATGGGCGTTTCACTGCGTTGGTATCAACCCGGCGACGAATGGCATTGGCTGCGTATTCACGAACTGGCTGACCAGTATAATACGGTCACGCACGATCTGTACGTGCGTGAGTTTGGTCTGGATGCCGCAGTATTGAGCCAGCGGCAAGCATACCTTGTCGTTGGACAAGATGAGCTAGTTGGAACGGCGACGGCTTGGTGGAACGAGGATTACCACGGCCAACCATATGGTCGTCTGCATTGGGTGGCAATCGTGCCCGAGATGCAAGGCAGAAAGCTGGCTAGACCGCTGTTGAGTGCCGTTTGCAGGCGGATGAAAGCTCTGGGGGATAAGCGAGCCTACCTGGTTACGTCGACAGGACGCGTGGCTGCGATAAATCTCTATGTGCGCTTTGGGTTTGTGCCCGAAATCCGTTGCCAGGATGATCTGGCTGTGTGGCGCCAGATGCAGCCGTATGTCAAAGGGCGATTATTACTGGAACATCGTTAGGTTGTCGCGAACTCTGGCATGCGGGCAAGAGACTCGCGCTCCAGCGTGGCACTAGAGTGTTGTCAAGACGCTGGCCAGCACACAAATGGCCTTATGGTATTCGTTCAGGTCGATGTGTTCGTTGGGGGTGTGATCGAGTGTCGCATCTCCAGGGCCGTAAGCCAGGATGGGGCAGTTCCATACCGGCCCAACCACGTTCATATCCGATGTGCCGCTTTTGACCTTGAACGGTGTGCGTTGTTGCGTGGTGCCCGTTTCCTCTGAATTGATCGCCTTGACAAACGCCCTTGCCAGCGGCGTGCTGCGCGATCCACGAAAGGCTGTCTCTCGACCCCGAAAGTGTATCTGTGCGCCTGGCGCGATTTCAACCAGTTTGTCTTGCAATCTATCGATATCGATTCCTGGCGGCAGGCGAAAGCCGATTGTCATCGCCACGCTCTCGACAAACCCATCGCTTTGTGAGTTGATGCTGCGCAGTGAGTGCAACAACTGGTCGAACATACGCGGCCTGTCCGCATTGTAGGAGGCAGCATACGCTGCCACGTGATGCCAAAAATCAACGGCTGGTTCACAGATGCTGGTCTGGGGGCCGGCCGTGTGGCCGATTGGTTGAGTGGCCGCATAGTCGAGCAGCAGCCGTCCCTTGTAGCCCACGGTGACGGCGTTCCACCCGCTGGGTTCGCCAATGATGACCGCCTCTGGCGACACTCTGTCGAGCAAAAAGCGTGCCCCCTTGGACGTGGCCGCTTCTTCTTCGACTGCGCCGGCGACAATAAATTGCTTGTCGGGCTGCGCGCCCACGCGCGCGGCGGCTGAGACAAAAGTTGCCAGCGGCCCTTTGGCATCGACCGTGCCGCGCCCGTAAAGCAGGCTATGGTCAGGCGCTGCGCGGCGGACCTCGATTTCGCCAGGAACGGTGTCGATGTGACCGAGAAGCAGGATAGGCCTACCGCCATGTCCCATTTCGCCCACGGCATTGCCTGCGCCGTCGATATAGGCTCGGAAGCCGAGGGCATTCATCTGTTCCACCAGGTAGGTGACTGCCGGACGTTCTTGTGTCGATGGACTGTATTGTTCGACCAGGCCGGTCAACAGTTCGTCGGCTTGTGTGTCGTCAAACATGACGCTGCTCCGTATCTAGTAAATGATCCACCGGTAACGGCACTTTTGCCGTTCGCCCATGTCGTACATGTCGTTGCCCGGCTTCAGGTCTACGATCTCGACAAACTCGCACCCCAACAGCTCACAAGTGCGCCTGGATGGCCAATTGTCGGGATTGTTGGTGATCCAGACCACATCCATTCCATGCGCTTGAAAAATGGGTTTGATCAGCGCGCACCCTTTGGCTGCGTAACGATGCCCGCGATATGCTTCATCCACGCCGTACCCGATTTGACCACCATACTTGACCAGGCTGTCGGTGTAGCCAATGCGTGCGCTGATCCCACCAACCTGGACATCTGTGCCCTTTTGGCGGATGGCAAGCTCGTAATAGGGCGCCCAGCTTTTGGCCGTATCGGCCTCGTGACAAGCTGTGACAACCACGTCGATGTCTTGGCCGACGAATCGATGTCCGACCTCGAATTTCCAGTCCATCTATGGCCTCAGCACAGTTTCTATCGCTGCGACGACCTGATCCAATTCCTTGTAACCGATGATCAACGGCGGCAGCAGGCGGATCACCGTCGATCCGGCGGGCAGGGCCAGCACACCCTGGTCCATCAGCGCTTCCAGGTAGGGACGGGACTTGGTGCGGAGTTCGATGCCGATCATCAGTCCCAGGCCGCGCACCTCGCGGATTGCCGATGCGTCGATGGCCCCCAGTTTCTCCAACACGTATGTGCCCTTTTCGGCCGCTTGTTGGGGCAGGTTGTCCTCTTCGAGGACGTCGATCGAGGCCAGCGACGCCGCGCAGGCCAGCGGGTTACCGCCGAACGTGGACCCGTGCACGCCGGGGTGCAGGTTGGCGATGTTGTCGCCGATCATGATCGCGCCCATTGGCACGCCGCCGCCAATTCCCTTGGCCAGGCAGAGGATGTCGGGCTGCACGCCGTAATGCTGAAAAGCGAACAACTTGCCGGTGCGGCCAAAGCCGGTTTGTACTTCGTCAACAATCAACAGCGCACCGCGTTCGTCGCAAAGCCGGCGCAACGCCCGGATATAATCCCCGCTGCCCGGTCGCACGCCACCTTCGCCCTGTACGATCTCGACAATAACTGCCGCTGTTTCATCGTTGACGGCCTGTTCCATAGGTTCAATCTTGTCATAGGGGACGTGGGTAAATCCAGGCACCAGGGGCATAAAGGGCTCGCGGTACTTTTTTTCCCACGTTGCCGACAGGGCGCCCATGGTCCGCCCGTGAAAGCCACGCATGGTGGCCACGATGCCCGTACGTCCGGTTCCCAGGCGTGCAAACTTGAAGGCGCCTTCGACGGCTTCTGCACCCGAGTTACACAGGAATCCGCGCGCCAGGCCGGTCAGATCGGCCAGTTTGGTGAGGAGCTGCGCGCGTTTATCGTTATAAAAAATGCCGGGACAGGTGACCATCGTCTCTGCCTGCCGGCAAATGGCCTCAGTGACAGCGGGATGGCAATGCCCCAACAGCGACACGCCGTGCCCGCCAACGCAGTCGATATACCGGTTGCCGTTTTCATCCCAGACGTACACCCCTTCGCCGCGCACCAGGGCGAGGTCGCGTTTAGGATAGGTCCCGGCATCGTGTTGTTGTTCGTTTTGCATTGTGTTCATCATCCAATCACTCTCCTCATACCTTTCTACAAACCAATTCGCCCTTGCCAATGGGCACGATCATGGCGTCGACACGTTCGTCGTTCAGCGCACGATCCAACATGGGAGCCAACGTCTCTCTGTGGTTGATGGCGTTATCGGCGACGAGCAGGCCACCGCGCACCAGGTTGGGTACAACCGCCTCGTAACAGTCGGCATAGATTTCTTTTTCGGCATCAAGGAAACAAAAGGCAATGTCGCGTATTCCTGGCAGGTAATCGAGCGCATCTCTGGCAATCAGATCGACTGTGTCTTGAACACCGGCCAATTCGATCGTTTCTCGAGCCAGCGCGACCTTGTCCGGCAGGATCTCAAAGGTCATCACCTTGCGCCCCAATTCCCGGCAGGCCAATGCCAGCCAAAGGGTCGAATAACCGGCGCTGGCGCCAATCTCGACAAATGCACCCTCTGGCGCTGTCGCAGCCAGCAGGGCCACAAATCTGCCCGTCTGCGGCGGGATCTGGCGCAATCGCTTCAGCCGTGCCGTGCCATCCTGGCGATCTCGGGCATCAATCGCTTCCAGGTGTTTCATTCGTTCGCGTATATTTTGCGGTATGGTGTGAAACATAATCCTCAGTCCAGCCGTTTTCCCAGGCTGATCACGTTATCTTGTTTGAAACCAATCTTTAAGCGTGACTGACTCTAAGAGTTGGGGCGCAGGATTGTGACCTGGCGTTTGCCCAGGCGAAACCGCTCTATACGTCGATAGCCCTGGTGGGCGATCTTTTGTGCCTTGTCCGAGGCAATAGCCAGCACGGTATGCAATGGGATGACCGAGCGCAGTGCATCAAGCATATGCCAGGCCGGGTTCGACGTGATTTGCTCCGCGACCTGCCATGTCGAATGCTGGCCGTATGGTACGTCGCTGATGATCACATCGATCTGTTTGCCTTGCAGCCCTTTCTCAAGCGCCTGAGTATCCGTCACGTCCCCGACAAAGAGCGCCGTCTGGATGGCGTGCAATTCAAGATGCTTGAGCAAGCGCGCTTGGAGTCGCCCAGCACTTTGCAGCGCATCCTGGTGGGATTGCTTGCCATAGGCCGCCAGCATCTCTTCGATCCGGGCGATCCGTCGTGTCATCCCTTCGACCGTCAGCAGTGCGAGGTTGGCCTGGGCCAGCGACAGCGCATGCGCGTCGATGTCAGAGCCAACGAGTTCTCTGATGTCATCCCAGTGCAAAAAGGCCAGGGTGCTCAGCAGGTAGGCACTGCCGCAGCAAGGATCATAGATCGCCCACGGGCCCGCTGTGCTATCCGCTCTGAGAATGGTCGTGCAGCGCTGCAGCATTTCACTCGCCAGGCGGACCGGAAAAGCCGGTGTACCTGCCGGGCTGTAAAAGACCTTGCCGCTGGCATAGTCAGTATATTGCTGGCGCTCTGTCGCGAATCGGTACGGCATGGTCTTTGCCCATCCCTATTCGATCACCGTTCCCTTGCCGGCCATTGCCGACCGCACGGGATGCTCGACGCGTGCATCGGCAAAGACGACCCTGCCCACGCCCTGCCCGACCGCCTCGGTCGCGCCCAGCACCTTTTTCTTCATGCGGTCTTGGGCAAAGTTCATATATTGTTCCACCTGGGCTGCAGGAATGTGTTCGATCAGCGTGCTCTCGTCGGGATAATCGCGCAGCAGTCCGGGGACGTTGGAGAGAATGATCAACTGGTCGGCTTTCAT
>JAFGJF010000011.1 GCA_016929205.1 Anaerolineae bacterium
CCGAGACGCTTGCTCCGACGCCAACCGTGACGCCCAAGACGACTCAGACGGCAACGGCGACGCATCCCCCAATGCCAACGGCAACAAACACACCGACGGCAACGACCACGCCATTGACAACGGCAACCGCCCGGCCGGCACAGACCACCCCGCCCGTTATCACACTCGCCGAGACTGAAACTCCGAGCCCGACTTGGACGTATACCCTTATAGCGCCGATAGACAAAACGCCCGGGCCGACCGCGCAGCCGGCTCGGAGAACGCCGGCGCCCCCTTGTACCGGCGCAGCGACCATGTTGTCCGGACTGGGACTGGCAAGTATGCTTTTGTCTGGGCACAAAATCTATAGAAAGGAATAGCTCGATGTTTTTTTGGGATCCAATGTACTTTGTTTTCGCACTGCCGCCCCTTTTGTTGGGGTTTATCGCGCAAGCCTGTGTCAAGTCCGCTTACCGGAAAGGATTGAACGTTCGCAACACCGAGAACATTACCGGCAGACAGGCTGCCGAGCAGTTGGCTTATCGCGCCGGATTGAACATCGACATCTCTGTCATTGGTGGGGATCTGACCGACAAGTACGATCCGCGCAACAACACGCTGATGCTGTCGCAGGGCGTGGCGCAAAGCCCGTCCGTCGGCGCACTGGCCATCGTCGCCCACGAGCTGGGACACGCGCAGCAAGACGACGAGGACTATGGACCGCTGCGCATCCGCAGCGCGCTGGTGATGCCGGTCAACATCGGCACGCAGCTCGGAACAGTCCTGTTTATGATTGGCTTTTTCATGAGCTACCTGGCCAGCAGCCTGGCGCCGATCGGGCGCATCGTCTCCTGGGTTGGCATTCTGGGCTTTTGTATGGCTGCCCTCTTTGCCCTGATCACCCTGCCCGTCGAGTTTAACGCCAGCCGGCGCGGGCTACAGCTCTTGACCGACTCGGGCCTGGTCGTCGAAGGGGAGATGCGCTATGCACGCAACGTCCTCACGGCCGCTTCGCTGACCTACATCGCCGCCCTGGCCCAGGCGGTGGGCCAGGTGATGTATTATGTGTACATCCTCAGCGGGCGACGCCGCAGACGACGATAACGGTTGACAAAAAAAAGCGCCTCTCGTGTGAGAGGCGCTTTTGCGATCGACAAAACCGGTCAGCCTTTGGTCGGCAAATAGCGGGCCAGTTTGCTGGCCAGGTTGGAAAGCGGCAAACTTTGCAGCCATATCTTGCCCGGCCCGGTCAACGTCGCCAGGAATAGACCCTCGCCGCTGAAAAAGATGTTGGCCACGCCTTTGACCGTCGTAATGTCATATTGCACACCCGGCTCGTACAGCGCGATGTGGCCGGGATCGACCTTGACCACCTGCCTCTCTTGTAGCGTGTATTCGCGGACCTCGCCCGCGATTTCGAGAAAGACCGTCCCCGGCCCGGTCACTTTTTGCAGGATAAACCCTTCGCCGCCAAACAGCCCCGCTCCCAGTTTTTTGCGAAAGTACATTTCCAGCTGGACCGAGTCCTCGGCACACATGAACGCGTCTTTTTGACAGATCAGGCTTTGTCCCGCCTCCAGCTTGAAGGCCAAGACCTTGCCCGGCGCCTCGGGTGTAAAGGTAATGATCCCGGCTTCGCCCTGGCAGGTGTAAGTCGTCATGAACAACGATTCGCCGGCCAACTTGCGGCCCAATCCTTTCAACAGCCCGCCCTTGGTGTCGGTCTTCATGTCGATGTCACCGCTCATCCAGGCCATCCCGCCGGACTCGGTATAGACCGACTCTCCCTGGCCGAGCCGGATATCCAGCGTCTGCATCGTCGTCCCATAAATCTGGTATTCCATCATTCCTTCCTTTCTTGCCCGGCCCAAACTGTCAAAGCGGCAGTTTCAGCCGGCAGCTTGACTACAGCTCTAACTCTGCTTGCCTTCAATCGCGCACATCAAGATCGCCGCCGCAAGCCCCAATCGTTTGTCGAGCAGCCCCTGCGTATCCTGGGAAAAGTCCAACTCGATCTTGGTGACAAAGGGATTGAAATTCTGCTTCATCTCGCCGACCGGGGTGCCGCCGATATCCATGTTGTAGGTCTGCGGGATCAGCCCAAACAAAAAGCGACGCACGAGCGCCAGGGCCATGCTGTCTTCCTGTATCTTGCCAACCTCGCTGTCGTTGGCATCCAGGAACAACCACTCATCCTTGAGAATCGATTTGAGTCCCTGGCGTTTGAGCGCACCGACTTTTTGCCCGGTCTGTGCGTCGGTCACGTCATAGGTGGCCGAAACATCGAACATCTGCCGGGCCTGGATAGTTAACAATTCGTTCGCCATAGCCTCGCCATCATAGATGCGGATGTCCTCTTTGAGCTTGAATGCCTTCATCTTGGAAAACATGACGACCTGGCCATTGGGATCATAAACGTGAAAAGAAGCGCCTAACAGTTGTAAAACCTTGCGACGTACGGTATATTGTGCGTGTTCAAAATTCATTTGGATCATCTCCTTGAGAAAAAAAGGTGGGTTATATAGTTTCATTGTAAATCACCTTGGCCGCAATGTCAATATCCCTATACGACAAAAAGCTCCTAGTTTCTTGACAAACCCTGTCAGAAACCAGGAGCGAGGGGGCCCTTGAAATCAACTGCTGCCGGGCTTTTTGCCGATAGCAGTTGATCGTTTACAGGCGATCCATCCGAGGATCATAGTCTTCTGCATCCGCCTTGGTCGCCTTGGAGAACTTGGGCATCGGTTCATTGTACGCCCGCGTGCCAAAGAACGAGTAGGCCACTGCGCCCAGACCCCAGGTCCAGAGCACCAAACTGATCGCCCAACCGATGCACGGGACCAGCGACAGCACCGACAGGATTGGCAGGCCAACGGCAACAGCCGTCACCCGGTTGGGCTCCTTTTTGTTCAAGGCACGCAAGATCCTGGTGCCGAACAGCAGGCCAGCAGCGATCCACCCAAAGAGCAAGCCGATCCCCAGGACCAGCGCCAGCAGCGCCGACACCGGAATCAGGCAGACGGTGATCGCCAGGACAACGGCTACGACCGGCACGGCGATCAAGGCAACCCCACCGCTGATCATGCTGTGAAACGGCGCTTTGACCATTGTCTCGGCGACGGTATCCGTATGCTGCGGGATAAAAACCACGACCAGGATACCCAGGACCACCAGCACAACAAGACCAAATATCGAACGGAACAGATTGCCTACGTTGGATACAAACCCTTCCCACGGACGAGAATGACGGACTCGGATGTCGGGCACCGAGGGCACCCTGGGCATCTCGGGCAGCGCCGGCGCCTCGGGCACGCGCGGCATCTCGAACGGGAACCCTTCGACCTCGCTGCCCCGGATATCGGCATCCGGGTCGCGCGTCAGGTTGCCGCCGACAGCCATCACGCCGCCGCGAACGGTCGCGCCGTCGTGAATGCGGACGTTGCCACCCCACACCGTCACGTCTCCGTCCACTTCGCCATAGATGTCCAGGTTGCCACCAAAGACGGAGACATTGCCGTCGACCTCACTGTCTTCTTCAAGTTTGACGTTGCCGCCATAGACCAACAGCTCGCCGTCGATCTTTTGATCTTTTCCCAACGTATAGTTGTCGCCCCAGATGACGACATCACCCTCGGGGCCATCGGCCAGAACCGGCACCGAAAGTGCCGCAAATACAATAGCCAGGATTAGGACAAATCCCATTTTTTTCAGTTTTGACATCTCGTACCACCTTTCACTTGACGTTCACATCAGAGAGCCCTACATCGAGTTTGATCTCGATCTTGATCTCTGCATCTTTGTACAGTTCGTTCACATAACACCCATCTTTGTTTTGCAGCTTGCCATAGTCTCCCTCTTTGAGACTGCCCGGGCACAGACGCACCCCGACGTCACCAGGGAGGCGGATGGTTATGTTGCTCACACCAGACTTGATCTCCACTTGGGCTGACCGCTGCCACTCGCCGCGCAGGTCAAAGATATAGCTCCCGATCCCGCCGTCAAAGAGCAGCTTTTCCAGGTTAGCATTGCCCAGGTTTGCCAGTTCCAGCCTGGCCGCGCCGCTGTGAACGCGCAACGCGTTCATCTCTTGTGGATTGCGTTCGTCGAAACTCACCTTGACATCGGCTGCGCCGACGGTCAGTTCCATACCGGTGATCGGCAATCCGCCCAGAGCCAACTCACCCTGGCTGGCCCCGGTATCGATCACCATCTCGAGTGGGACCTCGTTCGTCAGGACAAGCTTCCATTCGTTGCGTATCTCTTTTGTCCAGCGATCGAGGCGTATCTCTTGTGACAGATTGCGGATCCTCAAGCTGCCACGTTCTTGCGTGACTGTATAGTCGATCTCGGGTTCCAGTTCATCCAGATTGTAAAGGAACTCGCCACTCATCAAACTGCCCTTACCCAGGTCATCCCCGCTGCTGCCAATCTCGAGCGTCCCGCCGCCAAACTGGATCGTGACCTCGACCTGTTCTGCGTCATCCAGTTCCACAACCCTGTCCAGGGTCACAACCGGCCCGGCGTTTATATCGCGGATGATCCGGGAAGAGATATCCCCCCCTCCCGGCGTAAAGCAGCAGCAACATCCCGTACAAGTTGCTATCACAATTATCAAAGAGGTGATCACCTCTAGACCCTTTTTCATTCACTCAACTCCACTCAACACCCCAACGATCGATCGTGCACGACTCAGAGACAGACTAGATTGATATCAATCCCGGCGCTGCGGCGTCCCGCAGACGCCTCCATCCAGCTAGGTTTGTTTTCCAACCGCCCGCGTCGCCATTCGGCCCATCATCAACGGCACCCATAGGACAAACAGCACCGTGGCAATGATCGCGGAACTGATGCAGGCCAAACCACCGGACGTCGTCGCAAGGTTGCGAATCAGCAGCCAGGCCGCATCGGAAAGCGAGCGCAAGACCATATATCCCCAGCTCAGCGCGCTCCGCGCCCAAGCCACGACCCAGTAGGGCAGCAGCAAGCGCCCCGTTGCTCCCGCCAGGCCAATGATCGATGGCAGCGCCAGGATCAGCAGGGCGACCGCGCCTACTGCCAGCAGCAAAACGACCATCGCCCGCCGGCGCTGTTCCTGTCGATAGGCCATCTTGGCCTGGAGCCGGAACATAAATCCCGGCGACGGCCCAACCACCGGCGCGGCGTGAAAGATATGCGACACGACCATCATCGCCTGCCATTGCGCCTTACACTCGGCGCAGGTGGCAAGGTGTTCGTGCAGCCGCCGCGACTCAATACCGTTGAGCAGGCCGTCCTGGGCAAGAGACATCCACTCTTGAACGGTTTCACACTGTTGCACATTCATACTCTTTTCCTCGAAATCCATAATCCGAATCCGTGACCTCACCGACCAGTTTGCTTCGGGCACGGTGCAGACGGGTTTTGACCGTGCTTTCCGTGACGCCCATTGTGTCGGCAATCTCTTGATACGACATGTCGTACCAATAGCGTAATATGATCGGCACCCGGTACGCCGGCGCAAGCGTATCCAACAACTGTTGTACCGTGTCCGCCGATTGGCTGTTGAGCAAGGCTTGCTCGGGCTGTCTCGTCTCCGGCATCGACAATTCGATCATGGGCGGCAGGTCCTCGATCGACGCCCAGTTGATGCGCCGCCGCCGCAGCACGTCGATACAATAGTGAGAGGCTATCGCCAACAGCCACGACGAGAACTTGCGCTGCGAATCGTAGGTGTGCAGCCGCGTATACATACGAATAAACGTCTCTTGCGCGGCGTCGTCTGCCTCGACCGAGTTGCCAAGCATCCGGTAGGCCAGGTTATACACCGGTTTCTGGTATGATTCGACGAGACTGGCAAACGCGGCCTGGTCTCCTGCGCATGCCTGTTGTACCCAGGTTTTTTCTTGCTCTTCCATCCTCATTCCTTGCTTGCTTCTTGTTATACAATACGCAAACAAATCCGCCAGGTTTCACAAAACCTGGTGCTCGAGAAAAAATCAACTTTTGGATGATCCCAAATCATCTTTTAGCGCAAACACACCGCCCCACCGGGCCGGATGCGCAGGGCGATCTCTTGACCGGCCGGCGGAACCCCGTCGCCGGAGGGCAGTTCGAAACCCAGCACCTGCCCACCCGCACAGCGCACGGTGACTCGCACCAACGCTCCCAAAAAGACGCGCGCGGACACGATCCCCCGGATCGTCGTTCCCGGCCCATCCGGGTCCAGCACAGCCGCTTCCGGCCGGATCAAGAGCGTGACCTCACCTTCGCCGCTGCCCTCGACGTCAAAAACGCCGGCCTCACTTTCGACCTGTCCGGGGACAAGCCACCGAGCCGGGATCAGATTCTGCATCCCCAAAAAGCGCGCCACCCAGGCGTCAGCGGGCTGCCGGTACACGGCTTCCGGCCGCCCGCTCTGCACCACCCGGCCCTGGCGCATCAAGACGATCCGGTCGGCGATCGCAAACGCCTCGCCCTGGTCGTGGGTGACATAGATCACCGTGA
>JAFGJF010000012.1 GCA_016929205.1 Anaerolineae bacterium
GACGCACCTTCCAGGTGAGTTTTATACCTTTGCCCACGCCGACGAGGAGACGATCCCGCATCCATTACAGGCCCGCTTTGGCGATGGGCTAGAGCTGCTGGGGTATGATTATTCGATCCTCAATGTCGTTCACGCTCACCAGCTTCCGGCCTCGGTAACCACCTATTGGCGACCGCTGCGGCCCATGGCCGCAAACCATCTCCTGGCCTTCTTTTTTACGCGTCAGGATGGAGCCATCGTGTATCATTATATCGGCAGGACGCCGACTACGATGTGGTATCCGATACACGTATGGAAAGAGGGCGAGGTGATCCGGGTGGAAACGCCGATTCTGTCCGTCGGACAGCTCAAGGATACGATGGTTGCTGTGATGCTGCCCACGTCCGACGATCCATACTACATACCCGGCCGCTTGCAGCCTATCGAGGGTGGAGAGGATCAGCCGCTGGAGATATTTGAAGATGGGACGCTACTCAAGCTCTTTAGTTTCCCCTAGGAGTGACTGTTGCGAAGGATTCGGATCGTTCTTGTGACACATACTTTGCAAGGGCTTCTGAACAACACAGTCTCATAGGAGGCGTTTTTGTGAATCGTGCTTTGATCGTAATGGTCAAGGAACCCGAGGCTGGAAAGACCAAAACCCGTCTTTCTCCCCCTCTCAGCGGTCAGGAAGCCGCCGAGCTGTATTGGTGTTTCTTGTTGGATACCTTGGAACTGATGAAGCGTGTAGAATGTGCTCAGCCCATTGTCGCTTATACTCCCGACGGAGCCAGGCCGTTTTTTCAACGTTTCGCCCCGCCCGGATTCGACTTGATTCCCCAGGTTGGGGCCGACCTGGGCGAAAGGTTGGACAATGTATTGACCCACTGTCTGCAGAACGGATACGACCAGGCGGTGGTCACAGACAGCGACAGCCCCACCCTTCCGGCAGACTATGTGCGGCTGGCCTTTGAAAAACTCGACGATCCGACTGTGGACGTGGTGCTGGGTCCGTGTGACGACGGCGGCTATTATCTGGTCGGGCTCAAGTCGCCTTGTTCAGCTCTGTTTCGAGAGGTGGTCATGAGCACGCCAGAGGTTGTCGCCGATACGCTGGCACGCGCTCGTGAGCAAAAGCTGCAGGTATTCGGTCTTCCCTGTTGGTACGATATAGACACGTACCAAGACCTGGTCAGGTTGAGTGCAGAGCTTGCGTCTCTGCCTGCTCATCAGGCGAGACATACACGGGCGTTTTTTTCAAGTGCAAAAGTGTTGTTGGAAAATGTCCCGAATCATCGGCCATGATCAGCAAGATATGGGCCGAGTCACTCCTGAGTTTCTCCTATTTTGACATTGTCAAACTATTCAGGATAGTGTGATCTCGGCTGCCAGGACCGAAGCAGGTGGAAGCGATGCAGAGCAAGACGATCCGGACACATTGATGGCCCAAGGTTCGGGTTTGACGTTCTCTGGTGCTTGAAATGTATTGTGTGCGTGGATCTCGCCGGTCAGGATGTGCGCGACGCCGCTGGTTGCTGCTCCGTCAAGCAGTTTGAGCGTGACCGTGATCGCGTTTTGGGCGTGACTGTTGGTCAGCGTCACGAACAGCTTTTTGTCTTTGAGTGACGCGCTGCCGGATACCGTTGGGATCTCACCTTCTCCATCCTGCTTTTTGAATGACACCGTATCGGTCTCGACCAGCGTACGAAGGGCCGTGCCGCCCTGGTGTGGTGCGTACATCTCGTAGACGCAGCCCGTGGGAGTGACCAGCATCTTGTTTTCTTGGGTCAAGATCATCGCCTGCAAGACGTTGATCGTCTGGGCAATGTTGGCCATCACGACTTTGTCGGCGTGACGGTTAAAAATATCCAGTGTCGTTGCCGCGATCAGTGCATCGCGCAGCGTGTTTTGTTGGTAAAGAAAGCGCGGGTGCGTGCCTGGTTCCACCGGATGCCAGGTACCCCATTCGTCGACAAGTAAGCCGATTTTGCGCTCGGGATCATAGGCATCCATCGCCGCTCGCTGCTGTACGACCAGTTGTTCCATCTTGAGCCCTTTGGCGAGCAATTCGTACCACTGGTCGATCGTGTATTCGGTTGCCGTGCCGGCGGTGCCGCAATAATAATGCGCGGCATAACCGTGGATGTTACGAAAGCCTCGATAATCTCGGTACAGCTTGCGAAAAAAGCGGGTAGTCCATTCGATGTCGTTGCCCGAAGGCCCACAGGCAATGACGAAAAGCGGGTGGTCAAAGCCACGCACATAGGTGGCGTATCGTCGGAACTCGGTGCAATAGTCCTCGGGTGAAAAGTTGCCGCCGCAGCCCCAGTTTTCGTTGCCGACCCCCCAATAGGTCACATTCAACGGCTCGGGGCTGCCGTCGCTGGCGCGCTGGCGGGCCAGCGTACTATCTTGATCAAAGTTGCAATATTCAACCCACTCGCGCAGTTCGCGCACCGTCCCAGAGCCAACATTGCCGCAGATGTATGGTTCGGCGCCAACCAAGCGACAAAGTTGCACAAACTCTTGCGTGCCAAACGCGTTGCTCTCGACCACCTCGCCCCAATGGATGTTAACCCGGCGCGGGCGCGATTCTCTCGGCCCAACGCCGTCTTGCCAGTGATAGTCGTCGGCAAAACAGCCTCCCGGCCAGCGGATGATCGGGGGTGCCAGTTTCCGCAACGCGGCAATCACGTCGTTGCGGATGCCTCCGGTATTGGGAATGGGAGAATCCTCCCCAACCCAGATCCCTTCATAAATACATCGACCCAGATGTTCGGCAAAATGCCCATAGATATTGGGATTGATGATGCCAATCTGGTCATGCGGGTTGATCGTGATCTGTGTCATATCAGCTCCTATTCTATGACTTGCCACTGGGGTTGTCTGCATTGGACTTTTGACAACTCTTGAGAGGCGAACAGAAACCAGGTTTTTCACCTCAAATACGAGCATAATGCATCAAAGATTGTTCTAGTTTATATCTCATATCTTGCTTATATGATCAAAAACCTATATAGTGACCTTTGTCAAAAGTCCAATCTGCAACAGATGCTAGCAAACACCGGTCTAGTTTTTCCCATCGCTGCTCGTGTAAAAGAATGATCTGTGTCATCAATGGTTTTCTGTTTGACCTGCCCTCATTATAGCATCGGTGCGAATCACAGGCAAGAGCAAGTTCTGCCTGCATTATCCTAGTGCCACCTGTTCGCTGCGCGTTGCCTCGACCACGTCCATTGACGCCGCTTGTTTTGCCGGATAGTAGGCCGCCCAGGCAGCAACCAGCGGGCCGAACAGCAGCGACACGATGGCGGCAAGGCCCCAATCGCGCAATCCGGCGCCGATTGTCAGGCGGATGGTCTCCCAATCGGCACGCACGCCGACAGAAGCTGTTCCGTTTGGCAAAACCAACACGCCATAGGTAAGCAGCATCAACAAACCCAACATGCTGGCTACAACGGCAGCCAGTAGGCCCACCAACGCCGCTTCGGCCATCACCGAACGGCGCACCTGCCTTTGCGTCGCTCCGACGGCGCGCAGCAGGCCGATCTCGCGCCGCCGCTCGGTGACATTGATCACCATCGTGTTGACCACACCCAATGCTGCGACGATCACGGACAGCATCAGCAGGCCGTCGAGCAACAGTTCCAGCCGCCCGATCATATCTACCACCGGATCGAGGCTTTCACTGTAATCGAGCAACGTGATTTCCGGGAACGGTGCGATGGCATTTTTTACCTGTGCCAACGCCTCCTCCAAGTTTTTCCTCTCAGACACCACAACGCCCAGAAAAGATGGCTTTGTTACTTCAAAGTAGGTCTCGCCATCGGCATAGGACAAGACGGTCATCAAAAAGCCGCCGCCGCCGATCCCGGCTACGGTAAAAGGGATCTCTCCTTGAGACGTTTGCACCACAACGTTATCGCCTACTCGAGCATTCAACTGTTCGGCGACAATGGGCGTCAGCAGCATCGCCCGCCCGCGCAGCATCCAGGCCAGCGCTGTCTTGGGATCGCCTTCGAAAAAGTCGAAATTGTCGATCCCGATATAAAGCTCCGGATCGACAAAGAGTCCCGGTACGCCGGGCATCGTAGATAATTCGGGTGGGACGGTTTGGAAACGGTACCTGATTAACTCAATCTCGCCCGATGCGACCAGTGGATCGAGGGCGTCTATGACCGGATTCAAGTCAAACCCGAGATCGTCACTGGTCAACACGCTAAAAAAGTTGTCAACTGTCATGCCCTGTGAAGCGACCAATTCAGCGAGGTCAGCGGTAATGAACCTATCCTCGTTCCCGGATGCCGAACGGACGCGGCTCACCGCACCTTTGAGACCGGCCGTCATCAGGCCGCTGGTGGCGACAATGATCGTCAATCCGGCTGTCAAAGCCCCGGCGGTCAGCACCGTGCGCAGCTTGTTTCGAGCCAGGTTGTCTGCCGCCAGCCGGCCTGCTGTGCCCAGCCAGCGGACCAGAACAGGCCGGCAGACGGTTGTGAGTGGCGCGATCAGTGC
>JAFGJF010000626.1 GCA_016929205.1 Anaerolineae bacterium
CGACCAGGGCGTGCACGTCATGGAGTTGGCCCATTCGTACAACGGGTTTGCCGCGCCGATCCGCGTCTTTGGCCAAGTGTCGGGCCGCGAGACCTTGTTCAGCCGGCAGCCGGCGCCCGACCTGGCAGAAGCGGCGGTCTTTTTCGAGAACGGCGTGCGGGCGCAGATGGTCTGCGGCATTGTCGCCCCCAAGGCCAACGACAACGAATCGATCTTTGCCCACAAGCGCATCGCCGTCTATGGCACCCGAGGGTTCGTTCAGTGGAAAATGTCCGGCTGGGAGCGCTTTTCCCCGGAGGACGGTTATGCCAGCGGGCCATCCGACTATGGCGAGCAGGATGTGCGCGCGCAGGCGGCACTGACCGACGCCGCGTTTGCGTGGGCGGCAGATGAGAGCAATCTGCACCCCACCCGCCTGGAGCGCAACCTGCAGCAGTTCAGTGTCGTCCTGGGCACCTATGCCAGCGCGCTGCAAGGCAAGCCGATCGACCTGCCCTTTGACCCACCGGACGGCATGCTCGACACGTTCAAGGAACGTCTGTAATTGCATATTTTTTCCGATTCATAGTTAACATCCCAAAGGAGTGTAAAATGGCAGACATGGTATTTGAGCCGAAAGGCGATTGGAAATGGTGGGCGCACGACCGTTTTGGCCTGTTCATCCACTGGGGGCTGTACGCCCTGCCGGCACGGCACGAGTGGGTCAAGAACCGAGAGCGCATCACGGACGAGGATTACCAAAAGTATTTCGACTATTTCAACCCAGACCTCTACGATCCGACCGAGTGGGCGCGGGCGGCCAAGAACGCAGGGATGAAATATTTTGTCATCACCACCAAACATCACGAGGGCTTTTGTCTGTGGGACAGCCAGTATACCGACTATAAAGCCACCAATACACCCTACGGCAAGGATCTGCTGGGTCCGATGGTCGAGGCGTTTCGAGGCGAGGGGCTGCGAGTTGGTTTCTACCACTCGCTGATCGACTGGCACCATCCTGAATTTCCCGTCGACCGCGTGCACCCGATGCGCGACAATGCCGAGGAACGGGCCAAGAACCCGCAGCGCGACGTGCGCAAATACGCCGCCTATCTGCACAACCAGGTGCGCGAGCTGCTGACTCAGTTTGGCCAGGTCGATCTCTTGTTTTACGATTTTTCTTACCCCGGCGAGGACGGCAAGGGACGCGACGACTGGAACTCGATGGAGCTGATCAAACTGACCCGCGATCTGCAGCCGCAGATTCTGGTCGACGACCGCCTGGATTTGATGGATGTGCCCGGCGGGTGGGATTATCGCACCCCCGAGCAGGTCGCGTTGCGCGAGCAGCCCAAGATAGACGGTAAGCCCGTGCTGTGGGAGACCTGCCAGACCTTTTCCGGGTCGTGGGGCTACCACCGCGACGAGTCGAGCTGGAAAAGCGTCGATCAATTGGTGCGTATGTTGATCGACACGGTCAGCAAGGGCGGCAACCTGCTGCTCAACGTCGGGCCCACCGCGCGCGGCAGGTTTGACGGGCGGGCACTGGATCGGCTGGCAGGGATGGGCGAGTGGATGAAGGAGCACGGGCGCTCGATCTATGGCTGCGGTCCAGCACCCGAGGGCTTTCAGACGCCGCAGGACTGCCGCCTGACCTATAACGCCGAGACGAACCGGCTGTACGTGCACGTGTTTGCCTGGCCGTTTCGCGCGCTGCACCTGGATGGTTTTGCGGGCAAGGTCAAGTACGCGCAACTGCTCAACGACGCGTCCGAACTGCCCTTGATCGGCACCGAGCGGCTGGCGCACTGGGGTGTGCCGGAAGGGACCCTCGTCGTAGGACTGCCGGTACAACAGCCGGACGTGGCCGTGCCGGTCATCGAACTCTTGCTCGAGTGATGCCAGTTAGGATCGTTTTGTAACTCGAAAGAAACCAGGCTTTGTCGCTTCGTTTACACAAAAGCCTGGTTTCTGCCATAAATTATCGAAAATATGCGCCAATTAAACTATGACTTGTGAATTCACCAACATCCGATCTGGAGGGAATATGATCCCATCTCGACAAATTCACCTCGATTTTCACACCTCGGAGCACATTCCCGGCGTGGGATCGCAGTTCGACAAACAGCAGTTCCAGGCGGCGCTCCAGGCAGGGCACGTCAACCTGATCAACATTTTTGCCAAGGGCCATCACAGTTGGTGCTATTATCCCACCAAGGCCGGCAAGGTACACCCCACGCTCGAAATCGACCTGCTGGGGCAGCAAATAAACGCCTGCCACGAGATCGGCGTGCGCTGCCCGATCTATTTCACCGTGGGCTGGTCGGCCACCGACGCGGAAGAACACCCGGAATGGTGCATCCACAACAGGGACGGTTCCATTGCCGCCAGAGGATGGGATTTCGACGCCCAACCCGGGGACCCGCGTCCATTCACCTCGTGGAAGTTCTTGTGTCCTAGCGGCGATTACCTGGCCTTGATCCTGGCCCAGACCAAAGAGATTTGCGAAGGCTATGAGGTGGATGGCTTTTGGTACGACATTCACAATACTTTTCCAATTTGTTACTGTGACAACTGCCGGCAAGGTATGGCCAAGGAAGGGATCGACCTGGACGACGAAGAAGCGGTTTTCGGCTACAGCGTGCGCACGTGGAAACACATGATGGCAGCCTGCGCACAACTCGTCCACCGCTATTATCCCGACGCCTCGCTCTATTTTAACGGCACGACCAAGCTCGCCCCGACTCACCGCAACATCGAATTCAAACTGTACGAATACAATACACAGCACGACCTGGAAGATTTGCCCACAACCTGGGGCGGGTATGACGAGTTTCCTCTGCGTGCCAAGCTGTTCCACAACGCCGGCAAGCCGATCGTCGCCATGAGCGGCAAGTTCCACACCTCGTGGGGCGAGTTCGGCGGATTCAAGTACCCCGACGCGATCCGCTACGAAGCCGCGTCGATGGTCGCTTTTGGCGCAGCCTGCAATTTCGGCGATCAACTCCACCCCCTGGGCGAAATGGACATGGACACCTACCGTTGCATCGGCGAGGCATTCCAGTACGTCGAACAGATCGAAGACTATGGCGTCGGCGCGCGTTCGATCTCCCCCCTGGGCCTGTGGTTCAGCGGCAGCAAGGCGGACGATGGAGGAGTTGCCAGCATGCTGTTGGAGACGCAAACCGATTTTGAGGTCGTCGATCCCGATGGTGACCTGTCGCGGTACGAGGCGATCATCCTGCCCGGCGCGACCTGCCTGGCCGAAACACAGGCCCAAGCGTTGAATCGTTTTGCTCGGGACGGCGGCGGGCTGCTCGTTTTGGGCGAGAGTGCGCTGGATGCGGCAAAAACGCGATTCCTGATAGACGTCGGTGCGACCTACCTTGGCCCCGCCGAATTCGACATCGACTATCTCGTCGCCGGAGAGGCAGTGGGCAAAAACGTCGTTACCAGCCCATTCCTCAACTATGAGGCCGCCATACGCGTACGCCCCGATCCGGACGCACAGATCCTGGCGACGATCCGGGAACCCTATTTCAGCCGGACCTATGCCGCATATTGCTCGCACCGCAACACCCCCCACCGGCCAGAAGACGCGGCGCACCCCGGGATCGTGCGCAAAGGGAACGTGATTTTTGCCGCGCACGCTTTGGGCCGAATCTACTATGAGCTTGGCGCGCGCGTGCATCGCCACCTGTTCGCCAACATGTTGAGCCTGATCTATGCCAGGCCGATGATCAAGACCGAAATGCCCAGCGGCGGCCGGATCAGCCTGCTCCACCAGCCGGAACGGAATCGTTACGTCGCCCACTTGTTGTATGGCCCACCCGTGAAACGCGGCCAATGCCTGCTGATCGAAGACCTGGTGCCGCTCTATAACATTCCGCTCGATATGCACCTGCCGCAAGGGATCAACAAGGCCTACCTGGTGCCCGGCGGCGAGCCGCTGCCAATCGAGCAAACAGGAGATGTGGTCCGGGTGGTCGTGCCCAAGGTGCAGTGTCACCAGGCGATTGTCTTTGAGTATTAGTGCATCAAGCCGGAAGAGCAGACACACATGACTGACCAACGCAGTTTTGAGCAGCAGATCGAGGCCAATTTCGTCTGGAACTTTGGCGCCAACCTGTGGGACATTGCCTTTATCACCTTTGGACTAAATCTCGTCTCACAGACGACGATTATGCCCCTCCTGGTGAGCGAACTGACCGACTCCAAGGTCGCCATCGGTCTGATCCCGGCCATCTACAGCCTGGGCTTTTTGCTGCCCCAGTTGTTGATGGCCAACTTTTCGGAGCGGCTACGGGTCAACAAGCCCTTTGTGGTGCTGCTCGGCGGTCTGGGCGAACGGGGACCTTATTTGTTTATGGGACTGGTCGTGCTTTGGCTGGCTCGCTCTGCACCGGCCCTTGCTCTGGTCCTCTTTTTCCTGCTCTTGGCGACCACGGCCGCGAGCAACGGCATGGCCACGCCGGCCTGGTATTCCATGATCGCCAAGGTGATCCCAACCCAC
>JAFGJF010000627.1 GCA_016929205.1 Anaerolineae bacterium
GACATTGGCCGCACAGCCAGCGCCTTCGACAGGGCTTCCGGAGAACGGTACGCTCATGCCGTAAAGATTGTTTTCGATAATCGTTACCAATGGGATCTTCATCACCGATGCCATATTCATGGACTCGTGGAAGGAGCCCGTGTTGGTGGCGCCGTCGCCGAAGAAAGACAGCACGACCGCGCCGCTTTGTTTATACTTTTCAGCGAGCGCGGCTCCGACGGCATTCGGAATGTTGCCGCCGACAATACCGGTGGAGCCGAGGTTTCCCTTGCTGACGTCGGCAATGTGCATCGACCCGCCGCGTCCCAGGCAGTAGCCGGTCGCCCGCCCACACAATTCGGCCAGCATCTTGTTGTAATGGGTGATGCGGTCCTCTTCTGTCTTGGCAATGGCCGCACCGCGTGCGTGGCAGTGACCGTGCCCGCGGTGGGTGCTGGTAATCAGATCGTCGTCACGCAAGGTCGAGATCGCGCCCACAGCCACAGCTTCCTGCCCGGCATAAAGGTGCGATGCCCCCTTGATGATATTCTGCCCCAACAGGTCATACACCCGGTTTTCAAACATCCGGATCTCCCACATCTGCCGCAGCAAGTCAAGCCCTTGTTCCTTGGTCAACCCGGCAGCGTCGAGTAGATCCGCCGTCACTTTTTTCGTCATTTTATCTCCTTTATTCTTGCTAACAAGGCACAGAGAAACTCGCTCCTAGGCCTTGAATCCCAAATACCTTTCATAAGCCTCATCCCAGGCGGCCGTATCGCGCGGCTCGAACGTTTCCACGTCAAAAGACCGCGCCACCACCTGACGGCCTTCCGCCAATGTCTTTATGTGCCCCAGGGCCAGCATCTGCACCAGCACGTTACCAATGGCCGTGGCTTCCACCGGGCCGGAAATGACCGTTCGCCCCGTGGCATCTGCCGCGAACTGGTTGAGCAGCCGGTTTTTCGATCCGCCGCCGATGATGTGGATCGTGGGCAGATGGCGGCCGGCGAGCTTGTCCAACGCCTCCGCGACCCAGCGGTATTCCAAGGCCAAACTTTCTTGCGCGCAGCGCAAGATCTCACCCTTGGTCTGCGGCACGGCCTGCCCCGTCTCCTGGCAAAAGGCGCAAATACGCTCCGACATAGCACCGGGAGCCAGGAAACGCGGATCGTCCACCACCACCAGCGGCCCGAACGGCGGTGCATCTGCCGCCATTTGGGTCAAGGTGTCGTAATCGTACAGCTCGCCCTCGCGTTCCCACTCACGCCGGCATTCTTGCACCAGCCACAGTCCCATGATGTTCTTGAGCACGCGAAATGGTCCGGGCGCGCGCAGCGTATTGGGCACGCCGCCCTCGTTGGTAAAGTTGAAATTGAGCATCGCGTCGTTAATGATCGGATCGGGTGATTCCATGCCCATCAACGACCAGGTACCCGAACTGAGATAGATATAGTCTTTGCCGGTCGCCGGAACCGCAGCCACTGCCGAACCGGTATCGTGCGTCGCTGTCGCCACGACCGGGATCGCGCCGCTCCCCGTCTCGTCTGACACCGACGGCAGCAAACTGCCCAGGACCATGCCTGGCTGCACAATGTCGCCAAATATCTCGATCGGAATGCCCAGCTTTTGCAGCATATCGTACGCCCAACCACCAATGCGCGGATCATAACACTGGCTGGTGGTCGCAATCGTAAACTCGCTCGCCTGGTACCCGGTCAGCCAAAAGCTCAACAAATCGGGCATATTGAGAAAACGTTTTGCCATGTTGAGCGCCGGCGAGTCGTCCTTGACCATAGCCAGCAACTGGTAGAGGCTGTTAAGCTGCATAAATTGGATGCCGGTCTGTTCGAAAATGTTGGATCGAGGCACGATCTCAAACGCCGCTTCCATCATCCCATCGGTGCGGCTGTCGCGATAGTGGTAGGGGTTGCCGAGCAGCGTGTCGTCCGCTGCTAACAAACCAAAATCAACGCCCCACGTATCGAGGCCAATGCTGGCCACGTCATCGTATTGTTTGACCACCTTGGTCAAACCGTCCTTGATCTCGCTCCACAATCGCAGGACATCCCAGTGCAGGCTGTCCAGCACGCGCACCGGCCCGTTGGCAAAACGATGCATCTCTTCCAAACTCAATCGTTCGCCGTCAAAATGCCCCACTACGGCACGGCCGCTTTCCGCGCCCAGGTCAAAGGCCAAAAACTTGGTCATGTTCTGTTCTCCTTTCGAAACACTTTGCCCTTACCTCATCTCCTGCCCGCCCGTCACGTTGATCGCCTGCCCGGTCATATACCCTGACTGGTCGGAAGCCAAAAAGACGACGACGTTGCACACGTCCTCATAGGTGCAGCCGCGCTTCATCGGCACTTGATCGACGTATTTTTGGCGTACCTCCTCCTCGGTAATGCCCTGGTTGCGCGCATATTGCTTGAACAGCGAGTCAACCCACAGCGGGGAATCGAGCAAATTGCCCGGGCACACGGCGTTGACACGAATGCCCTCCTCGGCCAATTCCAGGGCCAGGCTCTGAGTCAGCCCAATGCCGCCAAATTTACTGGCTGCATAGGCCGAATTCTTGAAACTGCCCTTTTTGCCAGACTTGGAATTGATCTGGACAATGACCCCACTGCCCTGCTGCTTCATAGCCCGCACTGCGTGCTTGGTACAGATCATATAGCCAACCAGGTTGACATTGATCACTGCCTGCCAGCGTTTGACCTCGAATTCATCTATTGCGTCGGAGAACAAAATGCCTGCATTGGACACCAAAATATCCAGCCGGCCAAACTCATCCACTGCCCGTTGCACCATTGCCTCGACCTGTGATTCGTCCGTCACATCCACCTTGACGGCGACGGCGCGGCGGTCGGTCGTTTCCGCAATCCCGGCCGCTGTCTGCTCTGCCCCCTCCAGGTTCAAATCGGCGACAACGACGTGACAGCCTTCTGCTGCCAACCGCTGGACGAGCGCCGCCCCCAACCCCTGCGCGCCGCCGGTAACAATAGCCACCTTGTCCTTAAGCACCTTACCCATCACTCTCTCCCTCACACTATTCTGGTCATACATCACGTTTGATGTATGACGTTTGACGCCTCACGCATCACGTTTCGCACCACGGTGTTGTTGGCCGCCGCGGTGTCTTCTACCGCCC
>JAFGJF010000628.1 GCA_016929205.1 Anaerolineae bacterium
TTCGAAGGGACGGATGAGGCTAAAATGGCCAGGTTCCGCGAGATACGCGACGAGATCGCGTCGCGCGTCTGGGCGTGGATCGCTCAGGTGTGATCATTTTCCGGACATGATTGTCCGTGACAAATCGGAGGGGGAGAGCTGCAATGCAAACCAACGACATCCCAATCTGGCCCAACGCAACCATCCAGTTCTCTTCCTCCGACTTGTTCAGGTACACTGTAGCTAGTGGTCCGGCTATTGGTCAGATCATCGACTTTTACCAGGACGAGATGCTCAAGCAGGGTTGGGTAGCCGAGTATGAGCCGCTTCAACGCGCAAATCAGGCCGTACTGGGCTTTCAAAAGGCAGGGCGTTCGGTGACGATCATCGTTGAACAGGTACAACCTGACCGGGCGCGGGTGATGGTGCGTGTTTCAACGTTTTCTGCAGTTTCATCTACTCAGGGTATGATCTACAACATGGGTTCGTCCCTGTAACGCCTGGCTCGATAAAAACTGGGATAGGATGAGTGTGTCCTGATGATCCAGGATTTGCCAAACGAGTTCAATATGGATGGCTTGAGCCGCCCCATCGCCGAACACACAGTCGGAGGTAAGTTCAGCAGCATTGTTGGTGTGTTGGCCCTGTTCCTTGTCGGAGCCCTGATTTTCGGGCTCTCGATCGCGTCGCTCCAAGGCACCCTCGATCCAGTGTGGGTAGACTATGGCACTGGGGGGCTGGTACTGTTGGTTTTGGCATCTGGTGTGTCCTGGTGGCTCAACCGCCGGGCACGTTTTCTTGTTTTTCCCGAAGGATTGGTCCATCTTGCAGGAAGAAAAATCGATGTTTACCGGTGGGAGATGGTTGAATCTGTGAGACAGCAGCACAAATTGGCTACCAACGGCCGGATGCGACATCGGTATACCATTCGGCGAAAGGATGGGAAATCCATCGTCCTGACCGACCGTGTTCCTTTTGTCGATGCGTTGATCGCCGAGCTGGAACAGGGCCGGCTTGAATACGAGCTGCCGTCGCTGCTACGAGCGTATCGGGCTGGCGGCACGCTGATCTTTGGTGCGCTGCGGCTCGACTCTAGCGGGCTGCGCCACGGCCAAATGGCGATTCCGGTACGCGAAATCGACGGGGTGAGGATCACCTGGGGACACAGAGGCGGGGCTTTTGAAGTCAAGCGCCAGGGGCACTGGCAGCCGCTGCCCGAGGTTAACGTGGAAAACGCGCCCAACCTCAGCTTGTTGGTTGCCTTGCTCGACAAGCTCGCTGTCCAGGATGGGCGTGATATGGCGCAAACTGGACTGGGCGACCGCTAGAGCACGGATTGGGTCTGTTACCGTCATTGCCTTTTCAGCCACCATTCTCAAACCACAAGTCCGTTTTCTTGAACTTGGATTCCAAAAAGCGCCCGTGGGCCATCAGCTTTTGTGAATCGTTTTTGTAAAAGTCCTCGGCGATCTCTTTCATCTGTTGATCCAACAGATCCAGTTGTTCGCTCAACAGCTGTTTAGCTGTCTTGCCGTCTCGGACCGGGTGCAAATTACGGAACGCCGGCGGCAAGTTGAGATAGTTACCCAGTGTTTCCGGCAAATAGTCCAATGCCGTCTGGCGGATGGTAAAGATCTCGTAATCGCTGCTGTTGACGTCGACGATGCCGGGCAGGATTTCCAGGATCGAGTCTTTGATACTGACCACCTTGGCCAGGATCTCGTTGGGCACTTTTTTGCGGATCGAGCGCACCAACTGCTCCAGCTCCTCGCGGATTTCCTCGGCGCTGAGTTGGTTGCGCAAGTGCAGGTCATAGGCTGGATTCCTGGGTGTCGCCAGGACGCCGATGCCGTACAAGCCGATCACGATCAGAAACCAAAAGCGATCAATGATCCCGGTGAAAAAGAGCAGCAGACCCAAGATACCGAGCATCGCGCCCACGATATTGGGTGTGCCGTACAGATAAAGCAGGAAACGTGGTCTTTTCATCCTATTGGTAGCCTCGAATCTGTTTGAAAATCAAGCTCAATGACTCGGACTTGGCATCAAACATCCGCCCGCCGGTCTCGTTGGCAATGGTCTCCATAGCCGATTTTTCCGCCTGACCGAACAGGATAGTAAAGGTCTTGATCTGTTTGGCGTTCTCGCCCAGCGAGCGGTAATAGCTCACAAACTCGTGCTGTGATATGCCGTCTGTGTTCTTGCCGTCGCTCATCAGCACGATCGAATAATAACGGTCCGGATCCTGCTGCTGGGCCTGTAGCACCAGTTCATAGGCGCGTCTCAGCGCATCAAAGATCGCCGTTCCGCCGTTGGCGTCCAGGCCGTTCACATAGCTCCTGACCTCCAGCAGGGTGCTCTGGTCGTCAATGCCGATCTCGAAATTGCGGACCTCTTGTACCGAATTGCTAAAGGGCAGCATGGTCACCCGCTCGCGGTTTCTGAACCGGGCAAACTGACCGGTCAAACTGGTATCTGCGCCGGTCAGGTTGTCCAACGCGGTTTTGAGATCGCGTATCCCGTCGCCGGACATCGAGCCGCTCGTATCGAGCACGAAAAAGGCGTGCGCCGGGATGCGCTGCTCGTCCAGGTAGGAGAAGAGCAGTTGGTCGATCACCTCGATGCTGTTCGGGAAGGGCAGTTCGATCAAGAGCTGGCTGGAAAAATCACTGCTCAGTGGCACTTGCGGGATGACGGGACGGCGCAGGGTCTGTTCCATGATCGTCTTTTGAAAGTCCGGCGAGCGCAGAAAGGCCACCAGCTTGTCGTATGCCTCTCGTTTGTCCTTGTTGATCAGCATCAGTGGGTAATCAGCGGTGATGATTCCTTCCTTGGGGTAGATCAGGACCAGTTTTTCCTTGAGCTCGCCACTCTTGTTCATACCCAGCAACACCGATTCATAATTGATCAGCCCGTCCAGGCGATCCTGCTCGCGGACATATGATTCGGCCAGCCAGCCGGAACTGCCGGAGGTGAGGGCCTGGCCCTTAAAGAATGCTTTCAGGTCGGGGCTAACGGCTGCAATGTCTTCCGCCTTGAGCGCGTCGGCGCTGCCTGTCAGTGCCGATGCCACGCCGACCAGGGTGGTGAAGCCGGTGTTGGAGGAGGTCGGATTGGTCATGCCATAGCGCAGTTCGCCGCTGCTGGCCTTGGTCACCACGTCGCGCCAGGTGAGATCCGGGTTGTTTACCCAACCCCAGCTTTGCGCTTTGCTCTCCTTGACGCCCAGGATGACCGGTGAAAGCATGATTTTTTCTTGAGCTGAGATCCGCCCACTTGCGTCCTGCAAGAGGGTGAGGTACTTGGCGTGCGAAAACCAGGCCAGGTCATAGTCTTCCCCGGCGATGAGTTTTTCCGCCCCGTCCAGCGTGCCGATATAGTTCATCTCGAGGGTGATGCCCGTCGCTTTGCGAATCTGGTCGAACAACGGCTCCAAGTCTTTGAGTTCGGACCCGGCGAGCACTGTGATTTTGTTTCCTCCGGGCAAGAGGCCACATCCCAGCAAAACGAAAGAAACGATCACGGTCAGCGCCAGGGTGATCAGCCATTTGTTTTGCGTTCGCATCATACCTCCCATCTAGATATTCACTACGCCGTCGTCGTCTGCACCCGAGGAGAGCAGATCGATGTCCGCCGTGGCACTGGCCAACTCTTGATTTCGCACCCGATCCAGATAGGACTGCGCCCTGTCGACCTCGGAGGAGAGCGTTTGGACGGTCTGCTGCATCGTATCCAGTGCCTCGACCTTGTAATTGGCAATCATGTCCATCGTCTCATAGATGTTGCTAAAAGCGGCCTGGAGTTGTTCCATGTTGACTGTCGCGACGGTCGCTTCGCGGTGGATGTCGGCGGTCTGCTGCTTGAGCAGCACCGAGGTCGACTCGATCAGGTTGCTGGTCGTGGTGCGCAAGGCGGTGATCTGGTCGAGCACCAGTTTCTGGTTGGCCAGCGCTTGCGCGACCATCACCGCGGTGCGCAGCGCCGAGACCGTCGTCGTCGTCGCCCGGTCCACACCCTTGATCAGTTCGAGGTTGTTTTTGCGGATCATGTCCAGGGCCAGATAGCCCTGAATGTTGACTGCGAGCTGGGTCAGCAAATCTTGCACCTTTTGGCGCACGTAAAAGAGCATCTCTTCCTTGATGATCCGCGCTTTTTCCGGATCCCGCGCCTCGATTTCGACCACGTGCGTTTCGAGGCTGGCATCGATCTGCTTGCCGACGTAAACGTACTGCTGCAGCTGCTCCATAAGCTGCCACATATTGGCCTTTTCCTGCTCGATCACGGCGTTGTCTTTGCGCAGTTCGTCCTGGCTCTTGTTCAGGTTATTTATGATTGCGTTGATGTGGGCCTGGGAAGACTGGTATTTCATAAAATAGTTGCGCAGGCGGTTGCCAAAGGGAATGAGGCCCAGGATCTTGCGCGGCGACAGCAGGTCGCCCTGACTGGCCGGGTCCAGGTCCTCGACCGTAGTCCGCAGTTCAACCAGCGATCGCGAGACCGACGAGCTCTCGTCAAACATTCCGCTTTCCATCGCTTTGACCGGTCGTTCCAGCATGCGGTTCGAGACACTGGCCGAAGCGCGGATCTCTTTGGTGCCCAGGTTGTGGATCGCGGCGATACGATCCTCGAACGGCTGGCTGTGGACGTCGGCCTTGACGATGATGCTCACAAACTCTTGTGCCTTGTCATCCAGTTTTTGCAGCGTGGTCGGTTGCAGCTTGACCATACCATCGGCTTGCTCTTGTTCGACGACGGCGACCGGTTCGGGCGGCGTCAGGGTTTCTGGGGGGAGTAGTTCAGGTGTCATCGGTTCAATCCTTTCAATCAAGTGATTCAAATTGAATGATCATCGATTCCAATATGGTATAGGTGGGTGGATCGATAACGCTAACGATGCTGTCCGGCATTGCCAGTTTGTGTTGGCCTGTAAATTCTCGAAAGTAGGTCATGTTGTTGTTGCGAAAGCCGTATTCGATCTCCAGGCGCTGCAGTTCGGTGGCTACTGCCTGCAGCTTGGGCTCGTTTTGCAGTTCGGGGTCGTTTCGCAGCAGTTTGCCAAGCCGCTCGCCTCCCTCGCTCAAAGAAACAATAATGTGCTTGGAAAAGATGGTGGGGACGGGATACATCAACACCATCTCGTCGCGGATGATGCCTTCGGCGGCGGCAGCGATATACTGCGCCTCATAGATTATGGCCAGCGGCGACTGGCCCATACCCATCACGGCATAGTTTTCCAGGATAACTTTGGTCGACTTTTCCCTGTACCCCTCAAACAGGGGCGTGAGGAGGGGCATAATCTGGTCGATTTCGCTTTCGCTTTGCACGATGCGACTGCCGTTGGCCACAAAGCTGGCTAATGAAAGGTACATCGCTGCCGAATTGGAGGTGCGTACGTCTGTCGAGGTGATCAGCACGCTTTTGTTGACCGGGTAGGCGGCGTTATTCTCGAGATCGACCCAGCGCTTGCCGCTGGCAACCAGCTCCATAAAGCGTTCCATGTCCAACGTATAGTATCCGCCCTGGTCTTGGGCGACGCCGTTGGCCTCGAGCAGTTGGGCGATCGATTGCCACGAGGCGATGGCCATAGGCGTAAAAAACGCGTCGTAGGAATGGCTGCCCTGGTAATCGGTACGTATCTTTTCTGCTGCCGGCACGCCGGATGGAAAGGCAAAATCGTATTCGTTGAGGTTGTATTGGGTAGCGATCTCACGAGAACCGGCTTTTTCTACGTGTACCTCCAGGCCGCCATCGCGCAAGGCTTTGATCACGCGCGGATCCTGGAAAAAGTCCTCTTTTTCCGAGCCGATCAGACCACGCACGACGATCACTCGCCGGGATGAGAACTGCTCGCGGGCCGAGAAATAGATGGCTATCCCTACGCCCAGGACGAGGATGACGAGCAAAATAGGGCCAAGAATACGTTTTACAGACGGACTCATGTCGCAACTCCTAATCGATTTCGCACTTGTAGTCGCCTAGATGGTAACACACAAAGGTTAACAATTGATTAACAACCTGTTAGCAACAGGTAAACGCCATGAACTAACTCGCGAACAATGGGAACGGTTTGAGCGCTTGCTCCCAAACGAAAATCACTGGTCGTTCACCAAGGGACCGTTATCCTCTGACTGGCGTTTGCAGACACACCCCCCGGTATGTGATTACAGGCCGCCATTTCGACTGTGCCAACTGAGAAAACAGCCGTTAATCAGTCGTTAACAATAGTTGGCGTGCCGGTCATCTCGACACAACATTTGATACTTCGGGGAGCCAACAATTGCCGTCTCGTGTCTGCACTCGGGGCCACGCCGATCAACTACCGCACCGAAGACTTTTTGCGCGCGTATCCGCGACCTCACCGGCAGCGGGGTGGATGTTGTCTTTGACCCTATCGGCGGTGCAAGGCAGCTTTGGCGTTCGTATCGCGCCCTGCGCAAAGGCGGGCCCGGTGCGCTCACCATCACGGCGATCTCTTTTCTGATCGGGCTCGTGATCGCGATCTGGGGATTCGTGCCCGGCGTACACGATCCCGAGCAGATCCTCAACATCTGTTGGACCTTTGTCTTTGGCGGCGGGCTGGGTGGGCTGTTGGTCAGCATCGTCGCCGGATTTGCACGCGATGTCGACAAGACGACAGCGTGATGTCAGGCAAGTGGACCAGGCGGGCGGTATACTGGTGTGGTGAGGAGCGGAATGGAACGTATGGGGGCACGTGCCGAGAAACACGTGGTTGAAAGACAGGGAGACGAGTCCAATGAGCACAGAGATCTATTATTTTTCGGGAACCGGCAATTCGCTGCATGTGGCAAGAGAACTGCAGAAACGCATTCCAGAGGCCAGACTTGTCCCTATTGTAGCCCTTGTTGACAGAAAATCTGTGATAGCCCATGGCGAGACGGTAGGATTCGTGTTTCCACACTATGCCTCGACACTGCCCAAGGTCGTTCACAGGTTTATTGAGAAACTCGATCTGGAGTCGGCCAGGTGTCTCTTTGCCATCGCCACAAGGGGCGGGTTCCGTTTTTGCCCCTGATCCGGGCGGCTACTCCGCTCCTGATTCGCCTGGGCAAGATGGTTGAAAGCACGTTCGACTTTTATCTTGATGACAAGTGTACGGGTTGTGGTGTATGCAAAGAGGTCTGCCTCGCTGAAAGGGTGTACATGGTCGATGGCAGACCGGTATGGCAACAAGCCATTCAGTGCCACGGCTGTTTTGCCTGTTTCAATTTCTGTCCCAAGGATTCACTACCGGACACTTTTCAAAAATGTTGACTCATAGTATGCTCTAGCTCCTACCACAGAGCAAGGAGCATACTATGAGTGACAA
>JAFGJF010000629.1 GCA_016929205.1 Anaerolineae bacterium
ACTATCAGCCATAAATCCTCAAAATGTCATCTATGGATTGTAAACAATGACAAGATGATACCATACCTGAACACTCGCGTCAACGTTACCAATCTCGCGTCATATTCAGCCATCTCTACACTTGCGCTGTCTGATGTCTGGTAGTACAATCTCACAGTTGCTCAAGTTTGTGTTCAGTTCGTCACATCCTGTTTACATACAATGGAGGCACAAACAATGTCTGGAGTCAAAATCAGCATCATTGGCGCAGGAAGCGAGATCTTTTTGTTGGAACTGGTCAAAGAGCAGTGACAGTGATGACGGAGGGAACAATGATGTCCGAAATCAGGGAACCGCTTGCTTTGCCCGAAGGATTTAACCCTGCGACCAGTATGATCGCCAAGGTGACTGAAAACGGCACCTTTCACGAATCACGCAAGGGTGCAGCGTTTGCTGCTAAACTGGTCGAAAACGGCACGCCACAGGATCTCGAACTGGCACACAAGGTGCTCGAAACCACGCTCAATGCCCAAGAGCGTCACCCTGACGATCCACATTACGGCAACTTTTTATGGATGATAGAGGATCAAGTGGTGGGCGACCTCAATGCCGTCGAGTTCAACCTGGAACATTTGATCCCGATGATGCTGCAGCACGCCGATCGGCTGTCACCTGAGATGCAGCAGCGGGTACAAGAAGCGATCCGCCTCGGTTTGGACGAGATACGCCGCCTCAACGTGCTGGTGGCTTATACCAACATCACCGTGCTCGACATCCTCAACTCGTGCCTGGGTGGCGAACTATTGGGTGATATAGCCGTTGCCTCGCGTGGCTACCGCAAGCTGGTTGAATGGATGGCCCTGACCGACATGCACGGCATCCCTTTCGAGTACAACAGCCCCACCTATACCGCCGTAACCATCCGCGCCTTGAAACGGTTAGCCGATCACGTTCAACACGAGGAAACGCGCATTCGCGCCCGAACGATGGCGGCAAGGATCGGTTTGAGCGTCGCACTGCACCTGCACCAAGGCACAGGTCGTTGGGCCGGACCACACAGCCGTATCTACCAGCCAAGCGTCGCCTGCGACACCGAAGCCGAAGTCGAGATGTTTCAACGATGGCTCGACGATGGCACGCTACCGGCCTGGCTGGGCAATGCGCTGGAGGCTCGACCGCAATCATTCCAGGTGAAAGAGACGGCGTTCAGGGATCGGGATATGGGCATCACCACCTACCACAGCCACTCTTTCGCTCTGGGCGTGAGCACTGTAGAAGCGGGTGGCCAATCTGACGTCACAATGGTACACTTTTGTCGACCCGGTCAATCCAGACCCGGGGTATTCTATACCCGCTACCTGATCAACGACAAGTGGTTGGGCGATTTCTACCACGCCACCGATCGTACCTCCTCACGCAACCTGATCGAAGAGGGACGATTTTTCGGCGTGCAGGATGGTGCCCGGACGATTGGTCTCTATGCTCCAAGACAGTTGGGCGCGGTATCAAGCGCCAAGGCGGCGCTGATTTGGAGAGAGCGCGATTTGGTTGACGAAATCTGGGTCGGCGATGCGCAGATCAAATCACTGCCGGTCGATGTACCGGCCGGGACGACCGTCGTCGTTGGCAGCGGCGACATTTGGATCGCCGTATCCCCGCTCACCCACACCGATCTGGGACGCGGCGCGCCGATCCGGCTGGTCGAAAAGGCGGGCGACCTGGTGCTCGAAATCTATAACTATCTGGGACCAGAAAAAACGTTTTGGGAGATGGGCTGGCCCGGAGCGTTCTACAAGGGCCAACCTCAATGCGGCTTTTACCTCGAAGCCGCCGAACGCACCGACTATATCGCCGGCAAAGCATTTGCAGAGACTGTTGCCACTGGCACGCTCACAGACGATGCCCAACCTCCCTTTGTGTACGCTGGCGATAAAGAACGTGTGTGGAAAGTTGGATACGAAAGAGACGGCAAAAAGCTGGGCATCGAGATCGACCTGATGGCCTGGCGCTGCAAGCGCCGTTGGACGCAGAAAGGTGAACTTGAGTGGCCGATGCTGGATTCGCCTGTTGCCAGGGAAGCCCGAGGTGGTCAAGTGACGGTTGGCAAAGTCACCTTGACCTGCGGCCCAGAGGCAGGCTGGGTGTACGCCTGTCCAGAGCAAAAGCTTGTCGTGGCGGGCTATCACGGCCTCGTGCCCGAGCCGCTGACCCTCAGTACACCTGAAGGCAAGGTCGAGATCGCGTCGATGGGCTGCGGGACAGTGGTCTGGGACAACGGGCAGGTGACGGTGGAAGCGGTGGAAAAAAGATGATCGACCATTGACGATCGACCATCGGCTGCTGTTCGCTGGCAACGGCCAGCAGCCGGCGATGTGTACCTCTAGTTCAACGTAAAGGAGCCGAAAACAAAATGACCGAATCAGCGAGACCCAGATTTTGTGGCCAGTGTGGCGCGCCGCTGCACGCGGACGCCCGTTTTTGCGGCATGTGTGGCCGCCCGGTGCAGCCGGCGACTGGGGTGCCTCCCGCACAATCGCAAGCATCGCCGCAACAGGTTGCCCCGCCGCAGGTCGCACCTTTTTCGCAGCAGGTCGCAGCACAACCCTATGCCGCCCCCTCCGAGCCGATTTTAGGCATTGTACCCGGCTTGCAGCGGCAGCGTGGGTTCCTGGGGTTCAAGGCCGAGGCGTTTAACCTGATCGCCACCCCACACCGGCTGGTGCTGGCCTTTGTCCCCCAAAAGATGATGAACGAGGCGATCACGATTGCTCGCAACGAGGCCAAAGCCGAAGGAAAAGGGATGCTGGGACAGGTAGTGGCGCAAATGGGTTGGCTGAACGTGATCTGCCGCCAGTACCAAAATATGCCCATCGATGCGATCCTGGCCCAGGCACCGGGCAGTTTTTCCATCCCTCTGGCGACGATCCGCCGGGTGCGCCTGAACAACCGGATCGATCAGGACAACAATACATCCAGGCAAGAGTTGGTGATCGAGTCAACGGGCGGCAAGTCCAAGTTCAACCTTGTCGGCACATCGACCGGCGAGGCGCGGCGCACACTCAAGCAGGTCCTGGGAGACGTGGCTAGATGAGTACGTCCAAGTATTGCCACCGCTGCGGAGCGCCGTTGCGTCCCGGCATCAAGTTTTGCGGTCGATGCGGGCAGGCGGTACTGCCGCCACCGGGAATGCCTGCTCAAACCGCACCTCAACAGCCGGGCTACCGGTCGCAGCCGCCAGTGTATTCACCCCAACAACCGGCATATCCGCCCCAACAAGCCTACGCATCGCCGCCAGCGTATATCCCGCCTCCTAAGCATTCAAAACGGCGCTCACGGGCAGGGTGTATCGTCATGCTGTTTGTCCTCTTGACTCTGTTGGCCTGCGTCGGCGGTGGATTGGCCTGGGGGTTGACCGCGGCCCGCCGCATGCTGAGCCTGGCGGCAAAAACCAAACTGCTGACGGAAACGGTGGCCGCCTCTGGCGGCGAGATTCTCGTGTCTGATTCGAACAGCGAGATCAACGGCCTTCAAGTCTCCGTCCCGGCCAACGCCTACGGCGAGGAAACGCGCTTTACCATCTCGACCAGGGCGATCAAAACGCATCGTTTTGGCGAGTTGTTCGACCCGATCACGCCGCTGATCACGATCGACAACGGGCATGGATTCGCCACCGAGCCAATGACGGTCGAAATCCCGATCCGGCTTGGACCGGACGAATTCGCGATGGCTTTCTTTTTCGACCGTCGCACCGGCAAACTGGAAGGCATCCCCCTCGCCAGCCTCACCGCCGACCGGCTGACCCTGGTCACGTCGCACTTTTCGGATATGGTCGTTACAAAGGCCAAAGTCGACAAGTTGGGCAATCCCTCCATCGATACCGGGTTTGCGCCCGGCGTCGACGACTGGCAGTTCACCAACTATGGCTCGATCATCGCTCCCGGTGGACACTGCGCCGGGCAGTCGATCTCGATGATGTGGTACTATTACGAAAAGCGGCTCGGTGCGGGAGAGCGCCCACTGTACGGCCGCTATGACAACAACCGTTACGGCTTGGGCACGATCGATTTCTACGAGGACGATTCCTGGGGCTACCGCCTGGCTTCGACCGTGCAGCGGTCGATCGATTGGGATGCCAAAAGCCGCACCATGTTCAACGCCCTTGGTTGGACCAGCGACAGCCTGACCTGGCACGCTTTTGCCTATTCGATGGCCCTCACCGGCGAACCACAGTACGTGGCGATTGGCCGCTACGAAAAGGACAAGGATGGCAAGGATGTGCGTCGCGGCCACGCGATGGTAGTTTACAAAATCGACGGCAATACCCTGTACATCGCCGATCCCAATTACCCCGGCCAGGCCAATCGCACTATCCACTACGAAAACGGCGCGTTTCTGCCTTACGCCTCCGGCGACAACGCCCGCGATATCGCCGCCGGCGGAGTCAAGAGCTATCCGGAAATTCGTTACATGGCCAAGTCGGCAATGGTTGATTGGGATCAGATCGGCGTCGAATATGCCAAGATGCTGGATGGCAAAGCCGGCGCGACCAAGTTTCCCGCCTATATCCTCTCGGTATTGCGCTACGATCCCGAAGCCAAACAGGCCGACTGGCAGGTCGATCCAGAGGTGATCGAGATCGATGAGGCCGAAACGGCACAAATCGGGCAGCAATATCGCGGCAAGCTGCGTTTTTCGGTGGCAATGCATTCCAGTGAGGACTTTGAGGTTGTCTTGTATGACGGCACCAAAAAGCTTGAGACTGTGCATCGCGACAACACAGGACGGGCCTATTTCACCGTGCCGCTCACGCCCGGCGTGCACGACCTGGGTTTTTATATCACCAACATCAAAGAAAAAACGGTTAATGGCCAGCAGCTCGAGTTTCTCTACGACAACGATTTCCGCCGTGTCAAGGTAATCTATGAACGGCCCGACCTGAGCGGCGTCTGGGAAGGCACATATCGCGTCGCTGATGCAGGAAAAGCACTGAAATACGTCGAGGACGTTCTTACGCAGATCGTGCTAGCGTTTGGTTTCGTAGAAACCGAAGTTGAGGCGCGCGCGGCCGCTGCCGAGGCGATCGTTCAAAACCCCAACCTGTACGACGATCACCCCTTACGCATCACCCTGGAAGCCATTGATCCAGAAAAGCTGGATCGCTACCGGGCAACGGTGCAGATGATGGGCGACGATGGCTCGGTGATCGAAAATCAAATGGAAGCAACCTTTGAGGCCGGCGTGTTCAAAATCTCGTTTGTCGAAGAGATGGGATCGCGCATGACTTATCTCGGCCAGCTCGATGGTAAGGATCGCCTGGTCGGTACGTTTGACGTCACCGCCTGGGGTCTTGTAAAAAATGGCGTCATCGGCGAATGGGAGCTGGAGCGCGTGGACTAGTCACATTTTGGATTTATCAAGTCCGACATTCACAGGAGAACAAAACAATGTCTAAATCAGTCAAACTCACCGTCATCGGCGCGGGCAGCGCCGAGTTTTCCCTGGGCCTGGTCAAAGACCTGTCCCTGACCCCCAGCCTGGCCGGCAGCCATATCTCGTTTATGGACATCAATCCGGAACGGTTGGACATGATCCACAAATTCGCCGTGCGGTACGCGAGCGAGCTCGGTGCCGACCTCACCTTTGACCGATTCACCGATCGCGCCGCTTCGTTGCAGGATGCCGACTTTGTGGTCAACACCGCTTTTGTTCAGGGGCATTATCATGCCCGCGATGCACGCGCCGTGACTGCCAGGCATGGTTATTATTACGGCGGCGTTGGGCTGGGGTCGTTCTACCAACTCGATGTCATGCTCGAAGTGGCGCGCGATATGGAGAAGATTTGTCCCGACGCGTGGATCATTCAATCGGCCAATCCAGTCTTTGAGGGGTGTACGCTGATGGCCCGCGAGACCGGGATCAAGGTTTGTGGGTTGTGCCACGGCCATTACGGCTACCGGGCCGTAGCCAGCGTGATCGGCCTCGATCCCGATCATGTGATCTGGGAAGCGCCCGGCTTGAACCACAACATCTGGCTGGCCAAGTTTCTCTACCAGGATGAGGCTGGAACTCTGGCGGATGCTTATCCCTTGCTCGATGAGTGGATCGAGACTAAAGCCGGAGATTTGTGGCGCACCCATGTCGCCAAAGGCACGCACGATATCCACATCTCCCCGGCCGAGGTCCACCAATACAAACTGTACGGCTTGATGCCTATCGGCGATACGCCACGTAAGGGTGGGTGGTGGTACCATACCGACCTGGCGACCAAAAAGCGTTGGTACGGCGAGCCATATGGAGGCCCGGACACCGAGCTGGCCCGGCCCGTATTCGTCGAGCGGCTGGAAAAGCGCATTGCCGAGATGACTCGTCTGGCCAATGACCCCCAGGCCAGCATCGCCGAGGTCTTTGGCACCGAAAAGACGCGCGAGCAGCAGGTGCCCATTATGGATGGATTGGTCAACAACAACGAGTACTGTGCTCAAGTCAACGTGATCAACAACGGCGCGTTGCCCGGCGTGCCGGACGACGTGGTCGTTGAGGTGCCGGCGATCGTCAATGCCAAAGGCATCCAGCCGATCCGTGTGGCCGGACTGCCGCCCAAGATCATGTGGGAGTGCATCTGGCCAGAGCTGTTGGACATGGAGCGTGACCTGCTGGCCTTCAAGACTGGCGACAAATCGATTTTATTGTATAATGCTCTGCAAAGCCACCAGACGCGATCCTACGAGCAAGCCGCTGCTGTGTTGGAAGATCTGCTGGACATGGAAGGGAACGAAAGGATGAAAGCCTCTTTCAAGTTCCCAAAGAACTGGTGAACTCGAACAGTAACCGTTCAGAGGGTATCAGAAACCAGGTTTTTAGCGATGTGTAGATAAATTAGCGTTATCTACGAGCGTTATCAATAGATCGAATTACATCGCTCT
>JAFGJF010000630.1 GCA_016929205.1 Anaerolineae bacterium
ACAAAGCCGATGATCGTCACACGATGGAACATAGTTTCACCTCCTGAGTTTGATTGTTTTGACAGTCTGTTCCGGGACTGCCATGCACCCCGGCGCGGTAGCGCCTCTTCAAAGGTCCCCACCCAGGATCGCCTGGATGAGCAACCGATTGCCCCACTACGGGAAAAAATGGACAGTCTCCACAGGTCAATAGAATCGCATGCCAACAGGCGCAGAGCTAGAAAAACGAACTCGTAAAAGAATTGCCCGGTCAGGCGAAACAGATCCTCCCCTTCTACTCTTCGCAACCGACCGATTTGGTCAAATCCTATGCTTGGCGAGTGATCTTTTTGCGTATGGATTCTTCAACGACATCTGGCAAACATCAAGCCCCCTCCCTTCTTCGATATCCAGCGACCGATATACACTACTTGCTGCTGCCAGGAGTTGACACCTCCACCGCTCCGTGTATAATAGAGTTGGGCCTGATGTTTACGGCCTGCGCGTGCTTTTCCGCTCGACTGCAACCCGTGAAAGGCACCAATCGTTGTCAGTCGGTTCCGCTGCTAACAAGGTGAGAAGTCATGGATGACAAGCACGATAGCCTCATCATCTCTGTGGCAGGTCGCGAGATCAAGCCGGTCGTGCGGCCCGCCGTCACCGTCGCAGGCAAGCCGATCGAGGTCCAGGTCAGGCGCGCCGTGGATCTGGTGTTCGTCATCGATACCACGGGCTCAATGTCTGACAAGATTCAAGGTCTGCTGCACGCCTGCGAGCGATTTGTGCACGAGTTCGCCGCGCTCGCGCTCGATTATCGGATGGCGGTCGTAGCCTTTGGCGATCTCACCGTTACGGGCGACAAGATCACGTGCACCAACTTTACCGCCACAGTCGAAGGCATCGTTGCCCGGTTGCGCAAGATCCCTCGCTACGGCGGCGGCGGCAACGAGGGGGAATCGTCGTTAGAGGCCTTGCAAAAGGCTATGGGCCTGCCGTTCCGGCAGGATGCGGTCAAGGCGTTGATCCTGGCCACCGATGAACCCGCGCTGCAGCACAACACATCGGCGCAGAGCGTGACCGGCCAGTTAGCCCAACAAGAGTTTCTGACCTTTGTGGTCTCGCCCGACCTCGACTACTATCGGGACATGGCCCGCTCGACAGGTGGCAGTTGGTATAGAATCTCTGCCCAGACCGATCTGACGGCCGCATTGGACACCTTCAGACGCATCGCCAGCCAGGTGTCGCAGGTGGTCTCGGACGTTTACCAGCTTGGCGCGGGCAGCGTGGCCGAGTATCGGAAGCTGGCTGCCCCAAGAACCGGCGATGGCATCTGAGCCGACTTATTACGACGTCCTGGGCGTTCCCCGCGACATTTCCCAGGAACAACTCCGCTGCGTGTGGCGTGGCCTGTCCAGTGTCTATCACCCCGACAAAAAGCTCATGGGGCCAAGCTTTGGCGACGACAAGTTCAAGCAGATCAAGCAAGCCTATGAAGTGCTCGGCGACGTCGACAAACGGGCTGAATACGATCGACAACTGGCGCTGATCGAGGCCGCCCAAGCCGCTGCGGCTGTACCGCCGGTGCTCGTCATCGAGCCCGCCGAGATCGATCTCGGCGCGGTGCCCCTGGGGCAGACGCGGGCGGTGACCTTTGTCATACACAACCGAGGCGGCGCGCCCAAGGGGCAGATCAGCCTGATTCCAGGTGTTATCGATTCCTGGTACCAGGTTGAAGCCGTGAGCGCCGCGTCGGAGAGCGACTATTTTCCCCTGCAGGTGCGGGTGTTCGTCAACACACAGTCCTTGATGGTCGGCCAACGAGTGCAGGGTAGGATCGACGTCTATGTAGACACAGTCACGGCTCGCTTTTGCCTGGGCATGAAGGTCGGGGCCCCGGCGGACGAAGCCGAGCTATACGAACTCGACGCCGCCGAGTCCAAGCCCGTGCTGGCGGAGCTGTGGGACCTGGTCAAAGAGGTGCCGCTCAAGCTGATGGTGATGAGGCTCGTGAACCTGTTGACACTGCTGTTTTTTGCCCTGCTGGCTGTGCTTGGTCTCGCCGCCTCGGCTTGGAAGTTGATCGGCCTGATCCAGGCCGTGACGCCCATCCTGATTCTGCTGCACGTGCTGATGAGGCGACACGACGAGCTCGGCACCCCGCTCACCGTCGCCGTGACCTTGACCTTTCTCCTGGCCGCCTATGCACTCGTGCGCGTCGCCATCCAGTTTGTCCGCATTTGGGAGCTGGTGCCACCGGCCGAGTGGCCTCAGATCTACCTGTCGGGCCTCGCCATTCCCATCCTGTGCGTTCTACCCACCACCGTCATGCTCATCGTACACGCCCAATGGTCGGGCAAGATCGTTAAGTGGGAGGCCCTGGCGGGTCTCACCCTGGTCCTGGTGGTGGTGTGTGCCATCTGTCTGCAATTGAGCATGGCCGAGTTTTCGATCATCCTGAACGGCTAGTATGCACCCGGTGTATGGCGGGTGCACGCTGACCGTCAGGGTATGGCACCAGGAGGAAGTGTGATCCAGATCGACACCGTCATCCAGTTTGCGCAGTTTATTGACAGCTTTGAAGAGAACTTGTCACAGGTCGAATCGCTCGCCCCACCCAGCGCCTGGGCGGCCCTGGCGGCCGAGTTGGCAGCCAGTGTGCGCGACCTACCCGCAGCGCCCGACGAAACCCAGCTCACGGCTACCTTTCACCGGATGGAGGCCGCGGTGCGCCGGGTACCCGCCTTGCAGGTAATTCTCAATCGCACGGTCGTTGCGGAGCCGGTCGCCACCACCGAGCTCCGCCAGCTCAAGCTCGGTTCGCCCGTGCCGAAGGACAACCGGCAGCGATGGCAGATCCAGCGCTTGCAGGACAAGGCGGTCGAGTTCTCCAAGATGGTGCAAATCGTCGCCAACAAGGTGCAGCATGTTACTGGTGCATGATCCAACGCTGCTGATTTATGTCTTTTTTGGCCAGGAGCCGCACTCGGCGAACGACGCGGCCGGCCAGGCGTTCGAGAGCGTGCGCCAGGGCCTGGGTCTGCCCGCTGTCGCCGATCCGGCCCACCGCTACAGCGGCATAGAAACGGCTGAAAGAGAACGCCACGTGTGGC
>JAFGJF010000631.1 GCA_016929205.1 Anaerolineae bacterium
CTGACCGCCGGACTTGCGCTGGGGTGGGGATTGTTTTTTGCCATCGCCCAGGGCGGCACACCCGGACCGGATCGTCTCCTCATCGCGGCAGCGGCCCTGGCTGCGACCGCACTCGCCCTTTACATCCTGGGCAGCGGGCTGGCGCGGCAGTCCGCTTGGGGCAGCACGATCGCGACATTTGCCACGATCGTGCTCATGATCGGCAGTGTGATCGGCGCGATGTTGTTTGGCAAGGCAGCACACAGCGAACGCGCCGGCATCCCCAATCTGGACATCGACTTGACGCCCATCTCTGCGCCACCGACCGCGCCGTTGAGCGTTTCCGTTTCCGTGCCTGCCGCGACACTGCTTCAGGAACGGCCCTGGCTAGATCAGAACTGGGAAACGTTATACTGGCATTCCCCAGCTTACACCAACCGCCTGGGTTCGGCGACGCTCGCAATACCGGTTGCCCAAACGTCGCAGTTTTTTGTGCGGGCCACCACGCTGCAAGGCCAACGTGCCCTTGCTCAAGCCCGGTTCGACGTGCACACGCCCCTCGTCATCGAGGCTGAACTGCCGGCCTCACTTACCGTCGGTGACGCATACGAGATTCCCATTTCCGTCAATGCCATCCAACCTTTTTCCCAAACGGTCCAGATGACCGTCACCCAGGCTGCGTGGTTCCGGATGCCGACTCGAACCACAGGCAATCAAACGATCGACGTGCCGGCCAACGAGCGCGCACGCTTTTCGGTGCCGATTCAGGTGCGCGAGTATGGCGCACAAACGATCGAGATCACCTCAAACACGCAAACGGCCGGGCAAACGATTTCCCGCCCGGTTCAGGTCTTGCCGGATGGCCAGCCGGTCATTCGCCATTACAACCGGCAAACAAACGAATTGGACACCTACAAGATTCGCATCCCCTGGGCTGCGGTTCGAGGCACTGATCGCATCGCCGTGCGTGTCTATCCGGGCTGGTCCAGCATCCTGGCCGAGGGGCTGCAAACCGCTCTGGCCCACCGCGGCCTGGGTGAATGGGTTTCACGTCAAGCGATCTCGCCCACCCTGGTCTCGCCATCCATCCCTTACCCGACGCCCTTTGCCGGGGACGCGTTGGCCCAACTTGTGGCTGAAACAAACCACCTGCTGCTGCTCCGAGAGTATCTGATCCTGAACCAGAAATGGACGGCACATTTGGAGGCACAGATCGAGCGGGTACTGGCGCTCAACGGGCAGCGACTTTTGACCTTTGAGGCCGACCGGGATGGTTTTTCGACCTTTGGCCAATCAGACGGGGATCTGATCCAGACCGCGTCTGCCTTGGCGAGCCTGAGCAAGCTGGAGACGATCGATCCACACATCGTCGAGCGCATAGCAGCTTCATTGCTCGCCAGGCAGACCAGCAACGGGACCTGGCGTCCGTCAGAGCTGCCTGCTGGCTGGCAGCAACTGCCACGCCCGGACCTGCCGTTCACGGCGTATGTCACCTGGGTCCTGATCGACGCCGGGTACGGCAACAAACCAGGCGTGCAGGCTGCCGTGGCGTACCTGGATCGCTATCAAGATCAGGCACAGGATCCCTATACGCTGGCCTTGGCTGTGAACGCCCTGGCTGCTTATCGCGACGCCGGTCAAAGCAGTATATCGGAAAACGAGGCGCTGACGCTCGCAACTGCACGCCTTGTCGACATGGCCGGCACTCAAGAAGGGCTTGCCGTATGGCACGATAGACTGCCAACGTTTAGCGGCGCGCTCGATGACGCAGCCGATGTGGAACGCACCGCGCTGGCAACCCTGGCCTTGCTGCGTGCACGAGCAGAATCCGATCTGATCGTCCAGGGACTGGCGCTGCTGGCTGACAGCCGCGACGCGCTTGGTACGTGGGGCTCGCCGCATACAACGTATTGGGCGCTGAGCGCGTTTGCCGCAGCCCTGCAAAACGCCCCGGGTCCAGTTTTGCCCGCACAAGAGGCTGCGGTCAAGGTCTCGGTGGGTGCGCTGGGCTCGGATGATCAAGATGTCTCCAAGACGATCATCATCCCTGCCCACAGCGAGGGCGGCACGGTGTACCACTTTAATTTTGACGCTCCGGCCAAAGGGTACAATGACGTCCAGATCGAGGTCAGCGGCGGGCCAATCTTTTATCAACTGATTGTCGAATACGTGCTGCCCTGGAACCAGGTACCACCTCCCGAGCCGGAAGAAGAACGGGTCTCGTTGGCCTTGAGCTACGATCGCACCGCCATAGACGTCGGGCAGATGGTGGTGATAACGGCAGGGATCAATCTGAATCGCCCCGGTGTGGCCCCGCTGGTCATGGTAAACCTGGGCTTGCCGCCCGGCGTCGAACCGATCATGCAGGAATGGCAAGAGATGCTCGAAACAGGGCTTGTCGCCCACTATGAGCGCACGGAAACACACATTCGCGCCTACCTGACCGACCTATCGAGCGAGAAACCGGCAAACCTGGTCTACCGGCTGAAAGGCAAAACGCCTTGCGCCGTACTCACGCAGCCCACCTGGGCGCTAGATATCGCCAATCCGCAGCAGCCAACCTGGAGAGAACCGGTCAAAATCGAGATAAAAGAGCCACAATGAACTATATCGGCTCCAAATACAGCCTGCTAGAGGAAATTGAAAGCGTTTTGGACGACAACGACGTGCCCCGAGATGGCGTCGCCCTCGATCTGTTCGCCGGAACAGGCGCAGTCGCCCAATTGCTCAAACGCCGCGGACACGTCGTCTATGCCAACGATTGGCAACGCTATGCCTACGTCACCAACGTAGCCTTGATCGAGCACAACGCATTGCCCACGTTCGACCGGCTGCTGGCGGATCCACTGTGGAACAAACACATCCAGCAGACCACGTGCTGCGAGACCGTCGCCTACTCGATCGAAAAACGCGCCAAGCTGGACGCCAATCTACCTGCCACACGGGTACAAGCTTATTTGAACCATATACCGGGCAAGCACGGGTTATTTTACGAAGCATATTGCCAGGGTGGTGAGGGCGGAAGGATCTACTTTGCACGAGAAAATGGGCGGCGCATTCAGGCCATACGCGATCAGATCGAGGCATGGAGCGATGCTGCCTTGATCTCGGCCGAGGAAAAAGCCTGGCTGGTGGCCTGTCTCATCGAATCCGCCGACCGGGTGGCCAACACGGCCTCGGTGTACGGCGCTTACTTGAAACATGTCAAAAAGTCGGCGCAAAAGCCGCTCACGTTAGTGGCTTTGCAGCCCATATTATCCGCTCACCCTGCTCAACAGCACCACGTTTTCTGCCAGGACAGCCTGACCCTATTGAGCCAGTTTTCTCCTGGCCAACTTGGCTTAACCTACATCGATCCGCCGTACAACCATCGCCAATATGCGTCCAACTATCACATTCTGGAAACGATCGCCCGTTGGGATCTGGATCAGTTCGAACCGCGCGGCGTGACCGGCCTGCGCGACGCCGAACAACAACGCTCTGATTTTTGTAGACGCAGCGCGGTCGAGGCCGGGTTCAGAAGACTCTTTGAACGAGTAAACTCGGAATTTCTGCTCTTTTCATACAACAACGAGGGATTGCTTGCAGAGGAAAAATTGCTCGCGTTATTTGACACCTTTTGCACAGATGTGCAATTCAAAAGAATCAAGTTCAAGCGCTTCCGTGCCGATGTCGACCATAAAAACCGGGTGTACAAGGCCGATCACACGCACGAGTTTCTGGTATTGGGCAAGCCCATCTCTGCACGGATCAAGCACGTTTAAATCACGACGCTATCTGGAAAAATAAGGACGGGCAGTTTACAGATCTAGCCCGACAGCAAAGGATACACTTTTTGTGCCCAGGCGCGGATTGCATCCCAATCGCGAAAATCGCCCTGATCGAGATTCATCATTCGTATCATCAGGCGCGTAAAAAGGGGCAGCTTGATGTACTCCATCACCCCGGCAAAGTGCCCTTCCTGGACCGGCGAGACGATCTCGCGCAGTGGAGCCAGGTATTCCTCAACCGGCTGGCGCTGTTCCGGATCGGTTTCCTTGACCGCCAGGCAAACACAAAAGAAGGCAACGGGCATGCTGGCCAACGCGTCGCGGTGTGTTTCCACAAAACGCTTCGTTTCGGGCAGGCATGCGCCAACGCGAATAGCCGTCCCCACGATCGCCGCCCGGTAGGGACTCACGTCCTTAACGGCGTCCACCGGATGCACATCCACCTCGGCACCCGCCTCACGCAGCACGTCGCCTACAGCCTGAGCCACCTCGGCAGTGGAGCCACATTTGGTGGCATAGGCGATCAAGATTCTTTCTGCCATGTTTTGATCCTGGTCAAGATTGGTCAGGCTGTCCAGTGAGAACAGCCTGACCAGGACAGCGTGCTTATTCGGCGTCGTCGATTTGTTCCAGATCTTCGACCTTGACCTCGACGAACTCGGATTCCTGTTCATCGCTTTCAACCTCTTGATCGCCGACGTCAATCGCCCGCAACTCGCGATAGGTCAGCGTCCAGGCCGTCGAATGATATATCGTGGCAAAGGTCGCGAAAACGATATTCGGCAAGCCAATGACGACGATCATCACCAGGATAAAGAGGATCCCGCCGGTGATGCCACCCGCGATCGGCGCGCTGGCCAGCCAGGCAATGAGACCACCCACCGTCAACGAAGGCAGACCTGCGACCAACAGAGCGACAAACACCAGTGGCAGATTGACGATAAACAGGACGATCCCCCAGGCGATGCCCAAACCGAGCATCAACAGATACTGCAACACGGCCGCCCACAAGTTGCGACGGACAAGCCCGACGGCCTCCTTGATCGCATCCACGGGGCTCGCACGCTCAACGATACAGATGCGGAAGGCGACCTCGCTCACCAACGAAATGATCAGGCGCAACGCCACCCCAATCAGGAACAAAGGCAGCATCAACACGATGGCGATAAAAACGGCGGCAATGATGAAAGCAATGGCTGCAGCCACCGCGCCCCCGGCATTCTGGTTGGCGATCGATACACCCAGGACAATGAGCACAACGACCAGTGCCGTTGCGATCAACATCCCCAGCAGCGTAAGCAGGATAAAAGGCAGCTTTAGGATCAGATTGGTCAAAAAGAGAGTGAACGCAGAGCGCGACCACCCCAGACGCAACCCGTCCCAAAAGCCCACCTTTTCGTCGTTCTCTTCGTGGCGCTGCACCATCTCGATCAACGACGTGCGCGTAACGTAACGCAAAATCGCTTTGATGATCCCGATCACGATGACCAGAACGATGATCACGGCCACGACGATCAAGATCGTGATTACAATCGGGGCCGTCTTTTCCCATGCTTGATCCCAATTCCGAAAACCAGGCTCACCGAACTGCCACTCGTCCCCACCATTACCGCCGCCTCCCGACGAACCGCCGCTACTCGGCGCTCCTCCGTTGAATCCCGAACCAACCGCGCCGCCGGCCAGGACGAGAACCAGGCCGATCAACCACAGCGCCCGATACTTCCACACAATATCCCAGGCACGTTTCAAAATTTTGAAATGATCCATGTCAAACAACTCCTTTCACTCTATGCATTCGGTCAGACACGCTGCTTTTGTGTCGAACGCCACAGCAACCCTACCCAACCGGCATACGGTAAAAATGTAAGAAACAAGACAAAATACAAAACTAGACGAACTAGTAGATTCACCAACCCGATCGAAGACGATACGAGCAGATCCCCCCAAATCGTTTGTGGATCGACAGAGGGCGCCAACGATTCCACAATCTCGACCCCACTCCATCCCAGCACGGTCACGAGCAAGATCAACAAGGCAACAATCGCCTGCAAAATGACCAGGGCCGTGCCCAAGCCGACAGGAACTGCATACCAGAACCAGGCATGGTACGGCGACCGCGTCTTTTTCCGGTGCGCAACCTTGAGCATGACCTGAGCTCGAAATGTCTCGGCCGGCGTCAATGCATCGGGCAATGCATAATCCGCGATCACATTCGATAGATGTTGCAGCCTGGATAACGCTGCCCGGCAGTCGGCGCAACCGCTCAAATGTGACTCGACCTGCTGCCGGCGCCACACAGGCAATTCATTGTCATAGTATTCAGCAAGTAAATCGGTGACGTGCTGCATCCCTTCAACTCCCTTGGCTCATAAACTCGCCCAACTCGATTTGTAAGCGGCGACGTGCATCGTTGATACGCGATTTGACCGTGCCGACGGGAATGGTTAATGTGTCAGCAATCTCTTTGTACGACAACCCTTCGTATTCGCGAAGCACCAACGCCGCCCGGCTCTGTGCTGGCAGTCTCATTATCGCTCGGCGAACGACAGCCGCACGTTCGTCCTGCAGCGCAGTGCGCTCCGGCCCATGGTGCGCGTCCGCAAGCGGCAACGTGTCTATATCGGCCGTTGGCTTTTTCTTGCGCAACTCATCGATAGTCAGATTGGCGGCGATCCGGCACAGCCAGCCGCGAAAATTGCCGTCGTGGCGAAAGCTATGCATTTTCTCCCAGATACGGATAAACGTCAATTGGGCCACGTCTTCGGCCAACATCGCATCTCCACAAATCCGGTACGCCACACCAATCGCTACCTTGCGGTAGCGGAGCACCAACGTGCCGAACGCAGCATTGTTACCGCCCAGGCTCGATAGAATCAGTTCGTCGTCCGTCTGTGTTGCCAACTCGCTCACCGTGTGTTTTCCACTCACTTGACGATCATACGTGTGTCAGGTCGACTTTGTTCGATTTCAACAAAAAAGACTGCTCGGCCCACCACTCCGTCTCGAGGTGCTCACATCACCTCGAGAACAGGCCGACTATTATACGTGTGTTGGATCGGTTTTGTTCGATTTGGGCCAAACTCAACAAAAAAAGGCAACCCGATTGGGTTGCCTCGACAAGTGTTTGATAGTCTCAAAACAGGTACATCAAAATCAGCACTGTGACGCCAAACAGCAGCAGCGCGACAAGAAATGGCGGGTCGCCGAGCACGATCTCTTCCGGCGTGCCGCCCATCTTGCGAACGTGCACCAGATACTGGTAACGGAACAATGCGTACAACACAAAAGGGATCGTCAACATCATCAGCGGTTGCCCGTTGGGCCGGGGCAAGTTTTCGGCAGAAATAGTATACAACGAGTACCCCATCACCGCAGCTGAAGCCACGACAACCGTCATCTGATCGATCAACTCCAGGCTGTAATGCTCCAGGCTGGCACGGTGACTGTTGGCGTTTTCCTGCAGTGTGAACAACTCGTGACGGCGCTTGCCAAATCCCAAAAAGAGAGCCAACAAAGTCATACAGACGTACAACCAGGGCGAAAAACGTGCCACTTCGATCACAACCACGCCGGCAGCCACGCGCAGCACAAACCCAGCGGCGATCGTCATCACGTCAATGATCACAAAGTGCTTGAGGAAAAACGAGTAGGCGATCATGGTTCCCAGGTAGATGACCATGATGATTCCTAATGCCATGTCAATCCAAAATGCGATGGGCAAAATGATCAAAGGAATGACAATCGCTGCCGCAATGGCGATACCGGGCTTAAGCTGGCCCGCAGGTAGGGGACGCCGACGTTTGGTGGGATGCTGGCGATCTTTTTCAATGTCCACCAGGTCATTGATCAGATACACCGTGCTGGAAATGAGACAAAAGGCCAAGAACGTCCCCAGCGTGCGCAGCAGCGGATCGATATGAAACAACTGGCGGTCAAAGACAATGGCGGCAAAAATAAAGACATTCTTGATCCACTGCTTGGGACGCATGGTTTTGAGCAAGCCAGTAACTTGAGACACGAGATCCTCCGGAGATTCGAAATAACTGAACGATGGATTATAACCGATCACGTGTGAACGTGCAAATGATTTCGCTGCCCGAGCAAAAACAAAAACGGCGCCGTCGACCAGGGATGACACAACGAGTCCTTGTCGTCGCCCGAAAAACTTTCCCACGTCGTCGTCGCGTCACCGTCCAGCATTGTTCCCCACTCGCGCTTGATCAGGTCGATCGCTTCCTGTTCCAGGCCAGCCTCGCGCAATGCCGGGAGAAAGTAAAAGTGGAAATACGGCGAGCAGCGGCACAGCTGCTCATAGCCGTCAAGCATCGCCCGCATCGCCCGTGTCGCATCCGCACCCTGTACCAGGTCAAAAAACACGGCCAGGGCATTGGTCTGCCACGCCGTACCGGGCGACAAAACGCCATCGGCGACGGCATCGTGAAACACCCTTCCATCGTAGAACACGCGCCGTATCGCCGCTGCGAGACAATCCGCTTGAGCGTTCAGGTCAACAGCCTCCGCCTGGCCCAGCGATTTGGACATCTCGGCCAACGTCCGCACAAAACCGTAGAAAAAGGCATTCAGCGGGCAGTTCGTGCCATACCGGTCGATACCGGGATGCGGAAAGTTGTGCCAGCCGATGCCCGGATGATCGATAAAGTTGCGCAGCCCGCGCTGCGCATAGGCCTCGTCATCAAACGCCACCAGGCCATCCTCGTTCAGGTGCGCGTCGTACCATTGTTTCAACCGCAGCCCTTTGGCCAGCGTCGCCTCCGGCTGGTAATACCCACCGGTATGCGCCCTGTACAACGGCTGTCCTAGCAGCGGGATCAGGGAATAGTCGAGCAAGGTGATGTGCTGTCCTGGATAGGTGCTGGACAACTGCCCGTGCTCGTTGAACGGCACGTGCAAAAAACCCTCCAGGTACCACTCCAGGTACGACCGCGCCCCAAAGCCGCGCCACAG
>JAFGJF010000632.1 GCA_016929205.1 Anaerolineae bacterium
ACGATCTTGCTGCGCACGTCCTGCTTGGTATCTGTCGGTGGAACGGGGAAATAGCCGCGCTTGGGTGGAATCTGCCCGCCTTTGCCGCCGGTTTCGCCACTGTTCCACCATCCTTCCGAGCTGTCTACCTCGTAGAAGGCTGTGTTGGTGCCGCCGCCGTAACGCACGTTATCGAACAGGAAAAACTCGGCTTCGGGGCCCCAATAGCTGATGTCGGCGATGCCGGTCTGCTTGAGGTAAGCTTCGGCTTTTTTGGCCACGTAACGCGCGTCGCGGGTGTAGGGCTGCCGGGTCAACGGATCATAGATGTCGCAAATGACGACCATCGTCGGGATCTCAAAGATCGGATCAACAAAAGCTGTGGTCGGATCCGGGATCAGGATCATGTCCGACTCGTGGATTTCCTGGAAGGCACGGATCGATGACCCGTCGAATCCAATACCCTCTTCGAACAGTTCCTCGGTCAATTCGCGGCTCGGGGTGCTAAAGTGATGCCACATTCCGAGCAAGTCGGTGAATCGAAGGTCGACCATCTTGACTTCTTGGGCTATGGCAATGGCATCTGCTACTGTTTTTGACATACTCGTTTTCTCCTTACGCATAGAATGATAAGATCGTGATCGTACAGGGCTTTTACTTGCCTGAATGTATCGGCCCACGTGCTTGAGCCAGATGTGTTTGTTCCGACTGTGTTTGCACCAGACATAGTTATTATAAAGCAACTCCACCTTTGCCGTCTAGTACCCAAATGGGGCATCTTGCGCAAAAACGAAAATTCCGTTAATATAAGTGAGACAACGAGTGGATTGACGAAAGCGATAGTTATGTCCTTTGAAGAATTTGGCAATCACAATGCAATGCGTGACCTCTTGTCGCCGATACACCTGTCCGATTCGTGTGCTGCGCAGCGTTGTCTGCTGCGTATCGCAAACTCGCCGCAGGCACGAGTATCGTTGGCCGCGTTTTTTCCACATCTGCTGGCTGCATTGTCCACGGCTGCCGATCCGGACCGTGTGTTGGTCAGCTTGGAGCGGTTTATAAACGCTGCCGGAGATGGGTTGACGATGCTGGATTATCTGGCCGGCAATCCACGCGCGGTGGATATCCTGGTCACACTTTTTGCGGGAAGCCAGTTCTTGACCGAGATCTTGCTGCGCAATCCAGAGTATTTTGAGCTGCTGGTGGTGCACAAGGAACTCGCACAGCCCAAAAATGTCGTTCAGTTTTGTGCTGAGGCGCGAGCCTGTATCGCCAGTCATGATGGCCGGGGCACACTTGACGCTCAACTCGATGCACTGCGACGTTTTCAGCGGTGGGAGTTGTTGCGTATTGGCGCGTGCGATCTGCTCGGTCTGCTGGACCTGCCGGCGGTGATGAGGCAACTCTCACATCTCGCGGATGGGTTGGTCCAGGTTTGCCTCGATTTGGCTGCTGTGCAAACCGGGACGCCGGCGAAAGGCTTTGCTGTTATCGGCATGGGGAAACTTGGTGGGGACGAGCTAAATTATAGCTCGGACATCGATCTGCTGTTCTTGGCGGCGTCGCGTGCGGATGGCTATCGGCGGCTGGGTGAGCGATTGATCGATGTGCTGGCGCGGGTCACGGCAGAGGGATTTCTCTATCGCGTGGATATGCGACTGCGTCCGTGGGGCCAGGTCGGACCGTTGATTTCCTCACTTGATGGCTATATCAAGTACCTGGAGAAAAACGCGCGGCAATGGGAAAAGCAGGCGCTTCTCAAAGCACGGGTCATCGCCGGGGACTGGGCAGTTGGAGAGGCGTTTTTGTGCCGGGCAGAACCGTTGTTGTTCGGTTCGCCTATCGACGACGTGCGCGCCGCTGTGTATGCGATGAAGCAGCGTACCGAGGAGCAGTTGCTCAAAGACGGGCGCGAGTGGGGCGAGGTTAAATTGGGCAAAGGATCGATTCGCGACGTCGAGTTTGTGACCCAGTATCTGCAATTGGCACATGGTTCGGAAAGGCCAGAGATACGCAGCCGCAATACGCTCGACGCGTTGGTGCGTCTATCGTCTCACAAGCTTTTGTCGGCGGACGAATATCGCGTACTGGCGGACGGCTATGTCCTATTGCGTACGGTCGAACACCATTTACAAATGATGAACTATCGACAAACCACTTCTTTACCTGGCGAGCAAAAGGCGCTCAATCATCTGGCACAGCGATTGGGGTTCCAGGGCAAACGAGCCGATGAGCAGTTTGTGATGCGCTATGAGCAGCACCAGGCTGCCATTCGGGCCGTTTATTTGAGGCATCTGGGGGATGAAAAAATGCAAGATGCAGCCAGCCAACACTCTTCTCCGCCATTGTCATTGGGTGAGATGCGCCAACATCTGGCGCGTATGGACTCGTCCTATGCCGATGTGTTTAGCAACAAAGAGATTAAACAGCACGCGCTCCTTGCGGAGCAGCTTGACGGCGAACGCCTGGTCGAGGTGAATGCCGTACCTTTGGATGGCGGGCGCTGGCGCGTAACCATCGTGGCGTTCGACTATCCCGGTGAATTGTCCTTGATTTGCGGCTTGTTGTTTGTGTATGGGTTTACCATCCTGGATGGCAATGCGTTTACCTATGGGCCTGAACCTGTGTCGTCTTTTGTGTCTCGCAGCCAACCCAAGATTAAGCCCAAGGGAGCGCAGCGCAAAATTGTCGATGTATTTACCGTGCACCGTGGGGATGAGGCAGTTTTGGAGGAGACGTGGATCCAGTATCGCGACGATCTGGCCGGACTGCTAAAACGGATGGACGACGGGCAACGGCGGGAGGCGCGGGGCGCGCTTGCCAAACGTGTTGTCTCGGCGCTACCCAGCATAAGCGGAAGCACGCCGACGCTGTATCCGATCGATATCGAGATCGATAACGATACGTCTGATGAATACACCGTGCTTTACATCAGCGCGCCGGATACGATCGGCTTTTTGTATGAATTTGCGAATGCGCTCGCCACCAACCGTATTTACATTGCACGGGTGGTCATAGACACGGTTGGGGATCGCGCGCACGATGCGCTTTACGTCACGGATGCCAGTGGATCCAAGATCGTCGATCCCGACAGGCAGCGAGAATTGCGCGCGGCGACGGTGCTGATCAAGCACTTTACGCACCTGCTACCGCATTCGCCAAATCCCGAGTCGGCTATGCTTCACTTTCGTCAGTTCGTCGGCCAAATGTTTCAGCGCCCCGATTGGCCCGACGAATTTGCCTCGCTGGAAAACGTCGAGGTGCTTGACCGTCTTGCACGCCTGCTCGGGGTAAGCGATTTTTTGTGGGACGACTTTTTGCGGATGCAGCACGCCAATCTTTTTCCTGTCGTTCGTGACGTTGATGCGCTCAAAACGGCCAAGTCCAAGGCGCAATTGCAGGTTGAATTAGGGGAAACACTGCGCCCGGTGCACAGCGGGCCACAGGCACCGGCGGAGGACGCACCCTGGCAGGCGACGCTCAACGCGTTCAAAGATCGTGAAATGTTTCGTATCGATATGCGTCACATCCTGGGGCACTCGCCCGAGTTTTGGAATTTTTCGGAGGAACTCACCGATCTTGCCGAGATCGTGGTTAATGCTGCTTATCACCTCTGCCACGAGGATCTGCGAACCCAATATGGCACACCTACCCTTCCGGACGGCCAGGTCAGTGAGATGACGGTGTGCGCGCTGGGCAAGTGCGGCGGCAGGGAGCTGGGCTTTGCGTCTGATATCGAATTGATGTTTATCTATTCTGGCAATGGTACAACCTCGGGGCCACAGACCATTGCCGTTTCCGAGTTTTACGAAAAGGTGGTGCAGATGTTTTACAGCGCCATTCGGGCCAAAAGGGAAGGTATTTTTCACATCGACCTGCAGCTGCGCCCCTATGGCAAAGCCGGCAGCATGGCCGTGTCTCTGGAGGCGTTTCGCCGTTACTTTGCGCCGAATGGCCCGGCCTGGGCCTATGAACGGCAGGCGCTGGTCAAGTTGCGCCCGGTGGCGGGCAACGCGCGGTTGGGGGAAAAGGTGGTCAAGCTGCGCGATCAGTTTGTGTATAGCGGGATGCCGTTCGACAGTACGGCGATGCGCGCGATGCGCGAGCGGCAGGTTCGCCACCTGGTTGCCGGCGGCACGTTCAATGCCAAGTTCAGCCCTGGCGGCCTGGTCGACGTCGAGTACCTGATCCAGGGTTTGCAGATCGCATATGGACATCGCGATCCTGCGTTGCGCGCGACCAATATCCGCCAGGCGATGGCGGCGTTACACGCAGCCGGGGTTCTTGACAAAAACGATTACGACCAGCTCCGGCGGACGCATACGTTTTTGCGCTGGCTGATCGATGGGCTGCGCATGGTGCGCGGCAATGCGCAAGACCTGACGGTGCCTGATGCAAACAGCGAGGCGTTTGCCTTTCTTGCCCGCCGCCTGCGATATGGGAATGATGTGGCACAACTGAGCAACGACCTGGAATATCATACCTCGCACATGCGAGAACTCGATAAGCGGCTGTTGGGTTAGTAGCCAGCTTGGTCTTGCACAGATGTCACTTGGTATACGGCAATGTTGTTGTATTTTTCTCCAAGGATCTCGTGCGTTTCCTGCACGCCGCCATAAGTAGAGGCCATATTGGCCGCGTCAACTTGAACGTATAACACATCCCCCACAGATGCGCCATCAAAATGGGTGTTTGTGGTGTCGAGGTATGGGCTGACAAGGGTCAAGGTCACTGTCTCGCCAGGCCATATCACTTGTTGTATTCCCCAGGCGATTCCCTGCAAACAGCGACCGTCGTTCCAGACTTCGTTGACGCCAGCGGGGGGCGGACTGGGATTGACGTACAAGTCGACCCAAAAGGATTGGGTTGTCGGCGCGCGACCCGCGTTGGCGATCACAACGTGGACAGTGCTGCCGTTGTTTTCAGGCTCGCCAACGGTCACGTCGATATGTTTTACGATCAGATCCGGGGCAACGACATGGTTGCGTATTGCCAGGGGCAGGTATACGGTTGCTGTTATCTCATCTCTTACCGTCAGCAGAAAGGATTTACTTGTCGTGGCTCTGCCGTCGCTTACCAAGATAGTGATGGTGGACGTGCCGGTCAGTCCCATTGTAGGGGTGATGGTGACGGTGCGGCGGGTACCTGACCCGTCAAAGACGATGCTGTTTGGCGGCACCAAGGCTGTGTTCGATGAGACTGCAGAGAGGTCCAAGTCAACGGGATCGGTTTCTGCATCG
>JAFGJF010000013.1 GCA_016929205.1 Anaerolineae bacterium
CGGAAAGTGCAGGTAGCCCCAGCCGCCGCTGGGCAGCGATTCGAGTTCGAGGTGTGTGAAATTGTCGAGGATCGCCCTATGGCGCGGGCCAACGTGTCCCGCGTTGTAAAAGATCAGGGCGTCGGGATTGCGCTCGCGGACAAAGGCACTCATCTCTTGTTGGAAACGGCTCAAGACCTGCTCGGCATAGTGCATGCGCTGCCGGGGATCGGCCGGCTCCAGGCCTTGCTCAAGCATGCCGCTTTTGCAGTACCAGCAAGAACAGTCGCGGGCGTCGACAATGTCGAACCAAAAGCCGTCGACGGGCAGGTTGTCAAACACATCTTGTACGAATTCCTTGAGCCAGTCAACGTAAGGGGTGTTGAGGCACAACTGGCGGTAAAAGCCCGCTTCGTAGGGCGGCGTCCCCGTCAGACGGCCGTCTGGGCCGATGACGCACCATTCTGGATGCCGGCTGGACGTATAGTGATCCCATTGGATGGTGACGTACAGCGGGGTCTTGATATCGCGCGCATGACAGGCCTCGATCTGTTCTTTGAGCAGGTTGCGGGCCAGGTGTGGGTGGCGCCGTTCGGGAAAGCGCGGCGAATCGTAATAGATCCAGCCGTGATGGCCCCGGGCAAAGATGTTGATCGAGTTGACGTGGGCCTGTTTCAGCGTCTCTGCAAAGACATCGGGATCGAATTCGCCGCCAATGTTTTCGATCGATTTACTGGTATGAAAATCGAGGTGGATCTGGCGGAACCATAGTTCGTCGTTCATAGGGTCTTTTCCTTTACTATGCTATTCTGTTCTCGTTTGGCCAGCCGCCACAGGCGGGCCAGGCGGATATATTTTTGCCCTTCATAGTAGCTCATCAATGCGCTCAACCACAGCCCGTGCAGGCCATCTTTGTACCCCTGCCAATCGACAAAACGCAGTTTAAAATGGCGCAGGGGCATGCTGAACGGGCTCCACAGCTTGGGTTTTTCTCCTCGCCGAAACAGGATAGTCGCGTCGTAATTGGTGTATTTTTCCTGGACGGCGATAAACTGGCGCAAGCTGGTGTAATTGTAGTGGATCAAGACATTTTCGAGGTAGCCTGCCGGGCCGTCGAGGATCGGCAGCTCGTGGACCTCGCGTTCGGGATCCCAACGGGATCGGTCCAGGCGCAGCAGGCGCAACTGGTAGTCGGGATACCAACCGGTGTGCCGGACCAGCTTGCCCAGAATGTAATTATGGCGTGGAAACCACCAGCCGACGACGTCCGGCCGGTCGGCAATGCGTTGCCGGATCTCACGCGCCAACTCGGGCGTAGCCCGTTCGTCGGCGTCGACAAACAAGATCCAGCGCGCGGCGATGCAGTCCATAGCCGCCTGCCGCTGGCTGCCAAAGCCTCTAAAGGGATGGCGGATGATCAGTGCGCCTTCTGAACGGGCGATCTCGCAGGTGCGATCGGTGCTGTACGAATCGACAACGAGCACGGCATCGCACCAGTTGACACTGCGGATGCACTGGGCGATGTGTTTTTCCTCGTTATAGGTGAGAATAACGGCGACGAGTTCTCTCATATTCTTGTCTCTCCTACACCGGCGGCATCAATTGGACGAGCAGCATCGCCAGGTACATCAGGACGATGGCCGCACTGTTGGTGACCATGTGAATGGCAATCGGCAGCCACAGCGATTTGCTTTTCTCGTAGGCGATGGCGTTGACCAACCCCAGCACAAAGCTCGATGCGATGACGGCGACGCTGTCAAAATGGGCCAGGCCAAAGATCGCCGAACTGGCCAGCACGCGCACCCAGAATCCCATACGGGTCTTGAACCAGCCATAAAGCAGCCCGCGGAAATAGAGTTCTTCGGCGATGGGCACGAGCAAGCCTGCGCCAACGAGGTTGAGCAAAAAATGGAGCAGCGATAGATCCCCGCCCGCGGTGAGGATGTCGGTGCGTCCTTGCAGGCTGTCCAGGTTGCCTTCGAGCAGAAACTGGACGGCGAGGCCAAGGGCAACGCGCAGCGGGATAAAGGCAATAGAGAGGCCAACGGCCAGCAGCAGCCATCGCCAGCGCCAAACGACGGGCCAAAAACCCATCTCGAGCCAGGAGAGCTTGTTGCGGACGATGCCCAACAGGTAGACGCTCCCACCCAGGCAGAACACGTTCAATGCGTAGGCGGTGAGGGTGAGCCAGATGGATATTGTTCTCAAGAGCAGCCCGGCGGCGATACTGAGCAGTAAAAACAATCCAAACCCACCCAGCAGATAAAAGAGCAGGTCCCATCCGGTCGTCGGTCGCGTTTGGGAAATGGGGCGAGCGGGCTGTGCATCGTCGTCCATGGTTGATCGCATCCTTTCGATTGAAGAGACGTCGGCGATTGAAACGATTATAAGGGATTTTGCCAAATTTGCAAGATGTATCCCGCACGGCGCACTTGATTTTTTTCGCGCCGTCGTGTAAAATGTCGTGTCCCCGGCCGAGATCAACGAGTGTTGCTGCCAGTGGTTCTTGTCTTGACGACTGTTGCGTAATTATGTCAAGTATGATATACTCTACCTCGTTTCGATTCGGTCAAATTGGGACTGGTAAAAATAGAACATTTGTGCTATAATAGAAACAGAGTTAACCGGGTTAGAGATGGGGAGACAGACGAATGGCCGAAAGAACATATAGTGCAGAGCAAATTCAAGTCCTGGAGGGGCTGGAGGCGATCCGCCGCCGTCCGGGTATGTACGTGGGTGGCACGGGAACCCGGGCGCTGCACCACCTGGTTTACGAGGCGGTCGACAATGCGGTGGACGAGGCGCTGGCCGGGGCATGCACCGAGATCGAGATCAACCTGCACAAGGACGGCAGCGTTGAGGTGATCGACAATGGCTCGGGCATTCCTCCGTGGTGGAAACCGGATCAAGAAAAGGCCGCGCTCGAGGTCGTCTACACCGTGTTGCACAGCGGCGGCAAATTCGGCGGCAGCGCCTACAAGGCGTCGGGTGGCTTGCACGGCGTCGGCGTCAAGGGCACGAACGCGCTCTCGGCGAAACTGATTGTGACTGTCAAACGCCATGGCCTGCGGTTTCGCCAGGAACACGCGTTGGGTATTCCACAGACAGCGGTGCAGGTGCTCGATCCACACGAGGATGAGGTGTTGTGTGAATTGAGTGAAAAGCATACCGAGTACAACAAACTCCCTGCCGACGTGCGCAAGCGCGCCGATCGTACAATCGGCACCGGCACAATCGTACACTTTTGGCCCGATGGGTCGATCCTCGAAGAAACCGAGTTTGAGCGCCAGACGTTGAGCAGCCGCTTCTTGATGACGGCCTTTTTGATTCCGGCCAAGATCACTTTGCGCGATCTGCGGGGCAAGAAAAAAGAACAGCGTGTATTCGTCGGTAAGCACAAGTCGTACACCGGTCTGACCGGGCTGGTTGCTTATCTCAACGATGAGCGCACCAGCATTAGCAACAACAGCTCGCCAATGCTGGTCGAAGGTCAATTTGAGATCGAGCACAAGGGCGCCGATCCGGATGTGGTCAAGGTGTCCGTTGCATTCCAATATACCGACGATCCAGGCGGCGAAGTGGTCAGTTTTGCCAACACGATCATGACCCGTCTGGGGGGGACGCACGTTTCGGGCGTGCGGCAGGCCTTCACGGCGGCGATCAACCAGTGGGCGCAAAAGCGCAAAAAACTCAAAGGCGACCGGATCGAGGGTGCCGACGCGATTTTTGGCTTGACGTTGGTCACGTCGGTGCTGGTTCCGGAGCCGCAGTTCACCAGCCAAACCAAGGATGAGCTGGCTTCGCCGATCCGGCCCGGTGTGTATTCGCTGGTGTACAACGAGCTGCTCAAACTTTTTGAGAAAAAGCCCAAACTGGGCGATACGATCGTCGAGCTGTGTTCGACGGCGGCCAACGAGCGTAAGGCCACGGCGCAGGCGCGCAAGCTGGTGGCCCGCCGTTCGGCGATGATGGAGATCGACGTGCTGCCGGGCAAACTGGCCGACGTGCGCACCGAAGATCCCCGATACACCGGTTTGTACCTGGTCGAGGGTGACAGCGCTGGCGGCTCGGCCAAGCAGGGACGCAGTCGCAGCCTGCACGCCATTCTTCCTTTGCGCGGCAAGATCCTCAACACCGAGCGGGCGCGGATCACGCGTATTCTGAGCAGCAACGAAGTCAAGGCCATCGTTGCTGCCGTCGGCGCGGGACTCGGGGCCGATTTCAACCTCGATGATATGCGCTACCACCGCGTCGTCATTTTCGTCGACGCTGACGTGGACGGCGGGCACATCGCCGCCCTGCTGCTGACTTTTTTCTACCGGCATATGCGTCCTTTGGTCGATGCTGGGCGGCTCTACCTGGCTCGCGCACCGCTGTACAAACTTTCTCGGAGCCGTGGGTCTAAAGACAATGAGACGCACTATGTGCTCAACGACCAGGAGCGCGATGCCATCCTCGAACGGTGGGGCGCGAGCAATGGGCAGCTTCCGCCGGGGGTTCGCATTGGACGCTTTAAGGGCTTGGGTGAGATGAGTGCCGACGAGATGGCCAAGACCGTTCTTTCGCCCGGCCAGGAGCAGGGCGAAAACGGCCAGGTGCACGAGAGTATCTTGAACCCTTATCACGTCCAGGTGACGGTGGATGATGCCCACCGCGCTCACTTGTTGATGGCGCGCCTGATGGGCAGCGTCGTTGAGCCGCGCCGCAAGTGGCTGCTCGATACCTGGGAGACGTTGGATGTTATGAATGGGAACGGAGATCACTGATGGCGCGAAGAACGAGTAAGACAAAATCAACATCGAGGCGAACGTCCAAGGCACAACAGCAAGCACTTGATCTGACCAAAGCGCTGACACCCAGCGACAAAGTGCACAAGACGATCGAACTGGCCGACGAACTGGGCTACGTTTACCGCGAGTATGCACATTACACGCTGCTTGACCGGGCGATTGCCGACGTGCGCGATGGGTTCAAGCCCGTACACCGCCGGATCGTTTATGCGATGGGGGAGATGAGCCTCGGCCCGACGGCGCAGCACCGCAAGAGCGCGCGCGTGGTCGGCGAAGTGTTGGGCAAGTACCATCCCCACGGCGACCAGTCTGTCTATGACGCGCTGGCACGCATGGCGCAGGATTTTTCTTTGCGTGATGTGTTGGTCGACGGTCAAGGCAACTTTGGTTCGATCGACGGTGACGCTCCGGCGGCAATGCGTTACACCGAGGTGCGTATGTCGGCGCTAGGCGCCGAGATTTTGCGCGACATCGACATGGATACCGTCGAGTGGCAGGACAACTTTGACAACTCGCTCAAAGAGCCAACCGTTCTGCCTGCTGCGTTCCCCAATATCCTGGTCAACGGTTCGTCAGGCATTGCCGTGGGGTTTGCCGCCAACCTGCCGTCTCACAACCTGGGAGAGGTGTGCGATGGCGTGGTGCTGATGTGCGACAAATGGCGCGGGCGGGCCAAGATCACGGTAGACGACCTGATGCAAGTCATCCCCGGCCCGGACTTTCCGACGGGTGGGTTGGTTTTCCGCTACCGGTTCGATCGTGAGGGTGGCGATCAGGTGCGTTCCGATGCGATCCGTACCGCCTACGAGACGGGGCAAGCGGGTATCGTCTGCCAGGCGCGGATGGACATCGAACGCCAGAGCGGGCGCTCGGGCGATCAAATCATTATCACCGAGATTCCGTACGGCCAGCAAAAATCGACAATCATTGCCCGTATTGCCAATGAGGCGCGCGACGGCAAGATCACCGGCGTGACCGATATCGTCGACGAGAGCGATCGCGAGGGGATGCGGGTGGTGGTGCAGGTGTCGCGGCAGGCGGTGGCAGAAGACGTGCTGGAGATGCTGGTGCGCCGTTCAACGCTGCGCGCAACCTTTGGGGTCAACAACCTGGTGCTCGTACCACGTGAGGTCACCGAGGCAGAGGGCTCTGCTCGGATCGTGGAACCCAAGACGCTGTCGCTAAAAGAGATGTTGGAGCAGTTTGTCCTGCACCGGTTGGAGGTGATCCAGCGCCGCAGCCGTTACGAGCTGGCGCGGCGTAAACAGCGGCTGCACATCGTGGAAGGTTTGTTGATCGCTATCGATAACATCGATGAAGTGATCGACACTATCCGCCGCAGCCGTACC
>JAFGJF010000633.1 GCA_016929205.1 Anaerolineae bacterium
CGTCCTGGTCCCGGTTGTCGCGGCGATCGGCCTGCCCGTTTTGCTGCCTCACCTGGCCAACCTGTCCGCGATGGGAAGCTCTGCCGGCCTGCCCTCGAACGCGCGCCCCTCGACGGTCAACAGCCTGATCGCCATGATGCCCCTGTGGATGTGGGGCATCCCGGCCGCCTACCTGGCTGCATTATCCATTTCTCTGCTCAAACCACTGGGCAAAATCGGAACCCGGCTCCTGTTTTTGTTGATCTTGATGGGCAGTGCCGTGCCTGTTCGACTTTTGCTGCTGCCCTTTCTCGATGCCGTCCGTTGGCTCCAGCTGATCGGCACGACGGTCGGGTTGATGTTTCCCTACCTGGTCAGCGGCGCGGCGTTTTACGTGTTCAAGCTCTTTTTTGACGGGCGGGAGCAGGCATGGCGGCAAGCGGCGCGAGACAAGGTCGGCGCGTCGCCAGCCGGCGTCTTTTTTCAGCAGATCATCCTGCCCTCCCTGCCTGTCCTGCTGTTGGTGATGGTTGCCGTCGCTTTTGCTGCCGCCATCGGCGGGCTGGACTGGATGTGGGCCTCTATGACCCGATCAGATCGGGTGACTTATCCGTTGATCTTGGTGATGCTGGGCAGCCAAATGCGGGCCAATCAAGCTGCCCTCGCCGCGTATGCCCTTCGCTGGACGGTGATGGTTTTTGGCTTGCTGGTCATCCCTGCCGTGCTGCTGCAGATCTTGTTCGTCGATAGGCTGGCGCTGGTGGGAAAGGACTAAAGTCGCTCGCGGTCCAGGGGGCAATACAGAAGGTATCGGCGATGTTCGATGGGTCCACGCAATGGACGAACTGGCGCTGAATCTCGGCCAGGGTCTTGAGTGCATCAGTCACCGGCAGCCCATCCGCTACATTCGGCACGTGGCGTCGCAGTGGTGTACTGAGCTTGAGATTGAGGTGGTCGATGGATAGTCCCCCTGTTGAGAGTTGTTCCTCGTTCTACTGGCCTGGACCGATGGAATAGGCAGCTGAAATGTGCTTTTTGTCGTATCCAGACGGCTCCTTTGGTGGTACAATTAGACTGTACAGTTTGCGGCAGAGCCTTGTCCATCATGGTCATTGGGTTGTTTTCAGTGACTGCCCAAGTACTAGAGTTTCTCGTCGCACTATAAATGAGGCGAAACCATAAGGAGGTTTCTATGAGCCAAAAAAAGGAAACGCACAAGTCCGCCAAGAGCGGCACAGAGTCCACCGGATTCACGGACGAGGAAAAAGCCGCGATGAAGGAGCGCGCCAAGGAGCTAAAGGCGGAAGAGCGCGCAAAGAAGGACAAGGCAGCCGGGGAAGAGGATGTGCTCGCCAAGATCGCCGAGATGCCGGAACCGGATCGCGCCATGGCCGAGCGGCTCCACACGATCATCAAGGCCAGCGCGCCGGCCCTCTCGCCGAAAACCTGGTATGGGATGCCCGCGTATGCCAAGGACGGCAAGGTCGTCTGCTTTTTCCAAAGCGCGACCAAGTTCGGAGCGAGATATGCGACGTTGGGCTTTAGCGACACGGCGAACCTCGACGAAGGCGCTATGTGGCCCACCTCCTTTGCGCTGAAAGAGTTGACTGCTGCCCAAGAGTCAAGGATCATCGCGCTCGTAAAAAAAGCGGTGAGCTGAGGACTGATCGCAAGTGTAGGGAACCCCGGCGGCAATATCGTCGGGGCAATCAGTAGCCGTGAGCGCGACAGCGACAAATCTATATTCGCTCGCGCGCACTGTGGGGAACAGGCGTGACGCTTGATAACCCAAGTCTGGTAGAGTAGGCGCTCGACTGTTGATCGATTACCGATTTACAGTGGCGTCTTGGTGGCGAACAGGCGGCATCGAAAGCACCTTGGGCATCGTATTTGAGACGTCGTTTACCTACTTGGAACGAGGCAACCAGTAGTAATCCAGATGTTGGAGGAACTCTGTCATGAGAAAAGTGATTGTGCTTGAACATATCTCCCTTGATGGTGTCATACAAGCCCCAGGCGGGCCGGACGAAGATACCAGCGGCGGCTTTGCGTATGGTGGGTGGATAGCGCCGTATTCCGACGCGATTCTTGGAACGGTACTGAGAAGGCAGATGCACATGCCGTTCGACCTGTTGTTAGGGCGCAAAACCTTTGAAATTTGGGCACCGTATTGGCCGCACCATTCTGACGTATGGCCGGGCGTCAACACGGCGACCAAGTACGTCGCTTCGAATACCATGACTTCTCACGAATGGCAGCCGTCCGTGTTTTTGAACGGAGATATTGCAGCAAAAGTCGCCAAAATCAAGCAACAGCAGGGGCCGGATTTGCATGTTTGGGGAAGTGGTCATCTCATTCAGACGCTCATCAAGCATGATCTGGTCGATACGTTCTGGCTGATGATATATCCGATAACGTTGGGTGGTGGAAAGCGGTTGTTTGCCGATGGCACGATCCCGGCAGCGTTCAAGGTGACGGAAGGCCAAGTCACCCCGAGCGGTGTCATTGTCGTGAATTACGAGCGTGCAGGCGCAATCACAACCAAAAGTTTATAACGGACCCCAAAAACTGATTGTTCCTCTTTTGAGTGTTGATAGGAAATGGTGTATGATCAAGTCACACGCTATCGACAAACAAGGAGAGGAAAATGATCGAGTTTGCCCAAGTGGGTGACTTTTGTCCAAATGAGACCTGTTCTCAAGTAGGCCCAAATTGCCGCTAAATCAGGCGTTGGAGATTGTCTCGGACAAAAAACGCCTTCGCAATGACAAAATGCAGGGTGGCTGGTTGCCGCGACGTGTAACCCGATTGTAACCCAAAAGCGCCCCAAATGCGCTAGAATAGGCATATACAGACCGATTCTAGATTGGAGTGCCGGACCATGGTTCAGCGAATTTTGATCGTCGAAGACGAACCTGCGGTGCGCAGGGTTTTGGAGCGGGCCTTGCAGATCAAGGGATATGAGGTGCACACGGCGGTGGACGGCCCAAGTGGGTTGGGCATGTTCCAGGCTGTCTGCCCGCACCTGGTCGTGCTCGATCTGATGATGCCCAAGATGAGCGGCTGGGAGGTGTGCCGGCGGATTCGAGAGATGTCGCCGGTGCCGATCATCGTCACCACCGCGTGCAACACCGAGCAAGATATGGACAGGGCAGTCGAGATGGGGGCCGATCATTACCTGGTCAAACCGTTTCGCCCCTCCGAACTGCAGGCCTGGGTCAAGGCGCTGCTCAAGCGCGCCGCGACGCCCGTTGCGGAAGAAACGGGCTGCCTTTCCCTGGCGATCGCGACGTGATCGTCGATCGGCAGCCGATTTGTAGGGGCGATGCATTCCAGGAAATCGAATTCGTCGACAAATCATGTAAAACGATGCAACATGGCACTCTTGCAAGCAAATTCAGGGAATGCATCGCCCCTATTATTTCCGAACCATCCCCATAAAACGTCAAAACTCGTCGGTGATTACCCATACGTGTGGGCAATCACCAAAAAAAGGTCTTGATTTCCAGCTCGAGTTGTGGTAAAATAGGAACAACTTTGACAGAAAGATGATGCGATGCCAGGCCAACCTGTTGTTCACCAACTGAACAGCCTTCTTCTTGCCAACCTCCTCCTCGAGAGGGGGCATTTGCGCTTGGGAGAGGGCCGGAGGTAGCCGGCAGGTAAGCAGGTTCGTTTGTGTTTCAAGAGCCTCCCCAGGCGGGGGGCTCTTTTTTTGTTCTCTTGTAGGAAAGGCTATCTGCTCTGAGCCCCGTCCACGGGGCGACACTCCGACACGGAGTCGCGAGCAGAGCAAGCATTTTTTGATCTGAAAGGAGATGTGAACATGGGGCTTACGAGATGCGTAACCCAACCGTTGTTGTCCAAAATGGCCTGAACGACTGCCAGCGCTCCGCTCTGGCGGGTCAGGCCCACTCACCAGAAGGGAGCATGACCATGCAGCCGTACGATCCGCAAACGATTGAAGCCAAATGGCAGAACCGCTGGGCCGAAACGGGCATTGATCGGACCCCGGAGCCGGGTGACGCCCGGCTGTCCGCAGACGCCCGGCTGTCCGCAGACGCCCGGCTGTCCGCAGACGCCAACACCTTTTATTGCCTGGATTTTTTCCCCTATCCCTCCGGCGCGGGGTTGAGCGTCGGGCACGGGCGTAATTACGTGCCCACCGACGTGATCTCGCGCTACCACCGCATGCGCGGCGACGCCGTGCTGCATCCTATGGGCTGGGATGCCTTTGGCCTGCCCGCCGAAAATGAGGCCATCAAGCGCGGCATCCATCCTCGCGAGACGACCACGCGTTACGCGGCCAATTACCGCCGCCAGATGAGTTTGATGGGCTGTTCTTACGACTGGGAGCGCGAGATCGATTCGAGCACGCCCGACTTTTACCGCTGGACGCAGTCTTTCTTTTTGCTGCTGTACGAGCGCGGCCTGGCCTATCGCGACGTGGGCCAGCAGTGGTGGTGCCCCGGCTGCAAGACCGTCCTGGCCGACGAGCAGGTCGATGCCGGCGGCGTCTGCTGGCGCGGCCACGCCGGCGTCACCAAGCGCGACCTGGAGCAGTGGTATTTTCGCATTACCGCCTATGCCGACCAACTGCTGGACGACCTGGAGACGCTGGATTGGCCGGAGCACATCGTGGCCATGCAGCGCAACTGGATCGGGCGCAGCGAGGGTATCGAATTTGAGATGCGGGTCGACGGCCTGGATCGCGCGTTCACGGTCTATACCACGCGGCCGGATACCGTATACGGCATACGTTTTGCCGTGCTGTCGCCGGAACACCCCCTGGTCGACGCGATCACGACCGGGGACCGCCGCGCCGAGGTGGCGGCCTACTGCCAGGAGGCCCGGCGTCGCAGTGAGGTGGATCGCCAGCAGGCCGGACGCGACGGCGTGTTCACCGGCGGGTACGCGATCAATCCCGTCAACGGCGACCGGGTGCCGGTCTACGTGGCCGATTACGTGCTGATGAGCTATGGCGGCGGGGCGATTATGGCCGTGCCGGCCCACGACGAGCGCGATTTCGACTTTGCCACGCGACGTAATGCCGTCGCCCGGCACAGTATCCCGGTCACGGTGGTCATCGCCCCGCCGGGATGGGATGGTCGCCCGTTCGAGGCCGCCTATACCGGGCCGGGCACCATGGTCCAATCCGGGCCGTGGGACGGCCTGCCCTCCCAGGAGGCGCGGGAGCGGATCGCCGGTTGGATGGTGGAATCGGGAATCGGCCGGCGCAAGGTGCACTATCGCATCCGCGATTGGCTGATCTCGCGGCAGCGTTATTGGGGCGCGCCGATCCCGATCGTGTACTGCGCAAACTGCGGCACGGTGCCCGTGCCAGGAGAAGCGCTGCCGGTGCGGCTGCCGCACATCGAAGACTGGCAGCCCGGCCAGGACGGGCGCTCGCCGCTGGCCAACATCGCCGAGTTTGTCCAGACCCCCTGTCCCCGCTGCGGCGCGCCGGCCAGGCGCGAGACGGACACCATGGACGGCTTTGCCTGTTCGAGCTGGTACGCGCTGCGTTTTGTCAGCCCGCGCTACGAGCAGGGCCCGTTTGACCCGGCGGCGCTGGCGCGTTGGGGCGCGCCGGACCTGTACGTCGGCGGGGCAGAGCACGCGACCATGCACCTGCTGTACGCCCGCTTTTGGACCAAGGTGATGGCCGACGCCGGGATCGTGCCTTTCCGGGAGCCGTTCCCGGTGCTGCGCAGCCAGGGGGTGATGCACGCCCGCGATCCGCTGAGTGGCATGGTCACCCGGATGTCCAAATCAACGGGCAACGTGGTCACGCCGGACGAGGTGGCTGCCTCAGAGGGGGCCGACGCGTTGCGTGTTTACCTGTTGTTTATGGCGCCCTTTGAAAACAACACGGTGTGGGACGAGGAAGGGATCACCGGCGCGCGGCGCTTTTTGGAGCGCATCTGGCGGCTGGTCCATACCATCGCCGGCCGGGCGCCGGTTGGCCGCCAGGGCGGGGAAGCGGCGACGCGGTTGGCCGGCCAACTGCACCGCACCATTCAACGCGTGACCGCCGACATCGAAGCGTTCAAATTCAACACGGCGATCGCGGCCATGATGGCCTGCCTGAACGACATGACGGCCTATCATCAAGCGCACGGCGCCACCGAGGAACTGGCGCGATCGGCGCGCACGTTTGTCCTGCTGTTGGCTCCCTTTGCGCCGCACATCGCCGAAACGTTGTGGGCGCGTCTGGGGGGAGCGTACAGCGTCCACCAGCAGCCGTGGCCGGTCTGGGATGCGTCGTTCATCGTTCAGGACACGGTCACTCTGCCCGTCCAGGTCGATGGCCGGGTGCGCGACCGGATCGAACTGCCCGTCGGCGCCGGCAGAGAGCAGGTCGAAGCGTTGGCCTTGCAGAGCGACGGCGTTCGCCGCCACCTGGACGGGCGGCGCGTGGCGCGGGTCGTCTATGTGCCCGGAAAACTGATCAACGTGGTCACAGCGTGATCGGTCGGACCTTCACTTGTTGTCAAAATGGGGAAAACATAGTACAATAAAACAAGCGTGGTGGTTTGAGATGTTCCGGCGGATGGCGGCCATCTTGGTTCGGGGTGGGTGCCGTCTGCCGGAAAAATGGGAGAGCTCGGGGTTACGTTGGCCGGATTGGCAGTCCGGCCTGGTTCAATCGGGACACGCTCGTAACGGACCGGGCTTTGGAACAAGAGGAGGTGGTCTATGGCGCGCGTTCTTGTTGTTGACGACGACTTGAGCGTTGCCTCAACAATCGATCGCTTGCTTCGCAGCCGGGGGCACGAGACCGTCGTCGTCCATAATGGGCGGGACGCGATCAAGGCCGCCAAAGAGGCAAAGCCAGACCTGGTTATCCTGGACGTCATGATGCCGGAAATGAACGGCATCGAGGCCTGCAAGATCATGCGCAGCGACCTGGAGACGGCTCATCTGCCGATCATTTTTCTCACCGCCAAGGCCATGATCGACGACAAGATCGAGGGGTTTGAGGCCGGCGCCGATGATTATCTGACCAAGCCGTTTGACATTCAGGAACTGGCCCTGCGGGTGCGAGCACTGCTGCGGCGCGTGCAGTTGGGCGCTTACCAACTCGAGCACGATGATCCCGTCCTCGCCGTGGGCAATCTCCAGTTGAACCGGCAGACGTTTGAAGTGACGACGCCCGATCACACCGTGTTGTTGACGCCGATCGAGTTCGAAGTGTTGTTTCACCTGATGAAGCACGAAGGCGAGGTCTTTTCCAGCGATCGCCTGCTGGAAGAGATTTGGGCCTATCCGCCGGGGACGGGCGACCCGGCCCTGGTGCGGATGCACATCCGCAACCTGCGGGCCAAGATCGAACCCGAGAATGCGCCGGACCCGGTGTACATTCGCACCGTGAGCCGGCACGGCTACACCGTGCGTCCTGGATAGCTGGCCTAATCCCATTTTGACTTTTCACCCCAATCGCACTAGAATACACCTCGTGGGGCGGTGGCGGAATGGCAGACGCTGCGGACTTAAACTCCGCTGGCCTTAACGGCCGTGTGGGTTCGACTCCCATC
>JAFGJF010000634.1 GCA_016929205.1 Anaerolineae bacterium
CAGGCGTACAGGTCGCCATTGTGTTCCAGCACCAGGGCCAGCCCGCACGTCTCGTCGAACACGCACAAGCCAGGCCGTTGCCCCACCCACGCCGCCAGGGCGACGTCGAAAATTTGCACGTACACCTGTCCCACGTCGTGGCGCACCCACTCGTCGAACACGCCGATCAGGAACGCGCCGTACTGCTCGCCCGTCACCGAGCGATCGGTCAGCTTTTCCCCTTCCTGGAAGCCGGTCTCGTTGTCGCGCTCGACGATGGGGATGAACTGCATAAACTGCACCCCGGCCTCGTCGCGCAAAAAGCGATACAGCTCCACGGGGTGCCCGGCGTTGGCGGCGTGCACCGTGGTCAGGATGTTGTACTCGACCTCGTGCTTTTGCAGCAGCCGCAGGCCCTGCATCACCCGGTCGAACACCGGTTTGCCCCCTTTGTCCTGGCGGTAAGCATCGTGCATCTCGCGCGGCCCGTCGAGGCTCAGCCCGACCAAAAAGTTGTGCGCGTGCAAAAACGCGCCCCACTCGTCGTCCAGCGTCGTCCCGTTGGTCTGCAAGGCGTTGAGGATCCGTATCCCCGGCTTGCAGTACTTGGCCTGCAGCGCGACCGCCTTGCGAAAAAAGTCCAGCCCGCGCAGCGTCGGTTCGCCGCCCTGCCAGCCAACCGTCACCTCGGGCACGCGCTGGGCCTCGATGTACTGCCTGGTGAACGTCTCCAGCACCTCCTCGCTCATCTGAAAGGCGTCGTCCTCGTCGTACAGCCGTTCCTTGGACAGATAATAGCAGTACTGGCAGTCCAGGTTGCAGATCGGGCCGCGCGGTTTGATCATGACGTGAAACGCGGGTGGGGTTTGGATGTGTGTCTCGGTCATAAAGCGTTCTCTCTCACTTGCCCTTTCCCAGGTACATCGCGTGGGCAAAGGTGCGCATAAAGTGCGGTTCGGTCGCCAGTTCGATGTACCCGGTGCGGCGGGCGATCTCTTGAGCGGCAGCGCGCTGGCTGCGGGAGAGCAGGGCCAGCTTGGCCCCCATGCCGGCGGCATTCCCGACCTGGCTGAAGCGTTCCAGCGGCAGGTCCGGCAGCATGCCGATCGCGATGGCGCTGGAAACGTCGATGTAGGTGCCAAAGGCTCCGGCGATGATCAGGCGGTCGATGTCCGTCTCGGTCAGCCCCTGGGCACGCAGCAGAATCTGGACGCCGGCACGCATCGCTCCTTTGGCCAATTGCAGCTCGCGGACGTCGTTTTGGGTGATCGTGATCGCCGGCTGCCCCGCGCGCTCGGCTTCGCCGACCAGCACAAACTCGCGGCTGTCGTCGTCGCTGTTGGCGCGCACGCGCGGATGGTCTCCCATTCGTCCCCTGGTATCCAGCACCCCGATCCGGTAGAGTTCAGCCAGGCCATCGAGGATCCCCGAGCCGCACAGCCCGACCGGGTCTATCCCGCCGATGGTCTGGTATTCGATGCGATCGTCCGCCAATCGCACGCGCTCGATGGCCCCGGGCGCGGCGCGCATGCCGTGTTTGATGTGCGCACCTTCGAAAGCCGGGCCGGAGGCGCAGGAGATGCTGGTCATCACTCCTCGATTGACCAGACAGACTTCGGTGTTGGTGCCGATGTCCAGGGCCAGGACGACGTCCTCCGCCTGGGCGACGCCCGTCGCCAGCAGCATCGCCACGTGGTCGGCGCCGACAAAGCCGGCGATGTTGGGCAGCAGGTGCACATAGGCTCCCGGGGCGATGTCCAGGCCCACGTCGCGCGCTTTGACGTCCAGGGCTGCGGCAACGGTGGCGACGTAGGGCGTATGGGCCAACTGCCCGGCGGGGAGCTGGAGAAAGAGATGGTGCATCGCCGTGTTGCCCACCACCACGGCCTCGACGATCTCGATCGGGGAGGCATCGGCCCCGGCGCACATCGCCGCCGTCATCTGGTTAAAGGCGGCTGCCACCAGCGACTGTAACTGCGCGGCCTGAGCCGGACCGCGCTTGGCGTGGGCGATGCGGGCGATGAGATCCTCGCCGTAAGCGATCTGCGGATTCATCGCTCCCTGTGAGGCCAGGGTCTGCCCGCTTTCCAGGTCGACCAGGTAAGCGGCGATCTTGGTCGTGCCCAGGTCGAAAGCCAGTCCCAGTGGGTGGCGCGACGGGGCCAGGAGGGCGACGACCTCTCCGCCGTCGCGCAGTACGGCCGAGGCCTGCCAGCCGGTTTCGCGGACCAGGGTGGAGAGGTCGCGCAGAGCGGCAATGTCGATCGCGCACGTTCCGTCGATGGCCTGCTGTGCCGCCAATGCGGCATGCAGGCGGGCGTCGTCGGCGCGCAGGTCATTGTCCTGGAACGAAGGCGGCGTGAGCCGCAGCGGATAGGCACGGACGGGCGGATCGAGGTTGATGGCGATTTCCTGGCCCTCGACCTGGGTTCGCTGCGGGGCGGTGAGGGACTCGGGCGGCACGTCGATCTTGCAGTCGCCCAGTGGGATGGCTCGGCAGGCCAGCCGGAAGCCGTCGGCGATTTGCTGGGCGGTGAGGAGCTCGCGCTCCCCGGGTGTCAGGTCTGAGACGTTCCCGGACAGGACGCGCACCTGGCAGCGGCCGCAGGTACCCGCGCCGCCACACAGGTTGACCAGGTCGACGCCCAGCTGGCGCGCACAATCCAGCAGCGATTGGCCATCGGGACAGTCGCCTCGACGACCTACCGGCTCAAATTCGACATGGATGGTCATCGTTCATCTCTTTCCTGCAAGATCTGTTTGCAGAGTTGTACGCCCACCATCGCATCCGTTGCCCAATAATCCGCCCCCACAAAAGCACAGATCATAGCGTTGACCATCCCGCCGCCGATCAGGAAAGGTGTGCCAGCCACGTTTTGATCGTCCAGCTTTTTAATCTCTTGTACCGTCTTTTTCATCGAGTCAAAGGCTATCGTCAGCAGTCCCGAAAGAGCAATGATATCCGGGGCGATCCGCAGCGCTTCTTGGGCAAATTGGGCGGGCGAGACATCGACGCCCAGATCGGCTACCGTGAATCCATGGCAGCGCAGCAGGGTGGCAAAGATATTCTTGCCGATGTCGTGGATATCGCCTTGCACGGTTCCCAGCAAAATGTGCCCGGATTCGCTTCCCGTCGTTTTCTGCTCCAATATGGGTTCGACGATCTCGAGCACCTCGCGAAAGATTTCTCCGGCCATCATCATGCTGGAAATGAAATAGTGGCCCTGCTCATACCGTTCCCCAACCAGGCGCATAGCCTGCTGCGCATCCTCGATGATCTCGAAAGGATCCTCTCCGGCCTGCACACGCGCTTTGACCAAAGCCAGGACGCTGGTCTCTTCCAAATCGACCAGGTTGTTGACCAACAAGGTGTGTTTATCCGATTTGTTCATCGCTCATCCTGCCTGATTCCGACGCGCGTATGTAACTGCAAACGGGTGCTGGCGCACAAGAACCATCCCCAGCTAATCGGCTTGTCGTCAAAATCATAAAAGATGTGTTCCAGGAGCATCCCTGCCGATGGCGTGTCCAGTTGCAGGATGCTCGCTTCCTCGCGATCGATGATCGTTGACTCGAGATACAGGTCGCCATACTTGATCAGGGAACTGCCAGAGCCCTGGAAAAGCCCTTTCAGGTCCGTCACTTCCAGTTCGGCTTCAACGACTGGCCGGTTCGGATCGTTGATCAGATAGGTGCGATGATAAAAGGCCGGTTCGCCGGAAACCAATAGCAAGCGCCGGACCAGGATGGCACGCTCTCCTTGCTGAATATGCAGCTTGCGTGCGATTCGCTCGTCGGCAGGCTGGAAACGCGCTTCGAGAAGTTTGACGGTCGTATTGGCATCATCGCTAAAGAGCTTTTGCAGATCCTGCAGGTAAAAAGAGGCTGCACCGAGCTCAACTGCTTTGACAAACGTGCCGCTGCCTCGTACCGTGGTCGCGATATCTTGTGAGACCAGCCAGTTGATCGCCTGGCGTACCGTCATCGGACTGACGTGATACATCTCGACCAGCATCGCTTCGGATGGAAGTCTCTCACCCGGCCGATATGCTCCTGCGATGATCTGTTGGCACAGGCTTTCTGCCAGCTGGACATATATCGGTCGATCGGCATCGCGGTCTATATAGATCGCGCGTTCGGCAGCACGCCCGCCTTTTGCTTCATTCATTGACATCCATCCCTTTGGTCCGTGTCCCGGACGGCACACCGCCGTCCGGCCATATTGGCCACGGTCTGGACAGCAGTGCCTTCATTATACCTTCATATCGCCTTCTTGACAACCACCATATTATCGTGTAGAATTCCCTATATAGGTACAAGTTCTCTATGGAAGTTTCGACTGTGTCTCGTCCAACTGTATGCTCTGCTTCTTGACTCCTGGCAAGCCACGTGTGCCTCGGAGGCGGGTCGCGACACCACAAATCACATCTCAACTCTAGAATCAGGAGCGCCTATGAAAATAATTGGTGAAAAGATCAACGGCACCCGCAAACGGGTAGCCAGGGCCATCGCCGATCGCGATGCGGATTTCATCAAGGACCTGGCACGCCAGCAGGCGGAGGCCGGATCGAGCTGGTTGGATGTCAATGCCGGCACCCATCCGAATCAGGAACCGGATGATCTGGTGTGGTTGGTTGAGACCATCCAGCCTCAAGTGGATATTCCCCTCTGCCTGGACAGTGCCAATCCGGAAGCACTCCGGGTTGCCATCCAGGCTGTAGAAAAGACGCCGATGATCAACTCGATCAGCGGCGAACCGGAACGGCTCGAAAAAATCCTGCCCCTGGTCGCCGAACACGGTTGTGAGGTCATCGCCCTGGCGATGGACGGCAAGAAAATCCCCGAGACGTATGAAAAACGCCTGCAAGTAATTGACGTGATCATGGCTGCAACGCGTGCCGCAGGGGTGGCGGACGGCAAGGTCTATGTCGATCCGCTGGCGATGACCATCGCTACCGCCAACCAGAGCGCGGTGATTGCCTGCGAAACTATCCGCACGGTCAAGGCCCAATACCCGGAAGTTCATTTCACCATGGGCTTGAGCAATATTTCCTTTGGGCTGCCCGCACGAAAACAGATCAACCGTGGATTGTTGATCCTGGCGATGCAGGCCGGGCTGGACAGCGCGATTCTCGATCCCCTGGATCGCGAGTTGCAGGCTGCCATCCTGACCACTGAACTGCTGCTCGGGCGCGACAGGCATTGCCTGAACTATGTTCGTGCTTCCCGTAAAGGGATATTTGGTAACTGACGACTGTCCATTCGCTGAAATGACTGGCGAAATCGTGAATTCTCTGGTAAACTCGGGGGATGACTACAACCGAGTTGACCATTCAAAA
>JAFGJF010000635.1 GCA_016929205.1 Anaerolineae bacterium
GCTGGAAGGCCGCACGCTGTGCGCCTACAACATGTCGGGCGACCTGGATATCATTGACCTCGACAGACGAAACAGCCCCAGTTGATATCATTGTGCCACTCAAAGCGACGGATTCGGCAACAGCCCAAATGTCCTGATGCGCTCACCACGCGCTCTCATTCGCTCACTTTTGCGGCCCCTTTCAGTCTGGCAGCTAGAGGTATTTGATATCGACCGATGGCGGATAAGCAAAGCTCTCGTAATGCGTTGGCACTTGCGCCGCCCGGGCATCGCCGTGGTGAAGCAAGATCCGGTAACGCCATGTCCTGGATTCACCAGCCGCGACCGGCATATCCCAGCGGTTGCCCGGATCGCCGGTAAAGTCATGCCGGCCGAAGCAGTTTGCGGTCATCAACCCGTAGGCGCGTACGTGCCAAAAAGTGGGAAAGCGGGGGTTCTGCGGGTGATCGATCAGGCAGATGCCATACTGCTTGCTGCCGATGGGTCCTGAATAATCGCACCACTGGGCGCGCTTGCCCCACGTCTCCGCTTCGCGCGCGCCACCCAGCCCGTTGACGATCGTGCCGCCGCTTTCGCGCTGTTCTTCCATCGAGCAGGCGACACGCACGGCGATCAATCCGCCCTCTTTGGTGTCGCCGATGACCAGATCGCCTTTTGATGCGTGCAGGGTGACCTGGTAATCAAAGAAACGCGCCTGCGGCGGCGTGTTGTAAAAGGTGATCTGCCGCGTCTCGGTCATATAAACGTGGCGATTCTGGTCTGTCCAATCCAGCTCGGCTGTAAAACCGCCGGCTATAGAGCCGCCAAACGTGCGGCTGAAGCGCTTGTGCACCTGCCAGCCGTGTCCCTGGCCTTCGCCCCAGTTGTTCACGCCGTTGATCCCGTCTTGGGCAGTATAGATGCCTTTGTGGTGGGGGTGATCGGTGCTCTCTTCTGGCACGTCTTGGACCATCGGCCAGTTGCGGGTGATGCCCACCCCCTCGTCGACAAATACGGGGTAGAGATAGGGGCGCACGACCTGGTCATAGTTGTACGTCGTCAAGTGTTTCCCGGCGATCAGAACCTCCAGCTTACCGGGACGCTCTTGCAGACGCACGCCATCGTTCGACGCGACGGGTTCATCGTTCACCCGCAGCTCAAACGTGCGAGCGTCCTGGCGTGCCATCCGATCGACGATCCATGCCAGGTTGATCTGGCCCTCTTTTTCCGTCCATGCCTGGACGGGAATATTCTTCCCTTCCGACTCGTCCCACAGGACCAGGTTCTCACAAGGTACGTCCTGGTCAAGTGTGATTGCTGTTTCGACCAGGCATTGCCAGCGTTCATGTTCTCCTGCGTGTACAATGAGTGTTGCCAGTTTCATATTTTTCCTCTCAAGGCATTCAAAAACGATGCCATTTTGGCAACCCGGATCAACATGATCCGGGTCACCAGCCACCAAATGAGACCAGCTTTTCGCCATTTAGCGCCGATTCATATACTGCCCGGATCAGCGCCAGGGACTTGCGTCCCTCGGGCCCGTCGCACCAAAGCGGCTGACCTTGACGCAAGGTCTTGACCATATCGTCTGCCGCACATTTGGGACAGGTTGGTACGATAACGTCGCCATCCGCCTGCCAGAAGGCGATCTCGTCATTGTAATAGATGACGCCGCCTCGGGTGCCGTGGATCTCGATGCTGGTCGGCTGCGTTTCAGGAAATGTCGTGGTACACACGATCACACCTTCCGCGCCGCCGGGATAGTGGAGCATGACCAGCGACATATCCTCCGACTCGATATCGTGATTGTACACGCCAATGCGCCCGCGCACCGTCTCCGGCGCGCCCATAAACCAGCACAACAGGTCGACGTAATGGACCGTCTGGTTGATCAGCGAACCGCCGCCGTCCAACGCCCACGAGCCATGCCACTGCTGCCACGAGTCGTTATAGTAGGCATCAGAGCGATACCATTTCAGGCGCGCTTCGGCCAGGATCACATCGCCGAAAAGCCCCTGATCCATCGCTGCCTTGATCTGGTTTGTCGCTGTCTTGTAGCGGTTGCCCAAGTCGACGAGCAGTTGGACGCCTGCCTGTTCGCAGGCCGCGATCATGGCATCCGCTTTTTCGAGCGTCGTTTCGATCGGTTTGGTCGTGATCACGTGCTTGCCCGCATGTGCGGCATCAATTGCCACCTTGGCGTGCAAGCCGCTTGGCGTCATGACATAGATCACGTCGATGTCGTCGCGATCCAGCAGTTCTTGATAGTCTGTTGTCCCCTCGCAGCGATGTTCCGCCACGACCTTTTCGAGACGTGTCTCGTCAATGTCGCATACCGCGACCAGCCTGGCCCCGTCCGTGGCAACGACTTCTCTGGCGCGATTGACGCCCATTCCCAAACCAATAACGGCAAAACCGACATCAGATACAGACATGTGACCTCCCGAGAGAATGGCTATGGGCTAAAGAAATTCAAGTTGAGAACGCTTGACTCACTTGCGAGAATACCACCAAGCAGGACTACTGTCAAATCGGCTGAACGCGTTTGCATTTGACAGTGACGCGCGCTGGTGTTATATTCGTAAGTGTTTGCGCGATGCGGCTGGTCCATCGCCTTTTCCAGCGGGCGCATACAAACGTTACCTGTGTGCTGGCGAAATCACAAAGCAAAGGATTGGCCGATGAACTCACTGTTCGAGTGGTTGGACAGCGGCATCGAGCTGGA
>JAFGJF010000636.1 GCA_016929205.1 Anaerolineae bacterium
CGTTTCCTGGCTCAGGCTCGCGTATCTCGCCACCTTGTGCGCCCACTCGCCCTTGATCCCGCCGACGCCGTGCAGGGCGCCGGCCATCGCCCCACACATCGCTCCGGTGGTATCGGCATCGCGCCCGAAATTGGCGGCATAACACACACTCTTTTCGACGTCCCCCTCGGCCAGGTAAAAAAGCGCCAGCGCCAGCGGGATCGTCTCGCGCGAGTCGCAGATGATCCGGCAGAAATAGCGTTCCGCACCGGCATAGGCGGCCGCTCGGAACGCGCAATAGTCCGCCGCCTCTCGGGCCAGGGCCAGCAGTTGTTCGATCCGCGCCAGCATCTCTTTCCCGCTCAGCTTGAGAATGGCCGACGTGGCCGTTTCCAACACCGTATCGACGGTGGCGCCGGGTATAAATGCGGCAGCGACCGCAGCCGCGATAGCTGCCGCACCGTCCTGGCAAAACCCCACGTCGTGGATGTGGATCAAGCTCGCCAGGTTGTAGGCCTGCATCGCCGCCTGCCTGGGGTTACAGGCGTTGACGATGCCCACCGGCGCGATGCACATCGCCGAACTGGAACTCGGCATATTGCCCAACGCCGCCATGCGCGGCACGGCGTGCTGCCTGAGCTTGTGTGCCGTGTGCAGGACAGAAATAAAGAATTTGCCCACCTTGGGACCAAAGATCGCCTCCCAGCGATCGAGCCACACCTGCGCCCAATCGTCCAGCGTCGCATACCCCTCGCTGCGGATCAACGCTTCCGACAAGAGGTGCTTCATCACCGTATCATCCGTGCCCGAGCAGTCGAAATCGCCCACCCATCCAAATTGCTGTTCGATATCCCGATAATCCTTACCCTCGGTTGGCGTGCCCATCGCGTCGCCGATCAGCCCACCGAGCAGGCACCCCAGGGCCTTTTTGTATAGAATCGTGGATTCCAGGTCTGTGTTCATCGCCGTCTTTGCCTCCTATTTCGCCTCGCAATCAATGGCGGGCAGTGTAACACAGATGCAAGACGCGTGTCAAGTAAATGACCCCTCACCCGTTGTTGATTTGCCGTTTTTGGGGTACAATCACACCATCTCGTTATCGATTGTGACAGGAGGAATACAGTGAAAACGATCGAACTGACAACAGAACAAGCCACATCGGCGCGCGCGATCCAGGAGGCGATCGACGCCCTGGGTGCCGACGGCGGGCGCGTTCTGCTTCCGGCCATCGACCTGGTGATCGATCGTGGACTGCAACTGCGATCCAACGTCGAACTGGTCGGGCAAGGCGAGCGCACCATCCTGCGCAAAGCGCCGGGACGGATCTATCCGCTGGCCGGCTATCACAACTATGGTATGTGTGACGTGCCGCTTGAATTCACCGACGGTCTCGAACCGGGTATGACCGTCGCCATCCGGGACAAGGTGCACGGTGGATTTTTCGAGACCTTTGGCCGGATCACCTGGATCGATGGCAACTGGGTGGGCCTGGACTGCGGCCTGCACTCGGACTATTCAGCCAACCAGGAGCCGGTCCTGGTCACCAGCTATCCCTTGATCTATGGCCTGGGCATCGAGAATGCGGCGGTGCGCCGCCTCTGCCTGGACGGCAATCGCGCGCAGCAGCCGGCAGGCATTGGCGCTTGCCGGGGCGCGGCGATTTATTTTATTCACAGCCATCATTTTGAGGTGTCCGAGGTCGTCGAATCCGATTTTGCCGGGGAGGGACTGGGCTTCCAGATGTGCAGCCACGTCTCGATCCAGCGCTGCCATTTTGGCCGTAACGCCGGTAACGGGTACCATCCGGGGGCGGGAAGTACGGGCGCGCTGTTCGAGGATTGCATTGCCGAGGACAACGACGCAGCCGGCTTTTACTTTTGCGTCCGTGCCAACCACATCACCGTCCGCAACTGCACGTTCCGTGGCAACGTGACCTGCGGGCTCTCGATCGGCACGCGAGACTGTTACAACCGCATCGAGGACTGCCGTATGGTCGACAACGCGGGGCCGGGGATCCTGGTCCGCCCCACAGATCGTCCCGTCGAGGTCCACAGTTGCCACATTTCAGGCTGCGAGGTCAGAGGCAATGCCCGGTCCGGCGGCCGCGGCCAGATCGATATCCTGGGCGAGCCGCACGACCTGGCTCTGGTGAATAACGACATCGCCGGCCTCTCATCCGAACAGGGCAAAGCCGGAATCTATGCCGGGCCTTCGGCGCAGCGCATCTGGCTGCAGGACAACCGCTTCCAGGCTTGTTTCCCGGATGTGATCGCCGATCCGGCGTCGTTGACGAAAACAGAGCTTTTGCTCCCATGCGGCCTGGATGCGGCGCAAGCGGTGCATTTTCGACATCTTTTTCCAGTGCCGGCGGATACGGGTTCGTCCTGATTGCCCAAACAGCATCCATCGACTTGCACTTGTTGCATCCTGCGAATAGGGGATCTGTCCGAGTTGGATAGTTAAGAAAAAAAGAGCGTTTCACCGACAGGAGGGCCGAGCCAAATATCTATGTGGCAGAATCGTGATTTTCGCAAACTCTGGATCGCCAACGCGGTATCCAGTCTGGGCTCGCAGATTACGTTCCTGGCGTTGCCCTTGACGGCCATCAGCATGCTACATGCGTCACCCGTCCAAATGGGCATCCTAACAGCCTGTGGAACGTTAGCCTATCTGGTTGTAGGTTTGCCTGCCGGTGTGTGGGTCGATCGGCTACGGCGGCGTCCCATCCTCGTGACCGCCGATGTCGGTCGTGCCGTGCTGTTGGGGTTGATCCCGCTGCTCTCCGTACTGGGCATATTGCGCATCGAGCACCTTTACCTCCTGGCATTTCTGGCAGGGATCTTGTCGCTTCTGTATGATGTGACCGAAGAAGCGTATCTGCCCACGATTGTTGAGCGTGAGCGGCTGGTAGAGGGCAACAGTCAGCTTGCGGCGATCGACACGATGGCGGAACTGACGGCTCCCGTTGTTGCCGGTGGACTTGTGCAACTGCTGACTGCACCGATTGCCATCGCGATCGATGCCGTGTCATTTCTGTGGTCGGCCCTCTGGCTGAGCCGCATTCGACAACAGGAAGCCAAGCCTGCATCTGTTGCGCAAGGCAATCTCTGGCAAGAAATACGAGAAGGAATCGCCTATCTTGTTCAAAACCCACTGCTGCGCTCCCCACTGTTGACCGGGATCCAGTGGCAACTTTTTGGTGGGATGACGGATGCTTTGCTTGTCCTCTATTTGGCCGAAACGCTGCACCTGTCGCCCGCTGCCATTGGTCTGGTCTACGCGATTGGCAGTCTGAGCGCCCTTGCCGTCACGCGTTTCAGCGACAGAGCGACAAAGCGGTTTGGCCCTGGACCGACCATGATCGGCGCGGCACTGCTGCTGGGCGCCGGTTGGTTGATCATACCACTGACCGGCGGCACGGTGTGGGTGGCGTTTGGGATGATCGGGATAGGTATGCTTTTCGCTGGCGCTGGAAACATTCTGTGGAACGTGACGACCATGAGCTTGACACAGACGATTACCCCAAACCGGCTGATGGGACGAGTGAACGCCAGCGACCGCTTCTTGGCCGGCGGTGCACTGCCTTTGGGGTCACTGATTGGCGGTTGGCTGGCCGAACAGTGGGGGGTTCGCGCGACGTTGTTCCTTTCCTGCAGCGGTGTGTTCCTCGGCGTGTTGTGGGTCTGGTGGTCCCCGCTTCGTACGTTGGGTCGCTTTCCAGATGGGGCAGCCAGCGAAGGATCAGTTGTGGCAGATGACCAAATGTAACACCTGCTCACAAACTGATCAACAAGCCAGCTAGTGATCTGCCTTTACGCTTTTCCAGTGCGCAGCCTGGTCGCTACCATTCCGGCGAGCAAGGCCCCCACCGAGATCCAGACCGGAATGGTGATCGTGGCTACACCGGCCTGCTTGTTGGCAATGCCAATCAGCGCCCATACAATCACCAGCGGGTAGGCAATCTCTTTACGCTGCCAGCTCATCACAATGCCCAACACCGCTGCGATGACGACCATGATCGCCGTCCAAAGTGCTGGCGAAAGGCCAAACCCGTTCCAGCCCAGCACAACAAGTACCGTTGAGACATTGGCAATCGTGGCCACCGAGATCCATCCGAGGTAGATGCTGAATGGCAAATGGACGAGTAATCGATCCCCTATCGAGCTAGCGCCTCGCCCTATGCCTAACCGGACATACAAGATAAGCAGTGAGCCCAACAAACCCACCATTGCCAAAAGCGACAGGAAAAACTGTTCATAGTGCCACAAGAACAACCACACGATGTTAAAAATAGAACTAATGATAAACCAGTACCCTATGCGAGCGACGAATGACTTGTCGCGTTTGACAGGCAATACCTGGTAAACGGCATAGGCCGCAAGCCCGAGATAAATCAACCCCCAGATCGCAAAGACGTAGCCTGCCGGGGTGAACAGGCTGGGGATGCCGTCCGAGATCGCGCCGGTGTTCTTTCCGTTGAGCGGCAGGGTATTTGCCAGTCCGTTGACGGCGAGTGTCGCCAGTAAGGCGATCACGTTCAGAATGGTCAGAATTTTCATCATTTGTCTCCTTCCAGATGTGTTTTGTGCGCTTGTTTTGTTGATTGGATTATACCACAGAATGGATATTTTGTCAATGTTTTGTATATTTTTTCTTGACAAAATATCCATCATGTGCTATACTCTATACACAAGTCGTAACGTAATGAAAGGTCTGACCGTGACTCAAGATCAAGCTGTTTACAATATCGGCGCCGTCGAACGGATGACAGATATTCCGTCCTCAACACTGCGCATCTGGGAACGGCGCTACGATTTTCCCCTGCCTGCTCGCAGCGAAGGCCGGCACCGGCTCTATACCGAGAAACAGGTAGCCGACCTGCGTTGGATCAAGCGGCAGATTGACCAGGGTATGCGCGTTGGCCAGGCGATTCGCGCGCTCGAACAAACTCAAGCGCGCACATCATTTCCAGAGACACCTTCCGCGCCGTATTCCGAACCAAGCCCCGGCCTGGCAGCGATCAAGAAAAAGCTCTTGCACTGCCTGACGGAGAACGATCTTGAACAAGCCGATCAGATATTCATCCGCGAACTGGCACAATATCCGGTCGAGAACCAAATTTTTGAGGTGATCTTGCCGACGTTGAACGGGATCGGAGAGGCTTGGCAGCAAGATGTGCTCTCGGTGTCTACAGAGCATCTGGCGACACAGTACCTCCGACACCGTTTGGCATCCTGGGCTCTGACTTCGCCGCCGCCACGCGCCAACGTGCCGCCGACCATCCTCGCCTGCGCGCCGGGCGAACTGCACGAGGGCGGACTGCTGGCCTTCTCGGTCCTGATGCAACGCCGTCGCTGGCCCGTCGCCTATCTGGGACAGTCCGTGCCCCTGGACGATCTGGCCCGATTTGTGCAAGAGATCCAGCCATTGGCGCTTGTGCTGGTGGCGATGGGCGAACAGAGTGCCCGGTCGCTCGCCAAATGGCCTGAAGCATTGTCCGGTGTCGTCCGCGACGGCCGCCCTTTTGTCGGCTTTGGCGGGCGCATCTTTGTCGAGCATCCCGAGTGGCGGGCTCGCGTGCCCGGTATCTATTTGGGCGACAGCCTGCAGGTTGGACTGGAAACGTTCGAAAAATTACTGAGAGACGCGACGTCGTCGCTGGCATAATCGCCGCCACCAACATCAGCCGCGAAAGGAAATATCATGGCCAATCTGTTCAAAATCCTGTTGTTCATCGCCGCCGGAATGGGCATCCTTGTTGTCATCGCAATCGGCATCCTCGCGATACTGGCACGGTTTGTCAAAAGCCCGCCCTACCTGGGCGTGCGTGATGGCCAACTGGCGCCGTGCCCATCTTCACCGAACTGCGTCTCTACCCAGAGCCAGGACAAGACGCACGGTATCGTCCCCATTGCGCTCGATACCCCCGTGCAGCAGGCACAAACCAGGCTACTCGGGATCATCCAGGCAATGGAACGCACGCGGATCATTGTCACTGAACCAACCTATATCCACGCCGAGTTTCGAACCCCGGGCATTCAATACGTCGATGACGTCGAATTCTACTTGGATGAGCAGGCAGACCTGATTCACTTTCGCTCGACATCCAGGCTGCCCTATTGGGACTGGGGCGTCAACCGGAATCGAATGGAAAAGATCCGTCGCGCGTTTGAGGCACAAGAAAACTGATCTAGACACATTGTACAGGTCACAAAAAGCGTGTATAATGAACGGCATATCCGCAGAACCGTTAGCAAACTGCTCAAGGAGGCCGATATGCCAGCATCCCCCTTTACCCGAGAGATCACTCCCGATTGGGAAAGCCTCATCCGGTGCGTTGCCCGAAAAGGGACCCCGGAGCGCGTCCATGTACTCGAATTGTTCCTGGACCTGGAGATCAAACAAGCGATATGCGAACGCTACGATCTCTTGGAAGGAATAAACAAAAACGATCCTTTTTTCACTCAAAAGGCCGAGATCGCCATCCAACGTTTCCTGGGTTACGATTACGTTCTCGTGGGTCTGGAAGGTATGGATATGCCGATGCGCTGGCACACTGCTGAGGACACGGCCGAAAACAAACGCGAGATGGGGCGCAATTTTATCGACGAACACAGCGGCCCGATCACCTCATGGCAAGAGTTTGAAACCTACCCCTGGCCCGATCCCCGGGCCGCCACCACTAAAGCCTTGGAATGGTACGAAAAAAACCTGCCGGACGATATGTGTCTCCTCGGTGGGTTGACCGGGCACTTTTGCGAGAATCTCGCCTGGTTGATGGGCTACGAGACGTTGTGCTACAAGCTCTATGACGAACCCGACCTGGTCCAGGCCATCGCCGACCGCTGTCTCGATATCGATCGCCAGGTCATCGAGCGGCTGGTCCAATTCGACCGCGTCAAAATGATCTGGGGCTCCGACGACATGGGGTTTCGCTCGGGTACACTGATCAGCCCCAAGGATACCCGTGCGCTGGTCCTGCCCGGGCACAAGGCGTTAGCCCGGCTCACACACGACGCCGGGCGGCTCTACATCCTGCACTCTTGTGGCAACCTGGAAGCGATTATGGACGACCTGATCGACGACGTCCAGATCGACGCCAAGCACTCGTTCGAAGATACGATCGTCGACGTGCGGAAGGCCAAAACGCTGTGGGGCGATCGCGTCGCTCTGCTGGGCGGCATCGACATGGATTTTTTATGCCGTGCGGATGAGACCGCAATTCGTAAACGGGTGCGGGATACACTGCAGATATGCCTGCCCGGCGGCGGATACTGTCTGGGCACGGGCAACACCGTCGCCAACTATCTGCCCGTGAACAACTATTTGACTATGTTGGACGAAGGGCGGCGGTTCAGCTACCGATGAGCCAACCGGCTGGCCCGCCGTCCAGAGAAACCGTTCGCGCGCTGCTGGACGTGCTGATCCCCGAACACACGGCGTTTGCGATCCATGCGCTTCCGGGCAGTTATTCCAACGTGACGCACCTGGTCCAGGTGCGTTCCGGCGGCGGCACAGACACACAGATCGTGGTCAGGCGGTACATCGAATGCAGCGCCGGGCAGGCTGAAAAGGCCCGCCTCGAATTCCGGACGCTGGCCCTGCTCCGAAATCACAGCATACCGGTCCCCGAACCATTGTACCTGGACGAGGCGGGCGCGCTGCTGGGCACGCCGGGGATTGTAACCCGCTATGTGCCCGGCACGCAGGTCATGTCGCCGCTCGATCCCCAGGCCTGGGCACGTACGCTGGCAACGATGCTGGCCAAAATCCATTCGGTGCCCTGTGATGCCGCCGCCAGGCAGTTTCTGCTCGACGCCAACATAGAAGCAACGTGGTTCTTGCACGCTGGCGCCGTACCGGACTATATGCGCGCCCATCCCGATGGGGCAACGGTGTGGCAGGCGATCCACGATCGGTTCCCCGGCATCCAAGAGGTCAAACCGGCATTGGTGCACATTGACTATTGGCCGGGCAACGTGCTGTGGGAAGGAGAGCAGATCACGGCGGTCGTCGATTGGGAAGAGGCAGCCTATGGAGACACGGGGATCGACGTCGCCTACTGCCGGATGAACATGTTTCTCGATGGACTGGACCAGGCGGCGGGCGAATTTCTGAGCGCCTACGAAGCGGAAAGGGGTCCGGTCGCCAACCTCGCCTTCTGGGAGCTGGCGGCTGCGGCCCGGCCGATGATCGATCCGGAAGGATGGGAGATAACGGAACCGGCCAAGGGAAATAGATTCAGACAGTTCATCAGGCATGCCAAACAGGGATGGTTTGATAGAGATGGTTCCTGATCTGACATTTGTGGAGGTGTTATGATAAAGCGTCCCGTCGAGTGGGTCGATCCGTTGATCGATACCGCGAATCGTCGTTTCTTTTTTTTCAGCTCTGCCTGCCGGCCCTTTGGCATGGTCAACCTCAGTCCCGATACGGTAAACGGCGGAGCCTGGGGCAGCGGCTATCGCTACACTGAGCCATACGTACTGTGGTTCAGCCACGTGCACGCCTGGCAGTTGTCGGGTATTCCCGTCAAGCCAGCCACCGGCCCGTTTCGCGGTCACCTGGGATGCGAGGCCTACCGCTCCCGTTTTTCGCACGACGACGAGATCGTCCAGCCCGGATACCACGCCCTGGTCTTGCAGGACGATGGCATCCGCGTCGAATTGACCGCTACCGACCGGGTAGGATTTCACCGCTACACCTTTCCTCAATCCACCGAGAGCCACGTCCTCTTCGATCTGGGCGCCGAGGTCGGGCCGTCGCGCATGTCCGATGCATCAGTCCAGCGCGTCGACGGCTGCACGCTTGAGGGCTATGTCGAGAACGATGCCACGCGCCGCCGTCCCAAGCCAACCCGGATCTATTTTGTCGCGACGTTCGACCGCCCCTTTGACTCGATGGGCGCCTGGCAAGAGGGCAGATTATTGCAGGATATCGACGGCATCTCAGGCCCGGAAAGCGGCATCTGGGTGCGTTACCAGACGGCGCAAGACGAACAGATTCAGCTCAAGGTCGCGATCTCGTACTGCAGCGTCGAGCAGGCGCGGCTCAACCTCGAAGCCGAACTGCCACATTGGGATTTCGACCGCGTGCGGCAGGAGGCCTACGACACTTGGGATCGCTGGCTGGGCCGGATCGAGGTACAGGGCGGCACGAACGCACAGAAAACCAAATTCTATACCGATCTCTACCACGCCCTGCTCGGCCGCCGCCGGGTCAGCGACCACAACGGCGCATACCTGGACATGACCGGCGACGAGCCGGTGGTGCGCCGAATTGCGCTCGACGAACGGGGCCGTCCGCACTACGAACACCACAACTCGGACGCCTTTTGGGGCGCGCAGTGGACGCTCAACGTGTTGTGGCCGCTCGCCTATCCCGCGATCACGCACAACTTTTGCCACACGCTGCTTGACGTGTACCGGAACGGCGGGCTGATTCCGCGCGGGCCCTCGGGCGGCAACTATACCTTTGTCATGATCTCGCCAACCTCCACGCCGCTGCTCGTCTCGGCCTATCAAAAGGGGATTCGCTCTTTTGACGTTGAACAAGCGTACGAAGGGATGGTCAAGAACCACGGTCCGGGCGGCCTGATGAGCAAAGCCGGCTACGAGCATGATAGTTGTCTGGGCGGCGGGGTCGAGTCCTATCTCGAACGCGGCTACGTGCCGTTGGGCATCCAGGCGCACGCCTTTCATTGTGACGGCGCCAGCCAAACGCTGGAATACGCCTACTGCGACTGGTGCCTGGCACAGATGGCCGAGGTGACGGGCAAGACGGGCGACGCGAGGGTGTTTCTGCACCGCGCCGGCAACTATCGCAATCTTTACGACGCCGGGAGCGGCTTTATGCGGCCGCGGCTGATAGACGGCTCCTGGCTCGAGGATTTCGATCCGATGTCGCCCCAGGGCTGGTGCGAGGGC